>SLGK01000231.1 GCA_007123775.1 Anaerolineae bacterium | reverse complement strand
CCGTTGACCCCGGCAACCAGAAAGAAGCAGCCACCTACCGCCGCTATCTGGCGGCCAAGCAGGCGGCGCCAGCGTCGAAGGCGGCGCTGTTGGCCTATTATCGGGCAGCGGTGGGGTAGGAGAGATAGATGGTGGATTATGGCTCTAACCGATCTGACACCAACAACGCCCGCGCAAACCAGACATGGGGCAGCGAGTCCAGCTCATACTCCCAATGGCCCGTTTCCCGCAGCCGGGCCACACGCCCCACCGCCTTGACCTGCCCGCCCACAACCGCCCGCACCCTGTCACCCACCTGGAAGAACGGCCGTTCCCCATACCATACCGGCTCCGGCAGCGGCAGCAGCGCTCCCCGTGCCAGACCGGCCTCAATCGTTCGCAGCGCATCATCTTCACCGTAAACGGCCGTATAGCCATTGGCATCGGCCGCGGCCAGCAGGTCAGCGGCAGCCGGGCGCAGCCGCTCACGGGCCGCAGGCGTCAGCCAGGCAGCACTCTCCAGCCCGCCCACCGTCAGCGCCGCTGGTGGCGTAGTCCCAGCCCCGCTTCCGTTTGGGATCAGTTCGGTCAGTAGATTATTGTGGCTACATCGTCAAACCTGCGTCGCCTGGCGATAAAACCAGCGCAGGACAAAGCCTATTGCCAACAAACCCAGGCCGCTGGCAATGATTGGGGGCGAGAGGGTAACAGCCAGCGTCAGGCAGGAGACCAGGCCCAGAACGGCAATCCACTGGGGGAAAAGGCGGTCGGCCGTATCCATCCGCAGCGCCGCCAGATTGGTAATGCTGTAGTAAAGCAGAATGGTAAACGAGGCGGCGGCCACAATGACCTCCAGCGTACCAAACACAGCCACCAGAATCAAAATCAGGCCGGTCAAAAAGAGGCCCCGGTCCGGTACGCCGTAGGCCGGGTTGACGTGATCGAAAAAGGTGGGGAAGTCACGGCGGCGGGCCATGGCAAAGGCCATGCGGCTGATGCCCAATATCTGGCTGAGCAGGACGCCCAGCATGGCCGTGACGGCACCCAGGCCAATGACCAACCCAATACCGGGCAGGGTAAAAGCGGCGGCGGCTCGTTCTAAGGGGGAAGCGGTGCCGGCCATCGCGTCGGCCCCCACGCCGCCCACGGCTACCAGGGCCACGGCCGCATAGAGTAAAGCGGCCGTTCCCAGGGCAATCACTATGGCGCGGGGAATGGTTACTTTTGGCTCGTGGACTTCTTCGCCCAGCGTGGCCAGGCGAGCGTAACCGGTGTAGGCAAAAAAGAGCAGTGCCGCCGATTGCAGCACCCCTTGCCAGCCGGCCGGGGCAAACGGCCGTAAATTGTTGCTGTCAAAGGCCGGGATGCCGGCAATAACAAAGTAGCCGAGGGCGGCCAGCGTGATAGAAACGATGATGGTATTGAGCCGCCCCCCTTTGCTCACGCCGAAATAGTTGACCCCCACCAGCAGGATGATAGCGGCAACGGCCGTTGGTCGCTCCGGCAGCCCCGGAATGAGGGCGGCCAGATAACCGGCAAAACCGAGCGCCACCGTGCCGCCGGCCGCCAGTTTGCTGGCCAGAAACATCCAGCCGGCGGCAAAACCCAGCCAGGGATGGAGCAGCCGGTAGCCATACTCATAGGTGCCGCCCGACTGGGGATAAGTGGCCGCCAGTTGGGCCGAGCTAAGGGCGTTGCAGGTAGCCACGCCGGCGGCAATGAGCATCCCCAGGAGAAAAGCGGGACCGGCCACGCCGGCGGCCACGCCCGTGACCACAAAAATGCCGGCCCCGATGATGGCCCCCAGTCCAACGCCAATGGCGTCAATCAGGGTTAAATCGCGGCGCAGTTGGTTACGCATTGGTTGGTCTTCGTTTGTTTTCATAGGCTTGGGTTTTGGCGATGGTTCATAGCCATTCAGAGATCACTTTACAAGTTTGACCGAGGACCGAGGACGAAGGACGGCGTTACACCAAACATCCGTCTTCGGTCCTTCGTCTTCGGTCAATGAATTGTCAATCTGTTTATGAACCATGCCACCATTACAAAAGTCGGGCTGTTTTAGTGACGTTTGGCGCTGGTCGAGAACTTGTAAAGGTTTATCATTATCGTGTCTCGTTATCGCGAAGTGATTATATGAAAGAGCCGATTGCTGTCAAGCGCAATCTGGCAAGGCTCTTTGGTAATTTAGGAGGTTATGGCCCAATGTAGGGGCGAACCAATGTGTTCGCCCGGAGTGGGTAGACACGCAGGGTAAGGGCGAACCAGTGTGTTCGCCCGGAGAGGGCAGACACGCAGGTCTGCCCGTGCGTTGGGATTTGTAGGGCGTCATATGTTAGCTTACGTTCTTGTTTGTCTGGTTGCGCTTATCGTAGCCGCTTTGACTTTGTTTTCCGGGTTTGGCCTGGGTACACTGCTGATGCCGGCTTTTGCCATCTTTTTCCCGGTGGAGGTGGCGGTGGCGGCTACGGCCGTTGTCCATCTGGCCAACAATCTGTTCAAAGTGGCCCTGATGGGTCGCCATGCGGATTGGTGGGTGGTGGCCCGTTTTGCTATTCCGGCGGCGGCAGCGGCGATGGTGGGGGCCTGGCTGTTGGGCTTGTTTGCCGCTATTCCGCCGCTGTTTGTCTACCGGTTGGGGGAAGGGGTAAATGAGGTAACGGCCGTTAAGCTGGTCATCGGTATCATTATCGTTTTCTTCGCCCTGTTTGACCTGTCACCGCGGCTGAGCCGGCTCACCTTTGATCGCCAATACCTCCCGTGGGGCGGTGTGCTGTCCGGCTTCTTCGGCGGGCTGTCGGGCAACCAGGGGGCGCTGCGTTCGGCCTTTCTGCTAAAATTGGGACTGGACAAAGAGGCTTTTATCGGCACGGGCGTGGTAGCGGCCGTTGTGGTAGACATGGCTCGCCTGCTGGTGTACGGGCTGGTCTTTTACGCCACATCCTTCTCTGCGCTGGAAGCAGATATTGGCGGGCTGGTGGTTGCGGCTACGCTGGCCGCGTTCATCGGCTCTTATGTGGGCCGGCGCTTGCTGAAAAAGGTTACTTTGCGTACAGTACAGTTGATTGTTGGCTATATGCTTGTCCTGCTGGGGTTAGGCCTGGCTACCGGTGTCATCTAAAAATGATTCGTGATTTTTTCCTCGGTTTTATAAAGATTCACATCCTCTACCACGCGACGCAAGCGCCGATTTATGGTCTGGAGATGATTCGCGAGTTGGCCACGCACGGCTATGACCTCAGTCCGGGCACGCTCTACCCGATTCTGCACCGGCTGGAAGAGCAGGGCTATCTGGTATCGGAAAAGCAGGTGGTTGAAGGCAAAGTGCGTAAGTATTACACGGCGACGCCGGCCGGTGAGGTGATGTTGGCCCAGGCATATGCCCAGGCGCTGGAACTGTTTCGTGAAATTAGCCCTCACGATGACCCGTAGGGGCAGGATGGCGTGGAAATCAACCTGGCCACAACCAGCCTTTCTTCGCCTGCGCCGTCTCGCTCCTGCATAGGTTTATGGTGGTCGAAGAAATTGGCCGTTAGTCTACCCCAAAGATCAACTGTTCAATTTCGCGCAGAACGTCGCTGAGATCGGGAATTTGAGATGGTTCAATGGTTGAGCCAACATGCTTGTGATGGGGATAGGTAAAGATCTCTGGGTAATGAGGGGCATTGTCGTAGCGAAAGATTCGTTCGCCTGATTCGTCTTGGTAGTGATAGGCATAGCGCAGCTTCACAAGCTGTTCGTTGCGAATGATGACCACTTCATCAAAATCAAGCAATGAGCCATCTGGAAACCTTAATCGCCCTTCGATGATTCCCTGACGCTGTGGCAGTTCATCGAAGTCCAGTCGCTCAATTTCAAGATAACCACGAGAGATGATTGTGTCGTAGAGTCGGTGAAGATACCGGTCCAGCATTAGATGGCCACAGGTACTTTTGCTTCAGCTAACTGGCTGTCAATGGTTTGTTTGGCTTCAAGATATAGTTCATAACGGCCGGCCCATTTGATGTAGGGCAAATCGTCACCCATTTCACCACGCATAAAGCGGGCGTAGAAGACGTCTGTGGCCATGTCGTATTTCTCTTCAAAGGCGACCAATTCACGCAGCAGGCGATAAACGTAGTCCATTGTCGAACTGCGTGTGTTTGACTGTTCCAGCAGTGCCTTAAATTCAGTTAGACTCAGCAAGTTGTCCTTGGTAATCGTTATTTTTGTCATTGCCCTATCCTTTTCAAGTCAAAGCTGTTTGGACTAAAGTAGTCGCCCATGTCTTGAATTTTACCCTATTCTTAACCACAGATAAAACGGATCGAACAGATTGCTGCGGATTTTTCTGTGAAAATCCGCAAGATGTTATCAAACTGCATGCCTTACGGCAATAGATTGGCCTGTCGGCTGACGGAGCAAACCACGCGAACAAGCAAAACGCAGGCAGCACGGCCGCATATCGTTATATCGCAAGCAGTCCTTCCACGGAGACACGTCATGTGTCTCCGTGTCAGTGCGGAGATGGGGCGCAGCCGGCAAGGAGCGAAACGGTCGTTTCGTTACCTGCCCAACCCGCCGTCCAGAGAAACGGCCGTAGCAACAGCCAGACGACTGCGGCAATCGTACACGGAGAAGATGCGGCCGTTGACGCCTGCAACCAGACCGAGGTGCAGACCTGATGGCCCTACCCAGCCGAGAAACCGACGCGACCGCAGTCAAAGGAAACATGGCTGGTTTACTATCGAGCGGGGACGGGATAGGCGCGTTATTGCTCTGAATGGTCTGGCACCAACAACGCCCGCGCAAACCAGACGTTGGGCAGCGTGTCCAACTCATACTCCCAATGGCGCGTTTCTCGCAGGCGAGCCACACGCCCCACCGCCTTGACCTGCCCGCCTACGAACGCCCGCACCCTGTCACCCACCTGGAAAAACGGCCGTTCCCCATACCAGACCGGCTCCGGCAGCGGCAGCAGCGCTCCCCGTGCCAGACCATTCTCAATCGTTCGCAGCGCATCATGGGGTTTATTACAGTCGGTGGGGCGGGTGACTGCCCCACCGACTGTAATAAACCCCAAAAACTGCGAGACAACTATCTCAAAAACTGTGAGATAGCGGACCATTTGAACGAGAGGCTATTCTCAAAAACCGCGGAATAACAGTAGTGTTTTTTCAAAAAGTATGGGACAAACGTCTAGAAAAACTATGGGATCCTACAATTATCGGCAACTATGGAATCGTCTAAAAATAACTTGGGTGGCACGGTGAGGACACCGGCCACAGCAAATCGGGAAGTTATTCTTGGACAGTTACTATGCGCTTGGGCTTTTTATCGGTTTCTGCTAGAATGTTTGTGCTAATATCGACCCGCATAGGGAGACCACCCGATGGACAGCAATCAGAATTCGCAATTGATTCTTTACCAAACCGAAGATGGTCAGACCCAAATACAAGTCATCATGCAAGATGAGACGGTTTGGCTGACACAAAAGGAAATGGCTGAGCTATTCCAACGGGACAAGTCAGTTATATCCCGGCATATTCAGAATGTCTTCAAAGAAGGCGAACTAGAGCCAAGGGCAACCGTTGCAAAAATTGCAACAGTTCAACAGGAAGGTGGCCGCACGGTAACCCGAGAAGTCGAATATTATAATCTGGATGCGATCATCTCTGTAGGATACCGGGTCAAATCTCACCGCGGCACCCAGTTCCGCATTTGGGCCACCGGGACACTGCGAGAATATCTGGTGAAAGGATTTATCCTTAACGACGAGCGTCTGGAAGGAAATGAGCGCAATTATTTTGATGAACTGGTCGAGCGTGTACGTCGGATCCGGACATCCGAAAAACAGTTCTATCGCAAAGTGCCAGATATTTTTGCCACCAGTATTGATTACGATACCAAGACGGCTCAGGCACAGGAGTTTTTCGCCACGGTCCAAAACAAGTTCCATTCTGCGATCCACGGCCGGACAGCAGCCGAACTGATCACCGAACGCATTAACAGCCAATCGCCGGCCATGGGATTGACCAATTGGTCAGGCCAGGTAGTAACTGCTAAAGACGCCAAGGTAGCCAAGAATTATCTCCAAGAAATTGAACTGAAACGGCTGAACTTACTCGTGGAACAATTTCTGGCATATGCAGAGTTCTCTAGGTTCCGCTAACTCATGTTTGACAAAACTGGCACTTTGTGCATCTCCAAAATCGTGGCACTTATGTCAACACAGCGCCGTTTTTGCAAATGGTTTTGATTAACATAAACTGTTATCTTGGTTGACATAAACTTTATTTCCTATATATGCACAATTGGTTGGGTTTGTCAAACACCAGTTAGCGGAAAGTAGAGGAGTTGCAGCCCGTAGAAAAACGGCCGATGTATATGCAACAATGGGTTGATAAGCTGGATGAGTTCCTGCGCTTTAATGAAAAGGAAGTTTTGCAGCACAAAGGCAAAGTGTCCCGGTTGCTAATGGAGGCCAAGGTTAGAGAAGAGTTGCAGAGATACCACGAACAGCAAAAACACTTGGAAGCCAGCAATGAATAACTCCTTCAGGGCTACAGCCTGGCCAGTGTCAACAACGGGCTGCCGGCTGTTAGGGTCTACGCCCGGCTGTCGGCCAAAGCCTGCGTCATCTGTGCTGACGGCCGGCCAGGCCCGGCAGCTTAAGACCTAACACCCCCCACCCTACAGGCCATTCGCGGCCTGCTACTCATCTCTCCGCTGTGGCCATTGGGTGCGGCGGTGCTGACGCTAAAAGATTTTGCTTTGTCCCATTCTTTGTCGCCTTATAAGAACTAATGTGCTATTATTGGGGTCTTTCCTACCAGCGACAGGAACCTTTTGGTATGGCTGAGTTAACGCGACAAGACGTCATCAAAATCCTTGCTACTGGCTCTTCACCAGTCTGCTTACGGGGTGTGGACCTTTCCGGCCTGGATCTGTCCTACCTCGACCTTTCCCGTGCCAACCTCTTTTATGCCAATCTTGTTGGCACCAATTTAGCAGCGGCCAATTTATACGAAGCTGTGCTGTTCAAAGCCAATCTTACAGACGCTAATTTGGCAGGGGCATCAATGAAAGGGGCCGAACTTGTCGGGGCTAATCTGACGCGGGCCAATCTCTGTGGTGCCGGTCTTACGGGCGCCTTGCTGGCCGGTGCCACGCTGTATGGCGCAGACCTGACTGGCGTCCGCTGGGATGGTGCGGACTTCAACGGTGTTCGCTTTGACAAGGCTACAATTTGGCCCGCCGAGTTTAACGCGCAACTATTCGATTTTGATCCGGAATCTACCTCAGGATGATTGATCTCAACCGTGCCCGGCTAGAAACGCCGGGCTGCCAACACGTGACCCATTTCAACAACGCCGGGGCTGCCCTGATGCCTGAGCCGGTCCTGGCTGCAACGCTAAACCATCTGCACCGCGAAGCCCAAATCGGTGCTTACGAAGCGGCCGACAAAATGACGACCGAACTGGATGAATTCTACAATGTTACGTCCGCTTTGCTCAACTGCCATCCGGACGAAATCGCCTTTGTGGAAAACGCTACCCGCGCCTGGGATATGGCCTTTTACGCCATTCCCCTGGCTGCTGGTGACCGCATCTTGACCAGCAGCGCCAGCTACGGCAGCAACTACCTGGCCTTGCTGCAGCGGGCCAACCAGGTGGGTGCCCATATAGAGGTTGTTCCCAATGATGAAAGCGGCCAGATTTCCCTGACGGCTCTGGGCGAACTGCTGGATGAACGGGTGAAGCTGATTGAGCTAACCCATATGCCCACCAACGGCGGCCTGGTCAACCCGGCCGCGGCCGTGGGCCAGCTCGCCCGTGAAGCCAGTGTGTTTTATCTGCTGGATGCCTGCCAGTCGGCCGGGCAAATGCCCCTGGATGTACAGGCGATTGGCTGTGATTTCCTCTCGGCCACCGGCCGCAAATATCTGCGTGGACCGCGGGGCACCGGCTTCCTCTACGTGCGTCGGGAGCGGCTCGACGAGTTAGAACCGCCCTTTATTGACATTCGCGCTGCCGACTGGCTGGGGCGCAACCGGTACCAATGGCAGCCCAACGCCCGCCGTTTCGAGAATTGGGAGCGCAACGTGGCCGGACAACTGGGACTGGCCGCAGCCATTGGTTATGCCCAACAGTGGGGGCTGGCCAACATCTGGCAGCGCGTGACCGGCCTGGCTGAATTGCTGCGCGGCCGTTTAGCCGCCCTCCCCCACGTCACCGTCCATGACCTGGGCCGCGTCAAGAGCGGGCTGGTGACGTTTACGGTCAACGGCCGTTCCGCGGCAGCCGTCCAACATTATCTACACCTGCAGCAGATCAACGTCTCCGTTTCCCGGATTGGTTCGACCCGATTGGATATGGAAGCGCGGGGGCTGACCGAGTTGGTGCGGGCCTCTCTTCATTACTATAACAGTGAAGCTGAAATCGGCCGTTTTTGTGACCGGTTGGCAGCCTGGCGCGATTGACCTCATCAACCAACCAGCTGTGGCCAATAGGTGGGCAGTAGCCGCAGACGGCTACCGTACCAGGAAAACATTTCGCCATCTACCAGATAAACAGTCGTTGCCGGACAGATTGCCGTAAGCGCCTGCCGGTGCTTTTCAGCAAAAGGAAATGGCTCAGAAGTAAGCAGTTTGACGCCTGGGTTGGCAGAGTGAATGTCAGCGATGGCAAGTTACGGGTAACGACCGTCGTCCTGCTCGGATGTAGATCAACCAGCTTGTGCCAGTACGCTACCGGCAACTGCCTCTTGAATAATCTCCATCACTTCAATTTTGGGGTGGCCGCGGAAGGCGTCTGAAGGCAGGCGGCCGGCGCGGGCGTGCCCCTCTTTGAAGGCAGCCGATTGGGTCCACGCTTCAAAATGTTCTTTGGTTTCCCAAAACGTCATGACGATATAGGGATCATCGCTCTCTGTAGGCCGCAGTAGGCGAAACGCGACAAAACCATCCATGCCGTCTACGAGCGCGGCGCGGTCAGAAAAGCGAGCTTCAAACGCTTCGTGGTGGTTGGGGTGGACGGGGATACGGTTCATAACAGCAATCATGAAACAAGCTCCTTGTTTTGTACCACAATCTTCTTCAGCTATTCTATCACACTGACGCCTGCCAGCTACGGCCGTTTCTTCTCCTGCTGACTGGTTAAGGTAACAGACTGCCCCAGCACCACAATCGCTTCCGTCTTTTTATCCAGCACCGGGTAACCGGTGACCACCAGGCGATCATCCTCATCGGCCGCCAGCGCCTCCGCCACCCTATCCCACTGTTGGCGGGCAATAAAGACCAGGTACACAACCGGCGCCTCCGGTGCTTTGGGCACGCCTCTGGGAATAGAGGGCGCTTTGTCGCTGGTGAGGGTGGTGATAATGACGTGTTCCTTCTCAATGATCTTCCCCGGCCGGCCGACCAGGGTCAGTTTAGCACTCATAGCAGTTCCTTGTTGGCTCAGGGCATCGGGAATGGCGGCGCGGGCTTCGTCCCAGGTTAAGCGCGGTGGCTTGGTTCGTCGCGGCCGCAGATGGCCGGGCAGCTGGTGCTGGGGCCAGATGGCCTGGTGCTGCTCGGCCGTCACGCCGCCGCGCACCAGGAAGAAAAAGGTGCCGCCCGGCGACCGCTTACGTTTCCCGTCGTGGGTCAGCACGCCCCCTTCGGCCAGGCATTGTTTGGTCTTGTCCAGAAAGCCATAAGCAGTCTCCGCTCCCAGATGGTCAACGATGCGCTGAATCTGCCCTATAACATGGGGTTCACTTTCGTCGAGTTGGGCGGCGATGGTGGCTGCAACTGCATGGGTATCCTGGGGTGCGTCGCTCATAGGCCAAATTGTCCCATAATTGGGCCGGGAAGTAAAACCAGGTTAGTGGGGCAGGCTGGGGTATACAGGCTAACGCCCAATATGGCTCGAACTGTTGCTGCTTGCCCCTAACGGCGACAGCTGTCCGAATACGTTATCCATGCAAAGCCCCGGCGGCAATCAATGCATAGCATAAGGAGGTAGCCATGCCCCAAGAGCGACAAGGCGATATGTGGTCGGTCTATCAAGAAGCTGACCTGTTTCTAATAACCACCAACGCCACTCTGAAACAGAACGGGGCACTGGTAATGGGACGGGGCATTGCCCGTCAAGCCCGTGACCGCTATCTGGGACTGGACCTGGCTCTAGGCAGGCGCATCTATCGGGTATGCGGTAGCCTGGGTGCGTATGGCCTGCTGGTCAGCCCGCGCTGGCCGGCCGCTAAGCTGGGCACGTTCCAGGTGAAATACTACTACCGCCAGCCGGCCGACCTGGACCTGAT
>SLGK01000123.1 GCA_007123775.1 Anaerolineae bacterium | reverse complement strand
TATGCCAGTTTGCGCCACTGCCTGGAACTGGCGCTGGGGGAGTAGGGGCGGGGTGGTAAGGTGGCGGGGTCGTGCCGGAAAAACGGCGACGTTTGGGTTTAGATGGGTGAAGAGGTGATATGAGCGACGAAAGAATGAACGATGAGCAGTTGGCCCAATTTTTG
Organism: Anaerolineae bacterium; assembly: GCA_007123775.1. Taxonomy (GTDB): domain Bacteria; phylum Chloroflexota; class Anaerolineae; order Promineifilales; family Promineifilaceae; genus SLGK01. The sequence continues at coordinate 28,904 of SLGK01000123.1, read as the reverse complement.
CATGAGATGTTGGGTCAGCTGAAACGGCCGTCTATCGAAACGCTGGCCGACTATGAACTAAACCTGCTGCCCGCCGCCGAAGCGGAGGCCATTCGCCGCTACCTGGCGCAGCATCCCCACGCCGCCGCCCAACTGGACGGGCTGCGGGCGCTCTGGCGAGATTATCAGCCCCAGGTCAGCCGCGCTCCGGCCAGCGTCAAAAATCCCCGGCCATCATTGACGCTCTGGCTGGCCGAAAAGGTGGGCGGTGGGGCTTTGTTCGGCCAGCCGGCGCTGGCCGGCATTCGCGGCGAGGCGGAACTGTTCTTCCGAGCCGGGCCGGTACAACTGGTGCTGGACGTGGCTGATGATCCGCAGCAGGTGGGGCGGCGCAGCCTGACCGGCTTGCTGCTGAATTTGCCGGACGGAGACTGGCTGGCCCGCCTCTGGGCCAGCGACAGCAGCCAAGCGCAGGAATGGGAAACGGCCGTTGCCCCCGACGCCACTTTTATGTTCGACGCGCTGCTCCCCGGCAATTACAGTTTACTTATCCACAGCCAGGCAGAAACGGCCGTTGTCGAGATTTACGTCGAGTCATTGCTGGTATAGTTTTTGACCGAAGACGGAGGACGGAAGAAGCCTCGGTCCTTCGTCCTCCGTCCTCCGTCTTCCATCCATTTTGCACCCCACCCATTAGCGCGTACAATCGGCAGGCATGGACGCCAACTGTCCCGACCTGCTGGTTGATTTGGTTACTGCGCCGGATACGGCCGTTTTCTGGCAGCAGCACGCCCCCCACCTGCAACAACATCCCGCCTGCGCCGAACAACTGGCCCACGCCCTCAAGAGCGAAGCCGACCATTATCTGCGTACCGACCTGACCCGCGCCCGCCACATCGTCCGCCTGCTGTTTGAACTGGCCGAACAGACCACCCAAGCCCCCATTCGCGCCCTGGCGCTACGGGCCGAGGGCAACGTGCTGATGATCGGCGACTACCGCTGCCAGGAGGCCATCGCCTGTTACGATGAGGCCGCCGCCATTTACCAGGCCGCCGGGCAGCCGGCAGCCGCTGCCCAAAGTCAGGTGGGCAAGGTGGGCTGCCTCTACTTTCTGGGCCGTTACGAGGAGGCCATCGCGGTGGGCGACACGGCCCGACCCGTTCTGGCCGCGCACGGGGAGTGGGGCGCGTTGACTGGCCTACTGCTCAATCTGGCCGCCATTCACCGCCGCCTGGGGCAGGGCAAACGTGCCCTGGCGCTGCTGGAAGAGGCCGCCGCTATCTGTAGCCGCACCGGCAGTGACGGCCAACTGCCCGGCATCTGGCTCAATCAGGCCAACGTGCTGTGCGATTTGGGCCAGCTACCAGCGGCGCTGACCGCCGGCCGCCAGGCCGAATCCCTCTTTCAGGCGCGACAGCAGCCGGTAGGGGCCGCCCGCGCCCGCATGAGCCAGGCCATTGCCCACTTTCACCTGGGTCGCTATACCGAAGCGCTCGATCTGTTTGACCGGGCGCGGGCCACCTACGAAGCCGACGGCCGTTTCACCGATGCCCTGCTGGTAGACCGGTTTGCCGCTGATTTGCTGCTCCAACTCGGCCGTTACGCCGCCGTGATCGACCGCTGCCGGCAGGTGCGCCAGCGCTACCGCGACCACGCCATTCCCTACGAAGTGGCCCAGGCGCTGCGCACCGAGGCCGCCGCCTACGCCGCGCTGGGCCAGCCGCAAAAGGGCTTGGCTTCGCTGGCCGAGGCCCACGCCCTCCTGGCCGACAATCCGGCACGGGCGGCGCTGGTTGATCTGGAAACGGCCGTTTTGCTCACCCGGCATAATCAGGCAGCATCAGCCCTTGACCTGGCCCTAACCTGTGGCCAGACCTTGCGTGCCCATGATCTACCCCTGCCGGCGGCGCGGGCCAACCTGGCCGCAGCCCAGGCAGCCTCGCAGCTAGGTCGGGTTGAGCAGGCTGCAAGCCTGTGCCAGTCGCTTTTGGCAACGGCGGAATTACCGCCCTGGCCGCGCTTTCAGGCGTATCGTCTGGTCGGGCAGATGGCGTGGGCAGACGGCCGTAGCGAACAGGCCATTGCTGCTTACCGGCAGGCCATCGCCCAGCTTGATCTGCTGCGCGGTCACTTAATGGTCGAACTGCGGGCCGATTTTCTCCAGGACAAGGCCCAAATTTATGAGGAGATGGTGCTGGCACAACTGGCAGCCGCTGAGCCGGCCGCTGCCCTACCTTACGTCAGTCAGGCCAAATCCCGCGCCCTGATGGACCTGTTGAGCCACCGGCTGGAGCTGCGCCTGACGCCGCGCCAACCGCAGGACGAGCCGCTGATCGAGCAGTTGACCGCGCTGCGGCAGCGGCGCAACCAGCTTTTGCGCCGGGCCGCTGCCGATCAGGATGAAACCGACCGGGCCGAGGACCGCGCCCTGCTGCTCACGCTGGAAAAGGAGATAACGGCCGTTTGGGAAAAACTGCTCATTCGCCACGCCGACTACGCCCGCGACCTGGACCTGCTGCGTGGCCAAAGCCTGACCGGCCCGCCCCTGCCTGATGCCGACAGGCTGCTGCTGGAATTTTTTATGGCCCAGAGCGACCTGCTCATCTTCCTGATCAGCCGGGACGGCGTTGAGGTGGCGCGGCTGCCGGATGCGCTGGCCCGGTTGAGCCGTCCCAGCCGCCTGCTCCATATCAACCTGAAAGCAATGGCCGTGGCGCAGCCAGATCAAATTGAAGGGTTGTTGGCCGGTGCCCAGGCCCAATTAGCCACCCTCTATCAACATCTGCTGCAACCGATTGCTCCTAAGCTGGCCGGGTATGAGCGGCTGGTGGTTGTTCCGCACGGGGCGCTGCTCCACTATCTCCCCTTTGCCGCGCTTTACGACGGCCAACAATACCTGGCGGAGCGCTATCAGATAGTCAATCTGCCCAACGCCGCTTTACACCATTTCCCGCCGTTGGTGGCTGAGCCAAAGGGACGAGCGGCGGTCTTTGGCCATTCGGCCAACGGCCGTTTACCTTATGCAACCGAAGAAGCAACGGCCGTTGCCGATCTGCTGGGCGGAGATGCCTACGTCGAAGAAGCGGCGACGCTGGACCAGTTACAAAGCAGCGCCGCCCACAGCCCCATCCTCCACCTGGCCACGCACGGCGACTTCAACCCCGACAACCCCCTCTTCTCCGGGCTGCAACTGGCCGACGGGCAGTTGACCACGCTCGACGTGTTCAATTTGCGCCTGCCCGGTTCGCTGGTGGTGCTGAGCGCCTGCCAGACCGGGCGCAGCGTGGTCGGCGGCGGCGACGAACTGCTGGGTCTCATGCGGGCCTTTCTCTACGCCGGGGCTGCCTCGCTGCTGCTCAGCCGCTGGCGCGTCCACGACGATGCCACCCGGCTTTTTATGACCCATTTCTATCGCCAGTTGCAAAACGGCCGTAGTCAAAGCAAAGCCCTGCGCCACACCCAACACCACTTCCTCAGCGGCCAGGCCGGTGCCGCCTACCGCCATCCCTATTACTGGGCTGCCTTTTTCCTGGTGACGCTGCAACAATAGTGCGTAGTCCGTAGTGCGTAAGATGTCGTCCACTACGAACTACGCAATACGCACTACGTTCCCAATCTCGTGCCGGAAAAATCATACGCCCCTTGTTTAGATGGGTGAAGGTTAACCATTTACCCATTCAAACAAGGAGTGATCTGGCATGAACAAGACACGAGTTATCCATTTTCCCCTTCTGCTGGCGGTGCTGGCACTGATCGTTGGTTTGGTCTGGTATACCCAGCCCACCGAAGCAGAATCAATTCCATCAGATGGATTGTTGAACTCAGGTTTAACGAACAGCAACCTGATTTATTTGCCCATTATTACTAACATTACGCCATTTGATCCGCCGGGAGATACAACGTTGCCCGGCGGAACCTATACGTTTTCCACATTTAACGTACCGGATGGTGCAACCGTCACCGTCACAGGCGATGTTCACATCACGGTGACAGGGGATACGAACATCGCCGGGACGCTGACCGGTGATTGTGTAGAAATCCAGTTGCACGGCCAGCAGGATGTAACTGTGACCGGCACGGTGGACAATAAATGTAGCGATCCACAGTTGTTGACAACAGGTATCACTACTGGCGATCTCACTATTTATGGATATGGTGAGACCATGACTGTGGGCTCATTAGACACGCCAGCCATTCTGCGTTCATCAGGTAACCTGAACATGGGTAACGCGCCTGATATTGAAGATTGGGAATATGATGTCTTGCCCGATGAGCGTGCGATTATGCCAATGCCTCCAGTTTGTTCAGCCGAAGCAGACATACTTCTGGAAAGAATGTATGGTGGATCGTCTATCATCGTTGACTTTTTTGGCAATGGCGCTGATCCTAACGGCGGTCCCGTTAGCTATCAATGGGAATTTGGAGATGGTACTGTCTCCTATGAACGGGATCCAAGACATACCTATACCGGTTGGGGTCTATATGATGTGACTCTAACGGTTAGCGACAAAGATGGCCAGCAATGCCACTCAACACTGCGGCTAGTCTTCAAAGATGGCGATGAGAATGAGCCTGCCTCACCGGCCGTCTCATTGGAGATAGTTGACCTGGTAGTCGCAGCAGGAGAACCAGTGGACTTTACGGCCGTTGCTAAGCAACTGGGCCTTGAAGATGCTGATGATGATGATGACGATGACGATTTAGCGTATCTTTGGGATTTTGGTGACACCTTAACAAACGTATTACTTACCAGTGAGCCAGCCGTTACCCATACTTACAGTCAAAGCGGCCGTTATGAAGTAACTGTAACGGTCACAGACGCTGACGGAAACAATGCAATGGCTACAGGGTCAGTTTACATATTTGAGCAAAAGGAACTAGCTCTCAATTATATCAATACGCCACCTAACTGCTTATTCCCAGCACCAAATGCAACAATAATAGGTGCCGATATTGATTTAGGTACTGCTCCGGTCGGCCAAAATGGCAAGAATGAACGACTCCGATATCGGGGTGATGTCTATGTGGGAGTTGGGACCACAATACAAGGACAGCACGGCGGTCCTGGCCAGGACGAAACCGGTGCCGGCGAAGTAACTGGCGGCAAGGGTGGTCGAGGTGGCAATCTTTCCTTATTGGTTCGAGGCCGTCTAACTGTGTGTGGCGGGGCTACGTTGGCAGCCGGTGATGGTGGTCGGGGTGGTCATGCTGTCTCTGACACACCGGCCCCAGGTCATGCCATCGCGAGAGGTGGGGCCGGCGGTCCGGCTGCTAGTCTGCTCCGCGTGAGGGCTACGCAGGGCATCAATTACCAGGCGACATTTGGTGCTCCCGTCACTAGAAAACCGGGCAACGGCGGTGTTGGCGGTACGGCCAATGCTACCGGTGGTGATGGTGCGATTGGCTGCGTTGGCGAAATCGGGGCCAGAGCCACCGCTTATGGTGGTAAAGGAGGTAAGGCTTCTAAAGAAAGAATTACGCGAGGGCGTCCCGTAGGTATCGCTAACACGACAGTTGACGGAGGTCTCGGTGGCAATGGTGGTAGCGCACTGGCCCAGGCTGGCGCTGGTGGTGCTGCCAACTGCCCAACTTCTGCTCAAGGCGGCAACGGTGGCCGGGCTAATGCTTACGGTGGGAAGGGTGGTGTTGCTACTTACCGGCCACATCCAGATGCGGGGCTGGCTCCGGGTGCTTTCAAGGGAGGCGACGGAGGTAACGCTGAGGCACGTAGTGGGCATGGTGGTTCGGCAGAGGCGACGCCGCCAGGTGGCGTTACGGCCGTTGGTGGCGAAGCAGGACAAGCTTTTTCACAAGGCGGTCGTGGCGCAACAGGTCGTACCAATGGCAATGGCGGTGATGCCCTGGCCATTGGAGGAAACGGTGGCATGTCAACAGCAACTGGCGAAGACGGTGACGCCTGCCAAGATGGTGATACCGCCGAAGCAATTGGTGGTCGTGGTGGCCGGGCCGTAGCTAGGCAAGGTTGGGGTCCTGGTGCGGCTGCCAATGGACAGGCCACTGCCAACGGGGGCAATGGTGGAGAAGCAACTGCCAGAGGCGGTGACGGTGGTGACTGTGACGTATGCCCCGCTGGCGATGGTGGCAATGGCGGCCTCGCCACAGCAACGGGCGGACGAGGTGGTAATGCCGTTGGTAGAGATACTCGTGTCGGTGGCACCGGCGGTAAAGGTGACGCATTAGGTGGCCAGGGCGGTGACGGGGCTGACTGCTGCGGCCCACCCCATCTGGCCGGCGGCAATGGAGGTAGTGGTGGCGAAGCGATATCAACAGCGGGCGCACCAGGACTGCCTAACGGCAATTGGGGCACTAATGCCACTCGAGGCGGCGATGGCGGCAACGGTGGTGATGGCGAAGGACCTGGCGCGGGTGGTGCGGGTGGTCCGGGTAGCGGAACACCTAACAACATTCCAGATGGTGACCCCGGCGTTGCCGGTGAACATTGTCCCGTCCCACCACCGCCACAGCAGGGCACACCCAACCATGGACAGATTCCAGATGGCCCCATCCCTCCTGGTGCCGAGTTCGATCTGGACCTGATTGACCCCGACGATCCGGACATCATCGGCATTGTGCCTACTCGCTTCATGTCCGAGGATGAGCTGCTGCCCTACGACGTGCCCGGCGCGCTTTACGAGAAACTCCCCGACCAGATCTTTGTGGGTATGGGTGGCATCAACTATGATCTGACGCTGCTGCCTGATGATTTCACCGTGTTAAGCGCAGAATTCACCTTAGTGATTGAATGCCCACCGGGTTGCATCGTTATTATGGGTTTTTATCAAGGTGAATTAGTGGCCGTTGTTCAAAATCAGGGGCCGCCTGGCCTGGAAACGCTGCTGCTGCCCAACCCTGCTGAGGTGGGCAGTACGGCACCCCACTATGACACCATCATTATGCTTGCGTTTGGTCCGATGAGCTTTGACCTGCTGGCAATTGCCTTTCTCAATGGCTGATCTGGCTTGACTTGACACGCTAACGTACAATGATTACAGAAACCGGGTTTTTCTGGAAAAACCCGGTTTCTACCTGTCTAACAATGGAGGATAAACTGATGGTGTTACAAAATCGGCTCAGGGTGGTGGTACTTGTTTTGCCGCTGTTCATGGTATGGGGCGTGCTGGCGTCGGTAGCCAGCGTGCAGGATGAGGTGACGGTAGCAACTGATGAGCGGGGGCACGTGGCCCTGATGGGCAGCCTGCCGGCCGTATTGGCCGTGGCCCAACCGTTTGTGGACGATGGGGTGCTGGCCTTGCTGCGAACTTACCCCACGCCGGAGCGGTATCTGGCCGAAGCGGCGGCAGGTTACTTCCCCGACGACCCGCCGCCAGACCTGGCAGTCTATCTTTATGAAGTCACGGCCGAACCAACGGCCGTTCCCGACATCCTCCAGGCCATCCAAAACGCCGCCGCCGATTGGGACGTCGTGGTCGAAACGGACCAGCTAAGCTGGCTCTCTTACCTGCCGCAGCAGTTGCTCGTCAGTGGCCCCTGCGCCACGCTGGCCCAAACGTTGGAAATGGTGCCCGGCATCTTCCCCCAGGCAGTGGTAGATTGGGAAGGGGAAATGGCCTGCGCCGACAATAAGCAAATCTGGCAGTTGGCCATTGAAGATGGGATGCGCGTGGCGGAGAAGGTAACGGCCGTTAACGCCCTTACTCATACCATCACCGCCCAACCCAACTACCTGCTCATCGGCAGCTCCCGCGACTACATCGCTGGCAGTCCCTATGGACCCTTCGCCCCTGACGCCGGCCCGCGTCAGCCAGGGCCGCAGCCCTACACCGGGGCGGGGGTACAGGTAGTCGTCTATGACAATATCCCCTATGCGCTGACTGTCGGCGAGAGCATCACCACCAGCTTTCAAGGCGTTTCGGTGACGGTCAGCTACCCGGTGGCCCTGCCCCATGACCTGCCGCAGGGACCACGATCTGTGCCAGGGCATGGCACCTTTGTCACCGGTGCGGCCATCGCCCTGGCCCCGGACGCCGCCTATCATCTGGTGGCGGTGCTGAATGAAACGGCCGTTGGTGATGAATTCACCTGGTATCAGGCGCTGGCCTACAAGCTGGACCAGACCCGCCCCATCAGCCACACGCTGGCGGGCAGCGTCTACAACTACAGCTTTACCCTGGAAATGACGCCGACGCTCAACCTGACCGGCACGGCCGCGCTGGACCAGGCGCTGCGGGTAATCGACGACCACAACATTCTCCAGGCGGCCTCAGCCGGCAATGATTCGGCCTTTACCACCGCACCCCTGCCCATGACCTGGCCGGCGCAGCATCCGCTGACGGTGGGGGTAACGGCCGTTATCTGGAACGACAGCGGCCTGAGTTGTTATGCCAACCAGGGGGAACTGGCCATCTGGGGCGGCGGCATCGGGCGCGGTCAGGGAAGCTGCACCCCGACCGCTATCCTGGCGGATTGCAGTAACGGCAGCCAGGCCGAATATTGTGTGACCGGTTGGGAACCGGCCTCGACCACCGGCTATGCGTTTGGGTTGGGCACTTCCTACGCTACGCCACAGGTGGTAGGCCTGGCGGCGCAAGGCATCCAGAGCCAGGGCAATGCGCCCGGCGACTGGCCCGCTCCGGCCCTCATTCGCGCTTATCTGCACGGGTTGGTAGCCAGCAATCCCGATCCCGCCAATTTACAAGTCGGTGTAATAGGCAACCCCTATCCTGACCTGCACGGCCGTTCCCTCTATCTGCCCCTGATTGTTCGCTAACGTTGCCGTGACCATCAGGCAGATTTGTGGCATAATGGCAGTAGAAGTCATTCTGACGGGCCAAGCCCGCGCCAAATGATTGCCAATGAACGCCTGGCCGACACACGCTCACCATATAAAGCTGCTGGGCCAGCTAACGGCCGTTTACCACCACGACCAGCAACAAGACACCACCACTCAGCTCAGCCGTAAAAGCCGCGCCCTGCTGGCCTACCTGGCCGCGGCCGAACAGCCCACGGGTCGCCCCGCCCTGCAAACAGTGTTCTGCCAGCAGGCCAACGATCCCGCCGGCAGTTTGCGCTGGCATCTCAGCCGCATCCGCCGCGCCCTGGGAAAAAAGGTGTTGGTCGAAACGGCCGTTGGTCTCAGCCTCAATTCCCAACTGGTATGGGTAGACAGCCACGCCTTCGACCAGGCCATGACCCAACCGCTGGCTCAGGCCGACCCGGACGAACTACGCCGCGTCCTGGCCCTCTACCGGGATGAGTTTCTCACCGGCCTGGAACTGCCCGACAGTCCTGAATTTGAACTGTGGTTGCTGGGACGACGGGCGCACTACCGCCGCCTGGCCCTAAAAGGCTGGCGCTATCTGGCCGACCACGCCGCCGGCACGGGCCGCACCGACGAGGCCATCGGCTGGCTGCAAACCCTGCTCCGGCACGAGCCGCTGCAAGAAGAGAGCCACGCCCAACTGATCCGGCTGTATACCCAGACCGGCCAGAGGCAGGCGGCCCTGCGCCAGTATGAACTGTGCGCCGGGCTGCTCCGGACTGAACTGGCGGTGGAGCCGACGGCCGAATTGCAGGCGATCTACCAGCCAGTGCGCTACGGCCGTACCCAGTCGCCCGATCCTCAAACGGCAACGACAGCGCCCGCCCGGCCTCAGTCACGCCCCGGCTTTGTCGGCCGTCGGGACGAGCTAAACCAATTGGCCGCGCTGACAAAACAGGCCGCACAAGGGCAGGGCAGCCTGCTGTTGCTGAGCGCCCCGGCCGGCGGCGGCAAAACCCGGCTGGTGCAAGAATTCGCCCGGACCGCGAACGTACCCTTGCTCACAGGACGCTGTTATGAATCGACCCGCCACCTACCCTACCATCCCTGGCTGGAAATCCTGACCGGGCAGTTGAACCGGGTGGACGAGTCACACCTGGCCCAATTCCCTCGCTTCTGGCTGGAGCAGCTGGCCTGGCTGTTGCCGCCGCTGGCCACGCGCCTCGACCTCACGGTGACGCCGCCATCCGCCGAGGGGGAGGCGGAGCAGTTGCTGCTGGCGATGGCCCACCTGCTGTTTGCCCCAACTGAACCGGAGAGCGATCCGGTTCTACTCTTTGTAGACGATTTGCAGTGGGCGGACGAGGCCAGCCTGCATCTGTTTCACTTTTTGGCGCTGCGGTTGCTGGAACGGCCGTTTCTCCTCATTGGCGCTTTTCGGGAAGAAGAGGCGTCTGAAACCACCGATCTACCGGCGCTGCTGTCTGACCTGCGGCGGGCCGATCTGCCCCTGACCCGGTGGCGCCTGCCGCCGCTCGCCAAATCGGACATTGCCGCCCTGACGGCCGAGCGTTGGTCTCAACTCCCGGCAGGCTACCAGCCCCACGTGGCCGACCTGCTGGCGCGGGCTACCGGCGGCAATCCCTTCTTCTTGACCGAACTACTGCACGAGCTGGCCCACGCGGCCGACCTGCCCCCAGAGATGCCCGTGCCCGCCAGCGTGCAGGAACTTGTAGCGCGGCGCTTACAGCAGTTGCCCGACAGCGCTCGGCAGGTTATTGAGGCCCTGGCCGTTTTGGACGCCCCGGCCACACCCGATCAAGCGTACCAGATCAGCGGTCGTAGCCAGGAAGAGACGGTAACGGCCGTTGATCTTGGCCTGCGTTACGGGCTGCTGCAAACCAGTGAAGACCAGATGCCCACCCGCTATGCCTTTGCCCACGACCTGGTGGGCCAGGCGGTCAGCGCCCAGCTCGGCCGGGTGCGCCGCCAACTGCTCCACCGCCGCTGCGCCGCACTGCTCGTAGAAGAAGCCAGCCGCTTGCAACCGGCCGCACGGGCCGCGCTGGCCGGCCGCATTGCTCGCCACGCCTGGCAAAGCGAAACCCTGGAACTGGTCTGGCAATGGGCACGCCCGGCCGCCGCTCACGCCCACAGCCTCTATGCCTACGACAACGTCCTCGCCTTTTACGAGATGGCCACAGCCGCTTTTGCCGCACTGCACGCCGACCCGGCGGCGGCCGGCAGCGCCGACCGGCGGCACTTTATTGACTGCTGCCTGAACCGCATCCTGCTGGGGGCCGCCGCCGGACGGCCGTTACGCGAACAGCAGCCCTTGTTAGCGGAAGCGGCCGCTTTGCTGGCCCAATATCCCCACGAGCATCAGCAAGCCCTCTTCCACCTCTGCCGGGCCACCGTCTGGACCGGCGCGGCTGAGTACCAACGAGCGGCAGAGGCCGCCCAACAGGGTTATGAAGCCTTCCGCCAATTGGACCAACCACGGCTGGCCGCCCGCTGCCTGGTCCGGGCGGGCGAAGCCCACATCCGGCTCAGCCAGAACCGATCGGGACAACAATTTTTGGCGCAGGCCTTGACCCTTTATGAAACGGCCGTTGATGGGGAGGGGGTGAGCCGCTGCCGTAGCGGTCTGGCCTGGGCCGCTCTCAATTTGGGTCAGGTGGCCGTGGCCCTGGACCATCTGCAGCAGGCGCTGGCCGTCAACCAGGCGCAGCACGACCGGCTGGGTGAGGCCCGTATCGCCTACACCCTGGCCGCCGCCTGGCTCTACTACTACCACGCCGCCAACGTGCGCCGCCATGCTCGCCAGGCCGGCGCCCTGTTCCACCAGATGGGCTACAAAACGATGGTGACCCGAACCCTGATTTACGAGGGGCTGGCCAGCCGCATCGAAGGGGATTGGGAGGCAGCGGCCGCCATTTTCAGCCAGGTGCTTGACGCCGCTACGACTGCTGCCGACCTCTGGCTGGAAGGCTGGACGGCGCAGGCGCTGGGCCGGATTCGCTTGCGGCAGGGCGAGTTGGCCGACGCAGAGCGGCTGTTCCAACACGCCCGCCGCCTGCGCCAGCAAAGCGGCGAAACCCAAAATCTGGTCAGCGACCTGGCCTGGCTGGGGCGGCTGCGCCTGGCCCAGGGCCGCCCGGCCGAGGCCCTACAACAAACAACTACGGCCGTAGCCCACATTGAAGCCGCCCAGGGGGAGTATTACGTCTGGGAAACACCGGACGTTTACCTCTGCCACGCCGAGGCGCTGCTGGCCAACGGCCAGGCCGCCGAGGCCCAAACCGCCATCAATACCGCTTACAATGCCCTGCAACAGTTCGCCGCTCAAATCGGGGATACGGCCGTTAAGGAGAGCTTCCTGGCCCACTGGACCAGCGCCCGCATTATTGAAGCTAAAGAGACGGGAAAGATACGGCCGTTTGCCCCTAACAACGCCTGATCCGTTTACCGGCCCATCCAATTTTCTTGCACCTCGATTTATTTGACCACGTAAGCCCCAAACTGGGCTACCTCGTGGCCATCTTGTAGTCAGATTGTGCTACAATGTGGCCAACCTATACATGTCCCATACCACGTCTATAAGCTGCCGCTGCCGCAAAGATTAACCACTTACCGACAGATACAGGAGGTCAAGCGTGGCCAAAAGCAGTTCCTCTAAGCCAAGAGATAGTGACAATCCATTGCCGGCCGCTCACGATGCCTTGCGCCACGCGGAGTGGGAAACCGCGCAGACTGCTTTTCAGGCAGCCCTGCATCAAGAGCAAACGCCCCAGGCATTTGAGGGCTTGAGCTGGGCCTGCTGGTGGCTGAGTGACGCCACAATGCTGTTTGACGCCCGCGAGCGTGCCTATCAACTGTACTACCAGCAGGGCGACCGGCGCGGCGCGGCCCGGCTGGCTATCTGGATCGCCCACGATCACATAGAATTCCGCGGTCAACTGGCTATCGCCAACGGCTGGCTGCAGCGCGCCCGCCGTCACCTGGAGGGCGTTGACGACGCCCCGGAAACTGGCTGGCTGGTTTTGTTGGAGGGGGCGCTGGCCATTGAAATCACCCATGACACGACCACGGCCCGCCAGTTGGGGGCCGAAGCGGCTGCCTGGGGTCGCCGTCTCAACGTCATTGATCTGGAAGCGATTGGCATGGCTTTGGAAGGGCTGGCGCTGGTAAGCGAGGGCGAGATTGACGGGGGCACGCGGCTGCTGGATGAGGCGATGACGGCCGTAGTCGGCGGTGAAGTGGAACAACTCTTTTCCGTCGGCTGGATCGCCTGCTACCTTATCTACGCCTGTGAGCGCATTCGCGATTTTGACCGGGCCGCCCAATGGTGCCAGAAGATGGAGGAATTCGCCGAGCGCCACCGTTTCCATTTCTGGTCTGGCATTTGCCGCGCCCACTACGCCGGCGTGCTGACCTGGCGCGGCCACTGGTCTGAGGCTGAAACAGAGTTAAAGCGCGCGGCTCAGGAACTGCAAACCAGCCGGCCGCCTTACGTGGCCGACAGCGTCGTGCGCCTGGCGGAACTGAGACGACGCCAGGGCCGGCTGGATGAGGCGGCCGCCCTCTTTGCCCAGTCCGACGGCCACCCGCTGGCCCTCCTGGGCAGCGCCGAAATTGCCCTGACAAGGGACGATCCCCAAGAAGCCGAAGCCTTACTACAAAAGTTTCTGCGCCAGATACCGGCCGAGAACAAAAGTCTGCGCGCGCCGGCCCTGGCCTTGCTAGTGCAGACCTACCTTGCCCTGGGCGACGAACGACAGGCGACGGCCGTGCTGGAAAGTCTACAGGCCATTACCGCCATTGTGATGACGCCCCTGCTGCAAGCGGCAACCGCTTACTGCCAGGGCCTCCTCGCCGTCGCCGCTACCGATTACCAGGCGGCCTCCTATCAATTTGAGGACGCCGTAGCCCTCTTCCACCACAACGGCGCGCCGTATGAGGCCGGCCGGGCGCGCATCGAACTGGCCCAGGTTCTGTATGCCCTTGACCGGCCAGAGGCAGCCCAACGGGAGGCAGAGATGGCGCGGCAGTCGCTGCAAAGCATCGGCGCTGAATGGGAAGCCGAACGGGCTGCGGTCCTGGCACAGCGGCTAACGGCCGTTGCTAAACCATCCCCACTCACCGCACGCGAAGTCGAAGTTCTGCAACTGGTAGCCGCGGGCCTGACCGATAAGGAAATCGCCGGCCGTCTCTCAATCAGCGAACACACCGTTCACCGGCACATCGCCAACATCATGACCAAAGCCGACGCCCCTTCTCGCGCTGCCGCCGTCGCCTTTGCCGTCAGAGAAAACCTCATCTAATCCCCCCACCCCTTGATCATTGCAGTTCCTTCTTATGGCCTAAATCGGCCATAGGCCCATTGCGCCCGTAATGGTTAAAACAGGGGAAGATTAATTGATCCTGCCAGTTTATAGTGTCAGTAGATCGAAACAATTGGGAGCGCGGGCAGCTTTGCTCGCCAATTACGGACAGGGCTGTCCGCGCTCCACTTCGGTCTGCTGAATATCGTTATCGCTCATTCTACTGGATAAGGAGACAACCCCATGAGACCTGAGACAATTGCTGAAACAGTTCGCCTCTGGCAGGCAGCGCCGGAAAAAGCCAGCGGCAAACCCCTGGTAACAGGCCGCAGCGACAGCGCCCAGGCTGTCCTGGAGGCCGGTTCATTTTCGTGGCGGGCGGACCTGCCGCCGTCCATAGGCGGCAGTGGCGCCGCGCCCACGCCTACCGCCCTCTTGTTGAGCGCCCTGGCCGGCTGCGCCGTCGTCTTCATTGTGGACACGCTGGCGCCGCAGTTGGGCGTCCGCGTTGACAGCGTCCAGGCCATGGCCCAATGCGAGGCCGACAGCCGGGGGTTATTGGGCATGGCTGAGGTTGCCCCTGATCTGCAAAACATGCAGCTCACCATTGAGATTCATTCCCCCGAGAGCGAGGATAAAGTAGAGGCGTTGTACCGCGTCTGGCTGGAGCGCTGCCCGATTTATCTGGCGCTCGTCAAGCCGCGGCCGGTGAAGACTACGCTCCAAATCAGAAGCGCCTGAGAGGTCATTTTACTAAGCCTGCCTGGATTTTTGCCGCAAAGACGTGAAGAGCGCGAAGAAAAACCAGAGAAACTTTGCGTTTTTTGCGTCTTGGCGGTTAGTAGATACAAAGGAGAGACAAATGAACACGACACAGCTTGAGGCGTATATGAACGAGTTAGTTGACGTTTTCAACCGGCATGAGGCCGACGCCTTTGCCGCTTTCTATACCCAGGATGCGACGGCCTATGATCCTCAATATGCCGATCAGCTAAAGGGGCGGGACGCGATTAAGAAGGATATAGAAGACTTTTTTACGGCCCTGCCTGATATCCGGGCCACAGTTCTTAGCTCCGTCGCTGCCGGCGACACGATTGCTTTTGAGGTGGAAATGACGGGTACGCACGATGGGCCGCTGGTCACGCCCGATGGCCATGTGCCGCCGACGAACCGGCCGGTAAGGTTTCTGGGCAGCCGGGTCATCCGATTCAATTCTCAAGGTCAAATCACCTCGTGCAATCGCTACTATGACCTGGCGGGAATTATGCAGCAGTTGGGGCTGCTGGAGTGACCAACTATCTTGCAGAGGTGACAGTCACTTTCGGAAGTGGCTGTCACCTTCAGTAGCCTGAACTGCGAGATTCCTGCTCACACGTAAACTCACACACCTGCCTGGTAAATTGAAACGCAGCGCAAAGATTTAGGTTCTGTGATCCTTTACTTTTGGATAAGCCGGCTGCCCTGAAATTGAAAGATCGCGCAGAACATAGACAAAAGGGGCAAAATGAAGCGATTCATCTATCTTCTTACTATCTTTCTCTTCATCAGTTTGTTGGCTACGGCCGGTGCCAGCGCGCCGCCCCCCTGGCAAGCTAACCACCCGGCCGGCGTGTTGGCCGGCGGCGTCTTCTTCGACTCAGGCCAGGCGCTTGGCAACGCCCTTTCCCACGGCGTAGTCCTGGGCGACTTGAACGGCAATGGCTTCGTAGACGCCTTTGTTGCCAACTCCCCCGGCCCTAACGAGGTCTGGCTCAACGACGGAGCCGGCTCTTTCACCAGCAACGGCCAATCCCTGGGCAACAGCGACAGCCAGGCCGTAGCCCTGGGAGATTTGAACGGCAACGGCTACCTGGACGCAGTCGTGGCCAATGTCAATGGCCTGAACCAGATATGGCTTAATGACGGCAGCGGTCACTTTGCGGCCGGCCAGGCTTTTGAGGCAGCCAATAGCCGGCACGTAGCTTTAGGCGACCTCAATGACAACGGCCGTTTGGATGCTATCTTTGCCAATCCCAACGGCAATACGGTCTGGTTCAACGATGGCGACGGGACATTTAGCGACAGCGGCCAAAGCCTGGGCCTGTTCGACAGCGCCGCTGTGGCCCTGGCCGACCTGAACGGCAACGGCCGCCTGGATGCATTTTTCGCCAATATCGCCGGTGGAGCGGATACGGTCTGGTTCAACGATGGCAGCGGCGTCTTCAGCGACAGCGGCCAGCGTCTGGGCATCGGCTGGAGCAACGATGTGGCCCTGGGCGATCTGAACGATAACGGCTTCGTTGACGCTTTCATCGCCAGTTCTTTTCCCGAACCCAACCTGGTCTGGCTCAACGACGGCCAGGGCTTCTTTAGCGACAGCCTCCAGAGGTTGGGCGCGACCGCCTCCAATGGGGTGGCCCTGGCCGACGTAACTGGCGACAACAAGCTGGATGCCATTGTGGCCAACAACTACCCTGACGGCATCCAGGTCTGGTTCAATGATGGCCATGCCTTCTTTGCAGACAGCGGCCAGGCGTTGGGGCAGACGCTTACTTATGACATAGCCCTGGCTGACCTGGACGGAGACGGCGCCCCGGACATCTTTGCCGCCAACGCCGGTGCCAACCAGGTCTGGTTGAACCAGGCCGCGGCCGCTGGGGCCGACCTGGCCCTCACCCCCTCAAGCCGCCACTATTATGTGGATTATGATGGGTTTGGCTATAGCTCTTTGACAATTATTAGCCCCATTACCGTTACCAACCTGGGTCCCGACATGGCCACAAACGTTGCTTTGCAGTCAAGTTGGAGCAGGCTGGGCCAAATAGAAATGCTCTCCGCTTCCTGGAATCCGCCCAGCCAGGGGAGTTGCGACCAGGGGGGCTACACCTGTGACCTGGGGGCGCTGGCCCATGGTGCCGCGGCCACCGCCTGGCCCGTTTTATTGCTTACGAGCTATGCCTCAGGCACTTACAAAGGGGACGTGACCCTTAACAGCGCTGTCGCCGGCAGTGAGCCTGACCCTTACCTGGCAAATAATATCACTTCGTTAACCTGGCATTTTTTTGATTGCACCTGGGCTGGGTGCGCCCTGGCAACGATATTTTGCCGATCAACTTTTCCACCGATAGGCGCGGCGGCCGGGCGCGATTACCAACGATTTGACTGGTTCTCAGGGGCCAGCGGATTGGTAGCGGCGTCTGGTCTGCCGCGCGCCATCAATCAACTCCGCCTGGCAACCGACGTTGTCATTCACCTGCCCCTTTACTATCGCCTTCGCGATGAGATCTTACAGTCAACGGCCGCTGGACAACGATACATTGACCTTTACAATACCCATGACCCGGAGATATTGTCGCACCTGCTGGCCGATGAAACGCTATGGGACCAGGCCGTGACCACCCTTCAACTCTGGCAGCCGAATCTGCAGGCGCTGGTGACAGGTGAAGGAGATAACGCCATCATAACCGCCGAACAGGTCGCGGCTATTGACGGCTTTCTAAGCCAGCTTTCAGCCGTGGCCAGCCCTGAATTGCAGCAAGTCATTGCCGAGGAACGGGCGCGATTAGGGCCGCCGGCCGATTACGTGGGCATGAGCGTCAATGAAGCGCGTGGCCTCATCATCGGCTACAGCATCAAACTGCCGCTGGTGCGGAGAGATTGACGGTAGGGAATCAGCGGCACTTCATTATTACGGGTAAGCTACGGCCGTTTGCCCAAATCGGTTAATCCCGCCCATCCGTGTCCCTACTCACACGCAAACACACACGCCCCTTTGCTACTCTCAAAACCATTATGACGTTTATTGGGAATCGCGGCTTAACGGCCCCGATTAACCAGGAGAGCAGCATGAACGAAACCAGCCCTGCACCAGGCGCAGCACCCATTCAACCAGATTCGATAATCCGGCTGCCCGACGCCCAGGCGGAACAGTTGGCGGCGGTTATGGCTCGCGCCTTTTTCCACGATCCCATGTTTCTCTACGTCACGCCGGATGAAGAAAAACGGACGGCGCGGCTGCGCTGGTTTTTCCGCAGCCTGATTCGCTATAGCACCTGGTATGGCGAAATCTACACCACAACGGCCGTTGACGGCGGCGCTATCTGGGTCAAACCGGAATATACCACTTTCACTTTGGGGCGGATGATTAAAATCGGCTTCCTGAAGATGCCCTTTGTCTTTGGTTGGACCGGCTTTACCCGCTTTCTGAACCTTAGCAACACGGTTGATAAATGGCACGAGGAAAGTGTGACCACCGATCATTGGTATCTGACCGTGTTGGGTGTGGAACCGGACCAGCAAAGCCAGGGGGTTGGCGGGGCTTTAATGCAGCCGCTGCTGGCCCGTGTCGATGCCGCAGGGCTGCCCTGTTACCTGGAAACGTTGTCCGAACGGAACCTGCCGTTTTACCGGCGGCACGGTTTCGAGATAACGTTCAGCGGCAAAGTGCCGGACGGCGGGCCGATGGCCTGGGCTATGGTTCGGTCACCACAGTAGGAGGAAATCATGGGAAAGGTCATCTCACCAGATGGCACATCTATCGCCTATTCGCGCACCGGTGAGGGGCCGCCGCTTGTATTGGTTCACGGCACGACGGCCAGCCACACGCGCTGGGCGCCCATCCTGCCGGCGCTTGAGGCGCAATTTACCGTATACGCGGTTGATCGGCGCGGTCGGGGCGAGAGTGGCGATAGCGACCGCTATGCCCTTGAGCGCGAATTTGAAGACATTGCCGCGCTCGTCAACGCCATCGGGGAACCCGTCAATCTGCTGGGCCACTCCTTTGGCGGCCTCTGTGCTCTGGAAGCGGCGCTACGCACGGATAATCTGCACAAGCTTATCTTGTATGAGCCGCCTGTTACGCGCTCTGACATAGTGCCGTATCCTGAAGGCGTCACTGCTCGGCTCCAGGCGCTGCTGGCTGCGGGCGACCGGGAGGGGGTGCTGACCACCTTTTTTCGGGAGGTGGTCAAGATGCCGCCGCACGAGTTTGAGCAGTATCGAGCGTTACCGGAATGGCCGGCGCGGTTGGCGTCAGCCCATACCCTGCCGCGGGAGTTACGGGCAGTGGAACAATATGAGTTCACAGCCGTCCGTTTCCGGTCGCTGGTCACGCCGACCTTGCTCTTACTCGGCGGTGACAGTCCGCCGCTTTTTAGCGAAGCCGCGACAATGGTGGCGACCGCCGTCCCGAATAGCCATATTGTGGTTATGCCGGGGCAGCAACATATTGCCATAGATACGGCTCCCGATCTCTTCTTGCGCGAGGTGCTGACCTTCTTAACCGGGCGCTGATCCGTTAATCCTGCTCATCCGCGTCCCACTCACACGCAAACGCACACGCGCCCCTGTTAGTCTAAAGCATAATCTTTGGCAATCAACAAACAGGAGGCAGCAGAATGAGCAATTACACCCTTGCCCCCAAACCGAAATCCTGGCAATCACATGCCGTTATCCCCCTGGCAAAGGACCAGGAGAAACGGTTTCGGGAAGTAATGCTGCATACCGGCTTTCTAAAAATGCCTTTTGTCTTCGGCTGGACCGGATTTACTCGGTTTATGCGCTTTATCGATCTGGTGGACAAATGGCATGATCAATGTGCTGTAGCCATAACTCAGGAGGCGTGATGCTCAACCAAATCACCTCGAAGGATGGCACGACGATTGGTTTCTGGCACAGCGGCCACGGCCAACCAATCCTCTTTGTCCACGGTGCGACTTACGACCATACGACGGCCTGGCGGTTTGTCGTCCCGGAGCTTGAGCGACGGTTCGCGGTTTACGCGATGGACCGGCGTGGTCGTGGAGCCAGTGGAGATTCTCCCGCCTACGAGCTGCAGCGAGAAGCAGAAGACGTGGCGGCGGTCGTTGAAGCTATCGGCGAGCCGGTGAACCTGCTAGGGCACTCCTACGGCGCTCTCTGTTCAATCGAGGCGGCCTTGCTGACGCCGAACCTTCGTCGGTTGATTCTCTACGAAGGAGTTCCGTTGAGCGGCGCAGACTACTATCCGCCAGGTATGATCGAGCGACTCGAAGCATTGCTGGAGACAGGGGATGTCGAGGGTATGTTGATCACCATGATGCGCGAAGTGATCCAAAGGCCGCCGGAGGAGATCAAGTTTCTCCGCTCTCAACGGGAGGACTGGGCCGCGCGGCTTCGCAACGCCCCCACTGTCTCTCGTGAGATGAGGGAGGAACAGGGTTACGTCTTCGTCCCCGAACGATTCGGCACCATGCGGACGCCGACCCTTCTGCTGGTTGGGGGAGACAGTCCCCCCGGCGAGCTAGAGAATGCGCAGGGTGTCTCCGACGCCCTGTCCGACGCGCAACTGGTAGTCATGCCCGGGCAGCGACATACCGCCATGATCACATCGCCCGAAGATTTCATCAGTGAGATCGTTCAGTTCCTGGAATCATAATTCAGTAGGTTAATCTTCAGGGAGAGAAACGCTGTTAACGCACGGTCATTCAGACACCCGCAACCGTATCCTGGCCCATTTTGTGCAGGGTCAGTTCGAACCGGTTCTGGCCCCGGATGTGGTCATCCACGACAAAGCCCAGGAAACTGTTGTTCGGGGGCAGGCTGCCGCTGCCGAGTTTCTGTCCGCCTTCTTTCGCGGCGGGTTTCCTGGGGCAGAAGTAACAGCAAGAGTGGCGCAGACGGGGGCGGATTGCCTGGTATTGGCACTGACGCTGAACGGTTTTCAAAACGGCCGTTTCATGGGCATCCCCCCCACCGGCCGGGCGGTGCAACTGGATATGACACTGACCTGCCGCCTGCGACAGGGGCAGATCTACCACATAACGTTGAATTATGATGCCGCGGCATTGTTGCGGCAATTGGGATTGGCCTTGTAGCTGCGCCAGGCAACTACTGGCTATCAAACAGGTGTCAAAAATGTCTACTACTATTGAAAACAAAACCGGACTTCTGGCCTGGCTAGGTGCCTGTGTCATTGTTGTCTCGATCTGTGGTTTCGCCTGCGCTTTTGTCTTGATCTCAAGCGTGGTCATCACTGGCGCTGACCGCCTGGCTGAGCCATCTCAGGATTTTTCGTCGGCAGTATCAAACGTTATTGTCAACGAAGTCCGCTTACATGCCGATATCTTACGCCAGCTTAACCAGCAGTACGGTTATCAAATTGAGGATGGGAGATACTGGTACGATCCGGTCTCTGGGGCCTGGGGTTGGCAAGGTGGTCCCACAGCAGGCTTTGTGGCGCCGAATTTGGAAATCGGGGGGCCTCTAAGGGCCGATGCGTCCGGCGGCGGTACTGGCGTTTTTATTAACCAGCGTGAGTTACACCCTCAAGATGTGGTTCATTTGGAAGCGATTCTTGGGCCAATTGAACCGGGTCGATACTGGCTTGACGCCCACGGCAACGCCGGTTTAGAGGGTGGCCCACCCATCGTCAATATCGGCCAGCTTATACAATCGGTCGGCAGCAATGCCGACGGGCATGGGCATAATCCCTACTATGGTAACGCCGACGCTGGCAACAATTTTTACTTCTTTGATCCGGGCTCCGGGTGTAGCGTTATGCTCGATAGCGGCCTGAGTTGCTAACAGCTGTACGAGGAGAGAAAAATGCTAACAGACAATGAAGACGGACGTCATTTGGTCAATGAATTTGCTTATCAGTTGGTCACAGAGAATACGCCAGAGGAGTTACCTCTGTATGTAACTATGCGCGATCGCTATTTTGCCGATCCTACACAATATCTACAGACGCCAACAGATCAAGATGAAGCGCTGGCGTTTGGCCCCACGGAAATTGTAGAAACATTTACCTATATTCTCTTTCCCATTGTTACAGCATTGCTAGCCCATATCGTCAACCAGGCCAGCGAGAAGTTGAAGGAAGACGGCGGCCAAAGCGCCGTTGAGTGGCTGCGTTCGCTGGCAACGAGACAGAAACAACCCCAACCCATCTTTACCCAGGCACAACTGGCAGCCATTTCTCAAGAAATGGACCATCTCATTGATCAGGAAACGAGGCGGCTGGGGGTACATAAATCACAAGCATACGCCGTAAAAAATGCCCTTATCGCCAGGCTAACCCTGGCCACAGAGCCGCAGGAGTCATGATGAGACAACCGCTCCAAGCAACTGAGGGAAGCCCATTGAACCCCTTTGCTTTTCCTTCAGAAACCAGTATGCGCTTCTTGTTGCTGCTCCTGATTATCGGTGGCAGCGTCTATACGATGGCCTCGCTTATCGTCTGGCTTTGGTTTAAGGATTTGTCGCTCTACGTTCCTTTTGGCCTGATGATTACTGCGGTAGTTTTTGGCCTGGCCTGGCTGTGGGCGCGTCAATACGCCGGCAATAAGATAATAAAGGAACAGTGGCAGTCCTTCCCGCCGGCAGATGGGGACCCGCTAAAACAGGCTTCCTTGCAGCAAATGAAGGAATATATCGGGCAAATTACAGACAGGCTGCCTGAGTTGGACGGCAGTTCGCCCCGATTTGTCTGGGATGCAGTAAGCCCTGCCAGTAGACTGCCTACCGGTCTGGCGTTCGGCTTTGGCAGAGAACAATATATTGGCTTAAGAGAAGGATTGCACCCGGCATTTGTGCAGCTACCACAGTCACAAACGTTTAACGCTGTATTGCTGCACGAACTAGGTCACATTGGCAACCGGGACGTGAGTAAGACTGTTTATTCTGTGGTGATCGGCAGATGCTTTTATTTAGTTATGGTGCCCATGCTCGGTTTTCTAAACCTGCTATTGCTGCGCGGGGGATATAACATAGTTGTGCAGCAGTCGGGACCAAGTAATTTTTGGGCGGCAGCTGGTCTTATTGCAAGCATCAACTTAAAGTTCCTGTTAATCTTTTTCCTGATAGCCGCTGTACGCAGCAGCATCCTCCGGGTGCGCGAGCATTACGCTGATGCGCGCGCGGTAAGTTGGCTGGGCGCTGCCGAACCCTTGCTGAAAATAATGTCTGCCCATTCTAGCCAAAGCCATACCATACCTCCCGAGGCGCACCGGCAGGCAGGTTTAACAATCGCTAAGGTCAAACATTGGCTCACTGACACCTGGAGGAAAGCCTGGACCTGGTTTGCGCCTATGCATCCCACGCCTGAGAAGCGGACTCAACTCTTACGGGATATGGGTCAGCTTTTCCAACTGAATTGGGGAATTGCCTTTTTGGCTGCACTTCTATCCGGTCTGTCGTTGAACAGTAATGGCTGGGCGATTTCGCTGATTCTTGAAGGGGACAATCTATTGCAATCGCTCAATCAATTCGTTCAAAGCAGCCAGCATTTTATCGCAGTTATCATTGGTGCGACCTCGTATTTGTTACTGGAGTTTTTTCTCTGGACAGGGATCATTGCGGTATTTGTCATTTTTGGCCTGTTGCCCATTGTGGGTACGGTTGGCCTGGAAATACAAAAAACCGCCTTAAGCGATCGGTTACAGCCAGATAGTCACCGACGTGTTTCATTGCTTCGACTTATAGGATTAGCAGCCACAATGGGTGCCGGTTTTGTTGCCGGTGGTTGGTTGACGCCTATGCCGCATTTTTTGTCGTTACCAGGTTGGCGTTTATTTTTGGCCCCGTTTTACATTTTCGGTTGGACGGCCGTGTTCCTGGTATGGTTGCTCCCGCTGCGTTGGTTGGCCGGTGTCCTGTTTGCCCGGCATACTGGCTACACGCGGCCAACCTGCAAATTGGTCGGGATAACAACCCTCTCAGCCGTAGCCCTCACACCTTTGCTAATAACAGCGAGTTTTTTTCAGGCTGCGACCGGCGTCTCGTTATTTTGGATCGGCCTGGCTACTGGCGCTGTTATGATCGCATTTGTCTTACATTGGTTGGTATGGGGTGCCGGTTGGTTTTCTATGAAAGCAGCCGGTTGGTTAGAGCAGCCGCGCTGCCCAGGTTGCAAGGAGCAGGTTGCCGACCTTACCAACAAAACATGTTCAACCTGTCATGAGCCAACGTCAGCCTGGGCCTGGCTGGATACACCACTTTCCTTACCGCTACCACCGGATTTGAAAAAGCCAGCCACGGCCGTACCGCCACCACTGTAACTGGCCGGACCATCCTCCCGAACACTATCTTGCAGGGGAAAACAATGATCGCAAATGTAATCTCGGCTGACGGTACGTCTATTGGCTTCTGGCATAACGGCCGTGGCCAACCAATCCTCTTTGTCCACGGCGCTGTCGCCGACCACAAAAGCTGGGCTGCCCTCGCCCCTCGTTTTGAGCCAGACTTCGCCGTCTATGCCCTGGACCGGCGCGGCCGGGGGCTGAGCGGGGATGCGCTTGACTATGACCTCAGCCGGGAAGCGCAAGATGTGGCTGCCGTTATTGCTACTATCGGCCAGCCTGTCTGCCTTTTCGGTCACTCCTTTGGCGGCTTGTGCTGCCTGGAAGTGACGCTTTTGACCGATCAAGTGAGCCGCCTCATTCTGTATGAACCGGCCGTGCCCACCGGTACGCTCTCAGCGCCAACGGCCGTTATGACCCTAATAGCGGCGCTGGTTGAACAAGACGAACTTGACGCGGCCATGACCATGTTCTGCCGCAAAGTGGCCCAAATGTCGGAGGATGAGCTGGCCCGCTACCGCCGTTCGCCGCTGTGGGCGGAACGGCTGCCGCTGGCCACTACCATTGCCAGGGAGGTGGCGACTGAGCAGACGTACCATTTCGATGCCGCCCGATTTGCCGGGCTGACCATGCCCACGCTGCTCTTGCTCGGCAGCGACAGCCCACAGGTCTATCGGGAAGGCGTTGAGATTGTCGCCACTGCTCTGCCCCACAGTGAAGTCGTGCAGTTGCCCGGCCAGCAGCACATCGCCCACCACACCGCGCCCGACCTGTTGGTCAAAGCAGTAATGGATTTTCTAGCGCGTTTGTAACGCAAGATTGTATCTTGCGCCGCAACCACTCAGGTGCAAGGTACTGGCCACAGGAGTTGCGATTAACTAAAACCGTTCGGCCAGTGCCTCGCACCACCCTGGGGCTTAGTAGCTACCTTGCGCTACCTATTCTCGAGAGGCTGGTAAACATGAAAAAACTATTCTTCACTTTCTTATTGATAGCCCTTATTGTCTTGGGGTTCACGGCCGTTTCTCATCATACACTCTCCTCTTTGGCAGCGGTTGAGGGTACGGCCGTTTCCGCCAACGCCGCCTTCTTTTTCGACTCCGGCCAACTACTGAGCGAGGCCGGCAGCGCCGTGGCCCTGGGCGACCTGAACGGCAACGGCCACCCGGACCTCTTCATTGCCCGCAACGGCCCCGACACCGTCTGGTTCAACGAGGGCGACGGCACCTACACCGACAGCGGCCAATCCCTGGGCAGCGGCTGGAGCCTGGCTGTGGCCCTGGGCGATTTAGATGGGGATGGCGACCTGGACGCGGTGGTGGTGCAGGATACGGCCGGTTCGCCTTCGTTGGTCATTTACTTTAACCAGGGCGGCCAGCAAGGGGGTACGCCCGGCGTCTTTCTGCCTGGCGGGCAGGCCATTGGCGGCGACCTGGCCACCGGCGTGGCTCTGGGTGACCTTAACGGCAATGGCTACCTGGACATCTTTCTCACTCGCGGCACTGGACGGCCGTCTCAAGTCTGGTTCAACGATGGCGTGGGCGTTTTTACAGACAGCGGCCAATCCTTAACCAGCAACAGCCAGGCGGTGGCGTTAGGCGATTTTGACGGCGACGGCGACCTGGACGCGGTAGTGGCTGACGGCGACGCTGCCCGCCTGCTGTGGAACATGGGTGGCGCCCAGGGTGGCACAGAAGGGGTATTTACCGATAGCGGTCAAAGCCTGCCGGCTTCGTTTAGCGCCGACGTGGGCGTGGGCGATCTGGACGGCGACGGCGACCTGGACGTGGTCATCGCCACTATGAACGGCGGCATCCTGACGTGGATCAACCAGGGAGGCGCTCAAGGCGGCGTCCCAGGCCAGTTTGCGCCAGGCGACTTCCCGAACGGCCCCAACGGCAACCGGGCCTTAGCCCTGGGCGACCTGGATGGTGACGGCGACCTGGATATCTTTGTGGCCCGCAGCGGCGGTAACATGGTCTGGCTCAATCAGGGCGGCCAGCAGGGCGGCGTCGAGGGGCTGTTTGCCGACAGCGGCCAGCAGTTGGGCGACCTGTTCAGTGAGGCTGTAGCTCTGGGCGACGTGGACGGCGACGGCGACCTGGACGCAATCGTGGCCAACTTTGACGGTCCCACCCAGGTCTGGCTCAATCAGGCGGGTCCAGACCTGCTCGTTTACGAACTGGTGCGTGACGTGATTTTGATGAGTACCGGTATCGGCCAACATTACATTGGCCTGTTCTACGCCAACTGGCCCGAAATTGGCGCCTTGCTCGATGACCACCCCGATCTGGATGCGGCCGGCGAGGCGACCTTGCAACTGTGGCAGCCTAATTTGTGGGCGCTGGTGCAGGGAAACGGGGACGACGCTATCATTACGGCCGCACAGACAACCGCCATGGATAACTTTCTGACCCAGCTTGCGGCCGTGGCCAGCCCGGATTTGCAACAAACGATTGCCGCGGAACACAAGCAGCTTGGTCCGCTGGAGGATTACGTGGGCCTGACCATGACGGAAGCGCGGGGTATCGTCATTGGCTACAGTCTCAAGTTGCCGCTTATAAGGCGGGATTGAACCGGTCGCAACAGCATCTTCTGGAATAATAGCGACATCAGTATGACCGGTACCACCTCGGCCTCCGTTTACAACGTTGACGTCATCATCTTCGTACATTACAGCCTGATCCAGGGCTGTAAACCTTACGGCAGTTGGCAGGGCGCTTGTGGCCATAATGGTGGCGGCAACCTGCCCGACCAGAACCCACTCTCTATTGACACACCTGACCTGGCTACCATATGCTGCATTTCAGGCGAAAAACAACGTTGTATTGTCCCAGGTGGCTGATCATACCGGCCGTACAGTACAGTATCGTTATGATCAATTTGGTTTCCTGGAAGTTGTTACCGATACGGTCGGGGCAGCCACAACCTATCATTATGACAACTTCTTAATCGTTTCTCAAACCGATGCGCTGGGTCAGACTGTCTTCACCAACCAGTACGACAATGGAGGACGGGTTCTTACTCAAACCAACAGCCTGGGGCAGTTCCTGACCCTGAACTATGATATTAGCAGCGAGGCTATTACCACTACCGTGACCGAACAGAACAGCGGCTCTGTTACCAGCTACGTCTATGGCACGGATAATGGCCAGTTGCGCCAAATTATCGATCCGCTGGGGGCCACAACCCGGTATCGCCACTATACCGACACGCGGCGCCCGGCAGAAATTGAGGATGCTTTGGGAGGGATTACCCAACTGGCCTACAACGACCTGGGCTGGCCTACCACAATAACGGATACGCTGGGGAACAGCATTGAAATTCTTTACAATGCGTGGGCTAAGCCAATCCTTTTGACAGATACGGTAGGCCGTACGACCCAATTCATCTATGAAGGGCCTAACCTGGTATCAATAATCGATCCGGCCGGCCGCGCGGTGCAGTTCCAATATGAGGAGCAGGCCGGCTGGCAAAATATGTTGACAGCCATTGTCAACCAGGCCGGCGTGACCACGACGTTGACCTATGACGGGGCCGGCGACCTGGTTGCTATTCTGGATCCATTGGGTAACCTGACCCGTCTGGATTACGATGCGTTGGGACGGGTCGTGGCCATCACCGATGCCCTGGATTACACTACCAGGCTGACTTATGATACGGCCGATCGCCCGCTGCAAATAACGGATCCGTTAAGCGGTACGGTTGAGCATGTCTATGATGCGCTTGGCAACCTGGTGGCGATAATTGATCAAATCGGTGCGGTGACGGCTATTACCTATACGGCCGCCTCTATGCCGGCCCAGATTACCGATCCCATTTCCGGCACGATGCAGATAACTTATGACAGCCACGGCCGTCCCACCAGCCTGACCGACCAACTGGGCAACCAGACCACCTTGACCTACGACCTGGCCGGCCGCATAACGGCCGTTACCGACGCCCAGGGCCATACCACCCACCTCGGTTATGACCTGTTAGGCAACACCACCGTGATCACCGACGCCAACGGCCACGCCCTGCACATTGAGTATGATGCCCTGTCTCGTCCGGTTGTCTTGAAAAACGCACTGGACCAGACGATTTCTTACACCTATGACGCGGCCGGCAACGTCACCCGCATCACCGATGCTACCGGCGCTTTTGTCTCCATTGGCTACGATATTCTGGACCGGCCGGTCGTGATTACCGACCAGGTGGGCATTACCACCACCTACCAGTATAATGGCCTCGATGCGCTGGTAGAGATCATGGACGGTAATGGCATTGTAACCCGCTACAGTTATGACGAGTTGAATCAATTGACGGAGGTAATCGCCAATTACCGGCCGGGGCTGCCAGCTACGGCCGATACCAACGTCACCACCCGTTATGCCTACGATCCGGTGGGCAATTTGCGGCAAATTACCGACCCGCGCAGCTTTGCCACCCACTTTGCCTATGATCCGTTAGGCCGTATGGTCAGCACCACCGATCCCCTCAGCCGCACCATGCAGTATGAGTATGATTTGCGGGGGCTGCTCACCGGCTGGACAAAAGCGGATGGGACGCAAATCAGTTATGTTTATGATTTGCTCGGCCGTTTGCAGCAAATCACCACGCCTGATCGCGGTATAACTTATTTGTATGATGCCGCCGGCCGCCGCACCGGCATGGCCGATGCCGAAGGTTTTACCGGCTACGAACTGGACGCGCTGGGACGCCCGTTCTGAGAGATTTACCCAAATATTCCTATTTGGTACTTTCTTCCTGCTTCACAGAATCGCCAACGCGACCTCTCCACAGGCTTCACTTCCCGCCGAACTAGCGGTAGTTGTTTCTCGC
>SLGK01000264.1 GCA_007123775.1 Anaerolineae bacterium | reverse complement strand
CCGTCAGTCAGGATGGCGGGCAAGAGCAGAACACCAGTCCAGGCCAGCAGCAGCGTAGCCGGGGGCTGGCGCAGGCGGCGCAGCAAAACGATAACGCCCGTCCACAAAAGCAGTGAGAGGAAAGTGTCGTAAATCGGCCGGCCGGGAATATTGTGGCGCGGCAGTTGGTCGCCCAGGCCGGGCAGGCTGAGGCCACCAAGCGTCAGGCCCAAATTCCGCAGCAGGGCCAGGGGCACATTGTCTGCGCCGGGACCGAGGGTGTTATACGAAGCAACCCCGGCTCGCAGCATAAACTGGTCCCAATGCTGCCAGAAGTAGAGTCCCAGGGGAGCAAAGAGGATAAGGGCCGTAACGGCCGTAATGACCCAACCCACCAGCAGCGACCGGCGCGACTGCCCGCGCCACAGCAGCCCCAGCACCGCCACCGTAAAGGCAACCGGCAAAAAGCGGGCCGAGTCAAACGTGTAAAGGCCCAGACCCAGAGCGACACCGGCCAGCCCGTACCAGCGATACAACCCCGTGCGTAATCCACGCGCCAGCCCGCCAAAGACCAGGGCGGCCGGTAACGCCGGCAGCATTGATTCAAAGCCAATCCGGTTAAAAATGACAAAGGGAAAGGTGATGGCCAAAATAAACGTGCTGAGCAGAGCATATTGGGTGGCAGAAAATCCGGCCGCTGATTGCCAACGGCCGATTTCGCGAAAGCTCCAAAAAGCCAGCAGCAGCCCAAGTAGTCCGGCTATGGCCACGCCATAGCGGATGGCCAGGGGATGGCCGCCGCTGAGCCAGCGGGCCAGCACGGTCAGATAGACAATAGACGGGTGCATCCCACCAAAACTGGCCTCGAAATAGACCGGGAAAGTTCGTAAGGCCACCACATCCCGCGCCCGAATGCTAACCCAGGCTTCGTCATACCAGAGGCCCTCGGGTATGTCGGCCAGCCACAGCAGGCGCAGCAAGCCAGCCACCAGCAAGATAAAAGCCAGCCCCAAAATCGTCTTATTCAAGTCAGAAATAGCGGTCACGCGCATTTCTCGGCAGTTCCTTACGATACGACAACAGGGTCGGCCGGTTAGTCGCCAGCAATGGTCCAGGTGGTGATGGTGACGGCCGTTTCATCCCCATGTACCAATAAACGTTCACCCGTCAGGGGATCGTATAGACCGGCCAGCAGGGTGTATTGGCCCGGCGGCAGGTCAGCAGGCAGCGATAGCTGGTGGTCGTCACGGATGATCTCGCCGGGCAGCCAGCCGGTGGTGGGCCGCTGCCATTGGGCCGGTTCGCCGTCAGATTGGGCAACGATGGCCCCGTCCGGTCCTACAAGATGGAGAAAGACGCGGTAGCTAACGGCCGTTTCTGCTTCGGCCCGCCAGATTAGGGTGACGGAAGACGGAAGACGGGAGACGGAGGATCCGTCGTCGTCGGTCAGTATGGCCCCTAGCAGCGTGGCGATGTCGCCCACGGCCGTTTCTGTCTGATGCGTCAGGTCGGGTGGGGTAAAGCTGCGTTCCGGCGCATTGATGGTCAGTTGGCCCAGCGTGAGCGGTGGGTCAATGGGCGTACAGCCTGCGTCATGAGGCTGGCACAATTGTAGTTGCCACGTATACAAACCGTTTTCTAAGCCGGCGGGCAGGCGCAGCAGATGTTGGCCGCGCCACAGGTCGCCGGCCTGCCACTGGCTGGTGGGGAAGTCGGCCGTGACGGGCGGCAGTTGGCGCGTCAGGACGGCTGCGCCAGATTCATCGTGCAGTTGTAACTGGACCTGCCAATCCTGGTTAGAGGCAAGCTGGTTTTGCCAGAAGAGGGTCAGCAGGAAGGGATCGCCAGGAACGGCCGTACGGCGGTCCAGATTGTAGCCAAGCAGCCGCAGGGCTGTCCAGTCGGTATCGGCCGTGTATGGCATAGCGGCCGTTTGCGGATCAGCAGGCGTATGGGGGCGCGTGACGGTTATCTGGCCCAGCGGCAAATCCGGCCCGCCACCAATTACGCCCACCAGTCGCTGCGTGTCCCGTTCAAAGAGGGAAAGGCGCACCTCATAACTGCCGGGTGGCGTGCCGGGCAGTAGGTCAAGCAACTGCCAGTCGGTGGCGTAACTGCCCACCGGCCACTGATTGGTCGGCGGCGGACTGCGGAAAATGCGCGGTCGCATTGTCCCCGCCGGACTCCACAGCAGGCCGTTTTCATCCAGCAGCACCACGTTGGTCTGGTAGATGCGGTCGGGCGTGGCCTGCACATCCCAGGTAAAACGGAGCAGCAGCGTTTCATCGGCGGCAATTTCGGCCGTTTCGATCTCACTTTCCAGCAGCCGCATTCCGTTATGGAAGGTCACGGGCGCGTCGGCCGCTGGTCGCCTATCCGTCACCAGCAGTGATGATTGGCTGAGGCCGAAGATAAGAAGGGCTAACAAAAGATAAGAAGGAAGAAGGAAGAAGGAAGAAGGATTTGACGGGCGATTCTTGCTTTTTACCGGCTTACTCGCTACCCGCCACCCGCCACCCGTCACCATAACGCCCAAAGTTATCAGCAGCGACAACAACGACACCCAATTGGCCGCCTGCCGTAAAGGTGTCTCGCCGAAAGTGATCGCTAGCTCGTGGCTGCCGGCCGGTACGGGGAAGGTGATCAGGCCGTAAGTGGGGCTGGGGGTGATGGCTACGGCCGTTCCATTCACCTCAGCCCGCCAGCCAGGGTAGGCAAAGCTGTTGACGGTGACGGTAGTCGGCTGGCTGGCCGAGACGCTGGCCCGATAGGTCACACCGCGCCGCTCCTGGGTAAGGATGGTCAGCGCCGGATTGTCGGTGGCGAAAGGCTGTTCGGCCACTCCAGGCGGCATTTGCACCACCGGGCGCGGCAGATATTCACCCCGCGCCGTGGTGCCAATGGTGTAGCTGTCGCGCTCGAACGCCTGCATGTCGGCCACGGTGGGCTGGTCCAGGCCGGGGCAGTGGCGCGGATGGAACCAAAAAAGAACGGTGAGAACAAGCAACACTATGGCCAGGCCGCCGCCCGCCAGCCGCCAGCGGCCAGTAGGCAGCAAATCAATCGTAGCGGCTGTTAGAAAAGCAACACAGACGGCCGCCGGTCCCAGCAGCCGCCAGGGGAACTGGACAAATTCGATCAGCGGCAGTGCATCCCAGATCGGCTCAGAAACGGCCGTCATCATGAACAGGTAGATGAAGAGAGAGAAGCCGAAGAGGCGAACGGCCGTATTGCGTAGTGCGTAGGGCGTAGAGCGTAGGCTGTAGTAGAGGAAGCCGGGGAGCGCCAGCAAAAAGGTTATGAGGCCAATGGTGCGTGGTGGCGAGGGGTTGAGCAAGTTGGGTTCGAGCAGGCGGGGCAGGGCAAACAGCTCGCCCAGAGTAACAAAGTTGTTCCAGTAGACAAAAACGGGTGGAACCAGCAGCCGGTCGCTGTGGACCAACTCCCGCTCCAGCATGGCGGGCAGCCAGAAGAAGGCAGCCAGGCCCAGACCCAGCAGCAGAGCGGCCATTGGCAGCAGGAATGGTTTGATGAAGTCGGCTAGTGCGTAGTGCGTCGTGCGTAGTGTACCTTTCTTACGCATTACGCAATACGCACTACGCTCTCGATAAACCAAAACCAGGGCGAAAAGAGCCAGCAGCGGGCTAAAGATCAGGGCGAAAACGTTGTGGGTGAGGAGGATGGCGGCGTAGGCAACGGCCGTTGCCGCCAGCCACTTACCACCCCCTTCCCGAATCAGCCGACCCATCGCCCACAGCGCCAGCGGCAGCAAAGGCCAGGCCGCCGATTCGGCCAGGTTGCCGCGAAAGTAGATGTCGTAACCCTGGTAGGGGGCGTACATGTAGGCTACAGCGGCTACCAATGCGGCCGGCCGGCTGAAATAGTCATGGGCCAGCAGGTAGGCGGCCCAGCCACCGCCCACAATGGCCAGGGCAAAGGTCAGGCGCAGCCCCAGGTTCAAATTGCCCACCACCGCGCTGATCAACGCGCTCACGTAATAGGAAAGGGGTGCGTAAAAGTTGAAGAAGGGAGTGCCGTAGCCCTGGGCCATATCGGGTGCCCAGCGGCAGTAAAGAACGCCATCTTGCAGCAGGCTGTCTAACTGTACCAGCCGGAACAGATGAAAGGCGGCGTCGTCCGAACAGGGGAGCGCGGGGTTGAGGATGGGGAAAACGGCCGTTAGTCCCAGTAATGTAATCGTTAAAGCCAGGGCCAGCGGCCGGCCCAGCGCTTGCAGGCGTTGTTGATAACCCAATTGTTTATGGCCCATAGCCTACTGTTTTATCCTGCTTTACCAAAGCCGCAAACAAACGGCCTGGCGAACAGACCTGACAGGTTTTGCAAACCTGTCAGGCCGCCCACAAAAACCGTAAAATACCTCTGCTCAATCAAATAGAATGGCATCGGCGGTTGTATCCAGCAGAGGGAGCCGCTGGCCGGTGGCGGGGTCATACAGACCAACACGGAACTGATAGGGGCCGGGTGGGGCAGCGGCGGGCAAGAAGAGAACGGCCGTATCCACCACAATCTCTCCTGGTAGCCAACCGGTTACGGGGCGGCCACCGCTGGCTGGCAGGTGATCACTCTGGGCCAGAATTGTACCATCTGGCCCCAGCAGGTGGGCAAACACGGTGTAGCTAGTCGTGGTGGGATTGAGCGACTGCCAGTAGAGCGTCAGGCTGACCGGCTCGCCCGGCATAATGGCTGCCGGTTCTAGCCGGTAGCCACGCAGTTGGGCCACCGGGTTGTCCGCCGTGCCCAATATGGCCCCAGGCAGCGGTTGGGCTGTGGGGGGCAGGTCAAACTGGCGGGCCGGGGCGTTGAGGGCAATGTCCCCCAGGTGAATCTCTGCGCCCACCGGCTGGCCAGCCTGGTCTAGCAGGCGCAGTTCCAACCGGTAACGGCCGTCTGGCAGCGGCGTCGTTGGTGCATCAGGCAACCCAGGCGGGATGAGAAAGCTGCGCTCGTCGCGCACCAGTTGGCCATCTGGCCATTGGCCGGTGGGAAAGCTGTCTCGTCCGGGTGACCAGATTTGGCTGGCAACGGCCGTGTCTGTCTCGTCTAAGAGTCGCCATTCAGCCTGGTAATTGGCTGAGGGTTGGGCCTGGGCCTGCCAGTAAAAGGTGGTGGTTAGCTGCTCGCCCGTTTGCCGCGAGGGAGGCAGGCCATCTGTTCCCAGCAGCCAGAGGCCATCGTGCAGGGGAGCATTGAGCAGGTGCGGCGGCTCGATTTGGGGTTGGCGGCGGGGCGGAATGATGGTTATGGTCGTTGGCAGCGCGTATTCGGTGGCTATCGGCTGGCCGATTTCGTTCAGGATGGGGCGTAAACGGCCGTTTTCCCGTTCATAGACGCGCACCAGCAGGCGGTATTCACCGGGCGGCGTACCCGGCCAGGGGGCAAGCTGCTGCCGGTCGCGCGCATATTCCGACATTTGCCAGCGCGTTGTGGGCAGTCCGGCCGGGTGAAAGCTATCGTGCTGCCCGTAGCGGCGGCCCTGTTCGTCCAGCAGGTGAACGGCCGTGCTGAACTCCTGGTCTAGCGGCTGGGCGGCTCGCCAATAGAGGGTTAAATCAACCAGACCGTCGGCCGCCACCTGGGGCGCGTCCAGTTCATAGCCTAACAGGATAAGCTGCTGGTCAAAATTGACCTGGAGCGGCTGGGCCAGGCCGCTCACCTGCTGCCCATCAAAACGGCTGCGCTGAAAAATGGTGTCAGCGTTGTCCAGATAAGCCACCTTCACCCCGGCCAATGCCAGACCAAACAAGGCCAGCAGCAGGGAATACGTCACCGCGGACTGGTTTAACGCTTGCAGCGATCTTTGGCTATGCTGCGGTAAGATGCCCTTCTCCTGCCGCCGGGACCACCAAAAGCCGATTATCAAAAGCAGCAGACTGAACCAGGAAACGGCCGTGGCCCCCTGGCGCAGCGGCGTTGGGCCAAATTCAACCTGCAAACGATGTTCACCGGCAGGCAGATCAACCTGAATAAGTCCTTCCGGTTGGGAAGCGGTGAGGGGATGGCTACGGCCGTTTAGTTCAGCCCGCCAGCCAGGGAAATAGAACCAGTGGAAAACGGCCGTGAAGTTTGCCTCGGCGCGGTAGTAGACGGCGGCTTCGGCCAGACCATAGGCTGTGTCCAGAATGATTACTTCTGGCGGTAAACTGGTTATATCCAGCCGTGGGATGAGGTAGTCGGGCGCCGCGCTCTCGTAAAGCGGCAGCAGCCGATCGGGGGCGGGCAGTTGCGCTACTGCCACCGGCAGGTAATCCCCGGCAGCCGTCGTGCCCAGGGCACCCGTCTCGATTTCGTGGCCGATGACGGCCAGCGGCGTGGGGTCGGCCTGTCGCTCAAGGCTGGCAGGGAAGAGCCAGGGCAAAGCCAGCAGCATAGCCGCGCTGACCAGCAGCGTGCCCGGCCAACGGAAGCGGTCGGGTAGACGGGCTATCCCGGCCCCGGCCAGCACGGCCAGCAGTAAACTGGCCGGTCCCAGCAATCGCCATGGAAACTGAATGAACTCAACCAGAGGTAGATTGTCCCACACCGGCAGGCTGAGGGGCAGCATAAGCAGAGCAAACAGGCTGACGAGAAGAGCCAGGGCAATGCGGTGGGCATTGGTGCTGCGCTTGCTTTGGCCCGGCAGCAGATTTAGGCCGGCCAGCAGCAGGGGCAGCAGGCCAAAGGCAAAGGGGATGGCTGGATTGACCTGGGCGGGATCGGCCGTTTGCGGCAGGGCCAGCAGCTCGTTCCAGGCCAGGAAATGGTTGGCGTAATAGAAGTTGGCGGAATCGTACAGCTTTTCGATTTGCACCAGATGTCGTTCAAAAAAGGCGGGCAGCCAGAAGAAGGCGGCAAGACCAAGACCAAGCGTGAGTGCAGTGAGCGGTGAGCGGTAGACAGTGGGCCACAATTGACGTCCATCAGTTGTAGGGGTGACAGGTGAAGACCGGCGCGTTGTCCACCAGAGGAAGATCGGGTAGCCGAGCAGCAGGGGTGTGCCAACCAGGGCCAGGATGTTGTGGCTGAGCAGGAGGCCGGTATAGCTCAGGGCCAACAAGGCTAGGCGTAAGGGAGAGGGAGTGCGCCAAGTGCTGTAGATGAGGGCCAAAGCCAGGCTCAGCCAGGCCAATCCCCATAGTTCGGGTAAGACGCTGCGGTGATGGGTGTTGAAGAGGATGTAGGGGGCGTAAACGGCCGTTATGGTAGCCACCCATCCTGCTGGCTGGCCAAACAGCCGAGAGGCCCACCAGTAAATGCCACCAGCCAACACCAATAGAGCGAAAACGTAACTGAGGCGAACGGCCGTTTCTATGGGCACACCCAGCAGCGTCAGCGGCAAAACGACGTAATAACTAAACGGCGCGTAATAATTGAACAGGGGAAATCCGAAACCGAAACCCAGGTCAGGTAGCCAGCGCGGGTAAAGCAGCCCGTGAGACACAGCCCGATCCAATTGAGCCAGACGGTAAAAATGGAGCAGTCCATCCGCCCGCCAGGGCAAATGTCCGCGCAGCAGCGGCAGAACGGGCGGCAGCAGCACAGCCAGCAGACAAAAACAGGTTAACAGAGACGATCTAATCCTGGTCAAACCACAATTCCTCAAATCACCCGCTCGTTTACGTATTTCTAACAGATTTTAGATGCTTCTCTTATATAGCGCATACATTTTTCTAACACAAGTTGCCTATGATAGTAGCAACGATAACAAATAGCCGAGGCAATGTGGCCGAGGCACAAACTATTAAATAAATGATTAGGATAAAGAATACGATAATAGGAGGTATTGACCAATGACTCGTGTAATTCGCTGGAACCCAACTCGTGAAATGGACCTGTTCAATGAATTTGACCGCATGTTAGAGCGCACCTGGGATATGGCCCGCAGCGGCAGCACCATCGGCTTTGGCCTGGCGGTAGACATGGTAGAGCGCGATGAGAGCTTCTTACTCAAGGCTTCTCTGCCCGGCGTCCATCCTGATGACATCAACATCACTCTGGAAGACAACGTGCTGTCTATCAGCGGCGAAATCCATGCCGACGAGGTCAACGAAGGTGAGACCTACCACCTGCGTGAGCGTCGCTTTGGTCACTTCACCCGCAGCTTCCGCTTCCCCACGCTGGTTAACGCCGAAGCGATTGAAGCCGACTACGACAACGGCATCCTGCTGGTGACGGTCCCCAAAGCCGAGGAAGTGAAGCCAAAACGGATCACCATTCGGGCTAACAGCTAAATCAACTAATTGCGGCAACCATAAACCTCCGAGGTCCTAGAGACCTCGGAGGTTTTTTTGTTGTCGGGGCTGTCTGGCACGGTAATGAGCGGCAGGTATAACCCGTGTGAGGGCGTGCCGGGGGCATCGGCCGGGGTGGTGATAGCCACATAGGCCAGGCGGGCTTGGGCGCGGGCCGAACCGGTGTTGTCGCCCAGGAAGATGAAATTGGGTGTTTCGTAAGGGTCAAGCGCACCATCGAAGGCGGTGTAGTCGCGCACGGGACCGGTCAGGATAGGGGTTTGGTCGGCCAGCAGGGTATAGGTGTCGCTGAGAATGGTCAGGTGGTAGGTGGTCAGTGCGGCGGTGGTTTCATAAGCGACCCCTTCGGCTTGCGTAAACAGGTCGGGTGGCTCACCTCCCTCTTGCGCCCAGATGCGGTCTTCCCAAAAGCCCAACTCAATCCCTAACAAATCATCGCTCAAGAGGATGATGCTAAATCCGGCCCGGTCATTGCTGACGTGGGCTTCTTCGTCAATCTGAATGGTGAAGGTAAAGGTGAAGCCCTGCGTTCGCTGTAGGTCTGGTACGGCTTCGGGGCGGACAAAATAACCGGCCATTTCTGACTGGACGGGCATGGTGTTGAGAATGGTAACGCCGTCGCTGTAAATCTGGGTGGCCTGGGGGGTGAAGGGAATGGTCAGGTATAGAAATGCTTGGGCGTTGGGCAGTGTGCCTAAACTGCTGTCATAGAGGATGGTGGTCTGGTTGGGGCTAGATTGGTTGGCAACGGCCGTTTTCAGTCCAACCAAAAATAGTGTCAGAAATACCACACCCAGACACCAGGTTAGTCCGATTCGCCACAGATTATTCGGCATGGTTCACTGCTCCCTGGCAGCCAACTTCACAAATTTTGACGGAGGACCGAAGACGAAGGACGGAATTGCTTGGCCTATCGGCCCATCGGTCTTTCGTCCTCCGTCCTCGGTCAATGAATTGTCAAGCTGACTTGAACCATGCCGATTATTCATATCATTCACCTCTTTTACCTTGAAAATCGGGAATGTCACTCCCGATTTTCAAGGTTTATCGGACAGGGCCGCCGCCATCACTGCCAGATCAGGCTGTTGGCCGGTCCACAGGGTAAACGCCTGCGCTCCCTGATGGAGCAGCATTCCCAGGCCGTTGCTCGCCTGACAGCCGGCCGCTTCCGCCTGCGCCATCAGCTTTGTCCGGGCCGGATTATACACCAGGTCGTAGACAAAGCTGCCGGCCGGCATGGGCAGCGCGTCGGGCCAGACCGATTGGTCTATGTGGGGCGTCATGCCTAACGGCGTGGTGTTGACGATGAGCGGGGCTTCGGTTTGGGCAGCGGCGTGGGGCAGGTCGGTTAACGGCCGTTCCCCTAGTAAACTATCCGGCAGGTGGGGCTGTAAATCGGCAATCAGTCGGGCCGCCTGCTCAGCCCGCCGGGCTAACACCTGCACCCGCCCGCCCATCTGGGCCAGCGCATAGACCGCCGCCCGTGCCGAACCGCCCGCGCCCAGAACCAGACAGTGACGGCCGTTTACGGCCACCTGCTGTTCTGCCAAATCAGCCTGAAAGCCGGTCCAGTCGGTGTTGTAGCCGGTTAAACGGCCGTTTGCCCCCACCAGAATCGTATTGACCGCGCCGAGAGCCTGCGCCCCCTCATCCAGTTCAGCCAGCAGGGGGATGACGGCCTGTTTATGAGGTACGGTCACATTTACCCCCCGAAAACCGACGGTAGGTAGGGCAGAAACGGCCGTTGCTAAATCATCTGGTCGCACCGGCAGGGGGACATAGGCCCAATCCAGCCCCAGCGCCGCCGCGGCCGCGTTGTGCATCGCCGGACTGCGGCTGTGGCTCACGGGGCAGCCGATGAGTCCGATTAGTTGGGTTTTGCCCGTTATCGTCATCGCTTCAAAAGTAAGACTACAAAAGTCTCCGAGGCTTTTGCAGTCTGGTATTGTGGTATTGTGTCATACAACGTGCAGTGTAATGCGTTTTGGGAAAATTTCAACAAGGCTGCCAAACAGGATATAATGGCATCATATACTGGAGTCTGGCGAAAGTTGCGCTGACCTCTGGCAACGTAACACAATTTGGCAAATCGCGCTACACTGGCGGCGGGCAAAAACGCCAGTGTCCAGCATATATTTGCAGTTTTTACACATGTTAAAGGAGGTCTGCAATGGCCGAGACAATTCAGATTTCACCCGAAACCTACCAGTTGCTACAGCGACGGGCTGCCCTGTCTCAAGCAACACCAACCCAACTGGCAGAAATGGCTATCCGTCTCCATTTGGGTAACACGGCCCATATCGAACAGAAACAAACGCGCTTTGGTCCCCAGGCTTACCTGCGCGGGACGCGGGTAGCGGTCCGCCATGTAGCGGCTTTTTTGAAAGCGGGGCATTCTGTAGAAGAAATTATCGGTACAGGGTTGCCCCAGGTAGACCCGGCTGCCGTTTATGAGGCCATTGCTTATTACTATGACCACCAGGGTGAGATTGAGGCTGAGCTTGCTGCCAACGAGCCTGAGACCGTAGCGGCTCAACTGCAAGCAATGCTGTCACCATCTGATTATGCACGTATTACCGGCCGACTATGAAGTAGAGCCAACGGCCGTTTCCACCCCTTCCCCCTCCTCCAATTCCAACAATAACTTCGTTTTCGTCGAATCTTCACGCGGCAAAACGGCCGTATCCACTGCTACCAGGCGGCGATTGGTCACCAGGCAGGCGTTGGCCGCCGGGCAGAGGGCCACAGCCGCACTGCGCCGGGCAATTTGGGAGCGCCCCTTGCTGTTAGGTTTTTCGGGGACCGCCAGCCATGTCGGTTGCAGGATACGGCCGTAGCCATCCGCAGTCACCAGCAGCAGTTCTTCAGCCATAGCAGCCACAATTGCCGTGCGTACCCGGTCGGTCGCGCCGCAGTTGATCGCCTGTGTGCCGCTAATGCTCAGGTCGGCCACCGGGTAGCGCACGGCCCGCCCTGCGTGGGTCAGGGCCACCGCCTGCTGGTCGTCATTGGCCCCCAGCGCGGCCACCGGGTCGCCGGGCAGCGGGCGGCTGAATTTGAGGGGGATGGGCGTCTCCACGCTGCTGCGGAAGATGTCGAGGGGATACGGCCGTAGCAAACCCGTTGACGTCACCAGCAGCAGCTTTTCTTTATCCAGCGCCTCGCCCCAGCGGCAAATCGTCGTGACCTGCTCAAACTCTTGTAGTTGGAACAGGTCATCCAGCGTCACCCGGATCGACTGCTGCTCTAGCAGTTGGCGGGTCGTCTGGCGCAGGAAGCGGTACTGGTTGGTGATGAGCAGCAGGGGCAGGTCGAGGGGGACGCGCACGGCTGTCACGAGACCTGTCAGGTTTTGAAAACCTGACAGGTCTGTCTGCGCCACAACTTTCCCTTCCCCATCCACCCAAACGAGGGCTTCTTCAATGGTGGTGGGAGAAGCAACGGCCGTATCCCCCTCCGCCAATTGGATGCGCCGCTGCAACAGACCCAGCCGGGCCACGCTGACGTTGGGACGGGGCGCTTTGGCCTCGGCCGGCGGGCGGACCATGTCGGGCGTATAAGCCGGCATCTCAATTTCGCCCGCCGCCAGCTTGTAACCGATGACCCCCAGCCCGGCCGTGACGCTGCTAAAGGTATCCACGTCGTGGACCTTCTCCGGGCCGAAGTGGCGGCAGAGCATCTCGTAAAAGACCGGAATCTGGGCCGAACCGCCGGTGCGAATAACGGCGTCAATCTGGCCCACCTCCAGCCCGGAGGCGGCCACCACTTCTTGTAGATGCTGCTCAATTTCCACGATCTCCGGCCGGATCATCGCCTCAAACTCGGTGCGGGTCACAAATTCGCGCACGTCAAAACCTGCCCCTTGCAGCTTGATTTCGGCCCCCCGTTTTTCAGAGAGGCGGCGTTTGGCTAGTTCGGCCGTGTCAAACATCAGCAGGGCATAATTGCCACCCACCAGGGCGATCAGTTGCTCGATCTGGTAGCGCCGCTGCGAGGTGCGGGCGATCTCTGTCAGAATGCGCTTGTTCTCGCGGGATTGCAGCTCGAGGATCATCTGCCAGTCGGAAAAGGTGTCATAAATCCAGCGCGGGATGTCGCGGGGCTGGCTGCGGCTGCCGTACTGGCTGCCCTCGCCAAAGTGGCGGGCTAATTTCTGGCGCACCAGCCGCTGGTCAAACACGTCACCGGCCACGGGAATACCGCCGCTGGCCAGCACTTCGCGCCGGGCCGGGTCGCCCAGGCGCATGATGGTCAGGTCCAGCGTACCGCCGCCAAAGTCAAAAACGAGGACGTTTTGCGGCCGATCCAGCATGGTTTCGTAGCTGTAGGCGGCGGCCACCGGTTCACGCTGCAAGTAGACCTTTTCATAGCCGGCACGGAAGGCGGCTTGCAGCAGTCGGGCCTGGGCCAGCGCATCCTTTTCCGGCTCGCGGGCAAAGTGGACCGGCCGGCCGAGTACCACTTCGCGCAGCGTTTGCCCCAGCAGCTTCTCGGCCCGGATTCTGGTGGTGGTCAGGTAGAGGGCGATCAAATCTTCTAGCGGGTAATAAAACTGGCCGACGATGGTGCCGGGGTAGTCGCTGTTACGCAGGCTGGTTTTGGTGGATAGAAAGAGCCGGCCGGGCGACAACACATCGACCAAGGTGTAGGCATCGGTGACGTAATACATATCGGCTCCGAAAATTTCCAGTTCGCCAATCCACACTTTCTGCATCTTGACGGGACGGCCGATGTTCTGCTCAAAATAAATGCCCAGCGCTGCCCGGCCAATGTGGACCGACTGATCGTTGGTGACGTAAATGGCGGTACGCAGGACGCGCGGATTCCGGCTGGCCGGGTCCAGGGGCAAGACGGTGACGGAACGGCCGTCATATACCGCCATGCCGGAATTGGTCGTGCCGAAGTCCATGCCCACAATCATGGCAAACCTCCTTACTAATTGTGAATGGTGAATTGTGAATTGTGAATTGTGAATTGTGAATTGTGAACGGGTCATTCACTGAATACTGATAACCGTTTGCTGAACACTGGTAAGACAGAGCAAACGGGTAGTCTACGGCCGTTTTCTCATTTCGTCAAACAATTATTGTAATATGCCGCAGGTTGAATTCCGGTTCAATTTATGGCAAGATAAGGGAAAGATCGTTGTTTATGCTGCCAATTGCACAAGTGCGATGCTCCCCTCATGGCCGCCAGGCAATGCGTGCAATTCGCAGCATAATTACCTGACACTGTTCGTCTAGTTAACCCTATAGTTTAGAAGAGGTGAAAAATGAACGAGAAGCGTTTGATGCCCGAATTGCTCGCCGAGTTTTTCGGTACGTTTATCCTGATCTTGATCGGGAATGGCGCTGTGGCCGTTTCTGTCTGGACGGGATCATATGATTTGTGGGCGGTCTCCTTGATGTGGGCCTTTGCCGTCATGCTGGCCATTTATGCGGCCGGCGCTATTAGCGGGGCACATATCAATCCGGCCGTGACCATCACCATGGCCACCTTTACCGATTTTGAATGGCGTAAAGTAGGGCCTTATATCGGTGCCCAATTATTGGGAGCCTTTGTGGCTTCGGCCGCTATCCACGTCGCTTATGGCGGCGTCATTCGCGCCTTTGAACAGGCCGAGGGATTGGTGCGTGGCCAGCCGGGCAGCCAGTTGAGCGCAATGGTCTATACCACCTACGCGCCTAATCCGGCCATCATCGGCACCGATGCGGCGGCGATGGCTCAGGTCTCGCTGCCTACCTGGTTTGCCTCGGAGGTAATTATTACGGCCTTCCTGCTCTTTGGCATCTTCTTCCTGGTAGAGTCATTGAACGAAGGGCGTCCCCTGTCCAACGTACACGCCATTATCATCGGCCTGCTGGTCGGGGTTCTGGTTGCCTATGAGGCGCCTGTGTCGATGGCCGCTTTGAACCCGGCTCGCGACCTCGGTCCGCGTGTTTGGGCATTCTTAGCGGGTTGGGGTGAAATCGCCTTCCCCGGCCCGCGCGGCGGCTTCTGGATTCCCACCGTAAGCACCATTATTGGCGGTTTGCTGGGTGGGGCCATTTACCATTATGTCTACAAGCAGATATATCCGGTACCGGCCGAAGCAGGGCGTGTGCCTGAAAGCGTTGAAGGCAGCTAATTAACCGTTCGTAATGTAGCATCAGAGATTGGACCAATCTGTGCAGATTGGTCCAATCTGGGAAAAATGGGCAAGCGACAGAAGAAGCAAAAACTTTCGAGGCAAGAAATGCAACGACGGTTAGACCGCACGCTGCTGCGTATCGGTCTGGTTTTGGTAATTGTCGCTGCCGCCATTGAGTTCTTTTCTCCTGCCGGCTTTTCGCTGGCCCGTTTTGCTCTATTATGTACAATGACGGCTATGGGTCTGCTGGTCGGCCGTACCATTGGCCGCTGGATGTTTATCAACCGGTAGTCGTCTGAGAATTGAACGTAGCCGATCGGTATGTTTTTGGTGAGATACGGTTGGCAAACGGCCGTTTTCATCCTAGAATATGTAGTAACAACAAAATAATATCTTCGGGGCAAGGTGAGAGGGTTGGCATAATCCTCAATTCCTGACCGGCGGTAAGGTTTGGGCCAGGCGGCCACAAGCCAAGCCCGTGACCCGTGTAAGCGGTGGATCTGGTGAGAGACCAGGGCCGACGGTATAGTCCGGATGGGAGAAGATACAGCGACACAGGGTGTTTTCTTAAACACCGCCTGTTTGCCATCCTTGCCCCCGCTCATCGACAGCGGGGGTTTCGTTTGGCCTATCTTCCCCCCATCCTCTCGCCCCTGATTTGACATAACATTTGACTGGTGCGTTTTGACCGATGACGGCAGACGGATGACGAATGAGTCCTTCCGTCTTCGGTCATCCATCCTCTGTCTTCACCGTGAAGGAGCTTGTCTGTGACCCAAGCAACA
This sequence comes from Anaerolineae bacterium, assembly GCA_007123775.1. Taxonomy (GTDB): domain Bacteria; phylum Chloroflexota; class Anaerolineae; order Promineifilales; family Promineifilaceae; genus SLGK01. Next base: position 14,077 of record SLGK01000264.1, on the reverse strand, counting down.
TCCCCCCATCATATCTATATGGAACGGGCACTTAACCTGGCCCGCCGCGCTGAGGGCTTTACCAGTCCTAACCCGATGGTAGGTGCAGTAGTGGTGGCTGCAAACCGTATCGTGGGCGAAGGCCATCACCGGCGTGCAGGTGGCCCGCACGCCGAAGTGGAAGCGCTGCAAGCGGCCGGGGAAGCGGCGCGGGGAGCCACCATGTACGTCAGCCTGGAGCCGTGTAACCATTACGGCCGTACGCCACCCTGCACCAAAGCGATTATCGAGGCCGGCATCAGCCAGGTCTACTACGCCGTGGCCGATCCTTATCCGCCCGCCCGCGGTGGCCACCAGGCGTTGGCGGCTGCCGGCGTGGCCGTGCAGCAAGGTCCCTGCGCGGCCGAGGCCCGCCATCTTAACCGCTTCTTTTTCCACTATGCTGACAGCGGCCGACCCTACGTCATTGCCAAATTCGCCGCCAGCCTGGACGGCAAGAGTGCCACCCGCACCGGCCACAGCCAGTGGATTACCGGCCCCGATGCCCGGCAGCGCGGCCACCAACTACGTCAGGCGGTAGATGCCATTTTGGTCGGTGCCGGTACGGCCCTGGCCGACGATCCCCAGTTGACCACCCGCCTGCCCCAGGCCAGCGTCAGCCACCCGCTGCGCGTCCTGCTCGATAGCCGGGGGCGCGTGCCCCTTTCGGCTCGCCTCTTTGACCCCGACCTGCCCGGCCAGACGGCGGTGGCCACTACGACCGCCATGCCGGCCGGCCATCGACACCAGTTGGAAGCGCAGGGGGTTTGGGTGTGGCAGTTGCAGGCAGCGGAAAACGGCCTTATTTGCTTACCCCATCTGCTGGAACGGCTTGGCCGGCAGCAGGTCCTTAGCCTGCTCGTCGAAGGTGGCAGCACAGTCTTAGGCGCGTTTTTCGACGAAGGCCTGGTCCACGAAGTGCAGGCATTCCTGGCCCCGTTGCTGATTGGCGGCCAATCGGCAACGGGGCCACTGGGCGGCTGCGGCGCGGCCAGTCTCCACGACGCTTGTCGCCTCCACGACGTGCGCCTGGAGCGGGTGGGAGAGGATCTCTTGTATCAGGGGCGGGTGGCGAGGTAGCGAAGTGGCGAAGTGGCGAAGTGGCCACTCCGCAACTTTGCCACACCGCCACTCTGCATAGGAGCAAACGATGTTTACCGGAATTATTGAGGAAATTGGTACAGTGATTCGGCTGCAACGCACAGGTGAAGGATATGGCCTGGTGGTGCGGGCGCAGACGGTTTTGGAGGATACGCGGCTGGGTGACAGCGTCGCTGTGGACGGGGTATGCCTGACCGTCACCCACCTGGGCAGCGACGCCTTTACGGTAGGGCTGTCGCCGGAGACCCGCGCCCGCACTAACTTGACCCGGCTGCGAACGGGTACGGCCGTTAACCTGGAACGCAGCTTAACCCCCAACAGCCGGCTGGGGGGCCACTTTGTCCAGGGGCACGTCGATGGCGTGGGCACGCTCAGCCAGCGCCGCCGCGAAGCCGACGCCCTCTGGCTGACCGTCACGGCCGCGCCCGACCTGCTGCGCTACGTGGTTAACAAGGGCTACGTCGCCCTGGACGGCATCAGCCTGACGGTCGTGGATACGACTACCAACAGCTTCACCGTGCAATTGGTGGCCTACACCCAGGCCCAGGTAACGCTGCCCCACAAAAAAGTGGGCGACCAGCTCAACATCGAGGTGGACGTTCTGGGCAAGTACGTCGAAAAAATGGTGCGCCACTATACGGCCGTAGCTACGATAACGGCCGGTTTTCTGGCCGAACATGGATTTGTAGATAGTGCGTAATGCGTAGTGCGTAGTGGACAGACGCTACGCACTACGCAATACGAAGGATATGACCTATGCCTTTTACAACAATCGAAACCGCCATTACCGCTTTTCAAAACGGCCGTTTTGTCATTATTGTGGATGACGCCGACCGGGAAAATGAGGGCGACCTGGCTCTGGCCGCCGACTTCGTGACGCCGCAGGCCATCAACTTTATGGCCAGAGAGGGGCGCGGCCTGATCTGCGTGGCCATGACCGGTTCCCTGCTGGACCGGCTGGAACTGCCCTTGATGGTGCCGCCGGAAGCCAATCGCTCCGGCTTTGGCACCAACTTTACCGTCTCGGTCGAGGCCCGGCACGGCGTCACCACCGGCATTTCAGCCCACGACCGGGCACGCACGGTGCAGGTCATGATCGACCCCAACAGCAGTCGGGCCGACATTGCCACACCCGGCCATATGTTCCCTTTGCGAGCGCATCCTGACGGCGTCCTGGGGCGGCGCGGCCAGACGGAAGCCGGTGTGGACCTGGCGCGGCTGGCAGGGCTGACGCCGGCGGCCGTTATCTGTGAAATCATGGCCGAGGATGGGCGAATGGCCCGCTTACCCCAGTTGCAGGAATTTGCCACCCGGCACGACCTGCCGCTCATCTCTGTGGCCGACCTGGTAGCCTATCGCCAGCAGGTAGAGGGAAAGGGGCGGGTAAATGGCCGTTTACCCCATGAGCCATCCCCGCCGGTCAGCGTTACTTACGTAGAGACGGCCCACCTGCCCACCGCCTACGGCCCCTTTCAGACGGCCGCCTACCGCGATCCCAGCGGCTTCGAGCATCTGCTGCTCTACCAGGGGGATTTGTGCCGCGAGCCGCCGCTGGTGCGCCTCCACTCCGAATGCCTGACGGGGGACGTGCTGGGGTCACAGCGCTGCGACTGCGGCCAGCAGCTTCAGTTGGCCCTGGAACGCATTGCTACTGCCGGTCGGGGTGCCCTGCTCTACCTGCGCCAGGAAGGGCGCGGCATTGGCCTGGCCAACAAAATCCGGGCTTACGCCCTGCAAGATCAGGGGCTGGACACGGTAGAGGCCAACCTTTGCCTGGGCTTCCCGGCCGACGGGCGCAGCTACGGCGTGGCTGCGGCTATTTTGCGGGACCAGGGGGTAACGGCCGTTCGTCTGCTCACCAACAATCCCGCCAAAGTTAGCGGCCTGCAACAAAGCGGTATTGAGGTGGTCGAGCGCCTGCCCCACCAGGTAGCCGCCAACAGCCACAACCGCCACTATCTCCACACTAAAGCGGAGCGGCTGGACCATTTGTTGGAGATGGCTTCGTAGTGCGTGTTGCGTAGTGGCGGCTTATCACTACGCAATACGCAACACGCAATATTAAACTAATTACACACTCAAGGAGCATATTATGTCTACTACATTTTCCGGGAATTTAGTGGGGACCGGCCTGAAAATCGGGATTGTCTCCTCGCGCTGGAACGATTTTATGGGCAACCGGCTGTTGGAGGGGGCTAAAGATGCGCTGCTGCGTCACGGCGTGGCCGACGAGGATATTGACGTGGCCCTGGTGCCCGGCAGCTTTGAGATTCCCCTGGCAGCCCAGGCGATGGCCAAAAACGGCCGTTATGACGCCATCGTCTGCCTGGGGGTGCTGATCCGGGGGTCCACGCCTCACTTTGACTATATCGCCAGCGAAGCCACCAAAGGCATTGCCCAGACGTCCTGGCAACAAGGGCTGCCTGTTACCTTTGGCATCATCACCTGCGACACCATCGAGCAAGCCATTGAGCGGGCCGGCAGCAAGGCGGGCAATAAAGGCGTTGAGGCGGCCCTGGCCGCTATTGAGATGGCCAATCTACTGCGACAAATAGCACAGTAAACCTGTTTTCATTGCATAAATCAGTTGGCAGCACACACTTTAGACAGCAAGCAGATTCGATCGGGGGAACTTTTTGCCCATTGCCGTCGTTATATAGACGTAAGGCAAAATTTGGGGCAAAACCATGTCCCGTTAAAGTTAAGAAGGAGCGTAAACGATGAAAACTATAATGAAAGCAACCACTTTACTGATCTTGAGCTTTTTGCTGCTGGCTGCCTGTGGTGAAGCAGCGGTGGAACCGGTTGTTGACCCGCTGCCGACGGAAACGGCCGAACCCGAACCTACGGAGACGCCTGAACCTATTGAGGAGCGAGAGGAGACAGAAATGGAAGCAGAAATCCCAGCGGAACTACAAGACCTGGCTGACAAGATGCTGGCTGACCTGGCAGAGCGAGCGGCGATTAGCCGTGACGCTATCACTGTGGCAGAAGTAGAATCAGTTACCTGGGCCGACGGTTCTCTGGGCTGCCCAGAGCCTGACATGGGCTACACCATGGCCCTGGAGCCTGGCTATCGGTTAATCCTGATCGTAGACGGAAGAGAGTTCCATTACCATACGCGGGGCACGGTTGATTTTATCTACTGTGAAGACCCGCCCGGCAATGGGACTGTACCCGACATGTAATCAGACATTACCTGAGAACAGTTTGAAACAATTGGAACAAAAAAACGGCCGTTAACTAACGGCCGTTTTTTGTATCATTAATCCAATTTCGCTTTCGCCAGCCTTATCCCAAAAAAGACCATTCGGGCTATGCCTGTTTCGGCTGTCTGGACCTAGACGCGGGCGTGTTCCGAGGCTTTATCAGTTTGGGAACGGACGGTCGCTTGGGGACGGCTCTTAAACTCACACAGACACATATAGCCGGGTAGTTCACAATTTGAACACAATCGCTGGTAAATTCTTTGCCAGACTAGCTTGCCATATTCTTTTAACATCTATCCTCCATATACTCTAGCCAGAATCACTCAAAAGCAAGTTGCCACCAATTTTATAGCCTCATTTGCCAACACATGGTAAAATACCGGAAAACAAGTTGTGAAAATTGCGTGAAAATTTCTATGAGGTCCAGGTAAAATAAGAATGGATGGTTCCGCCTCTGCTTCCAGCCAGTTTCGCTTTGAAGTTTGGCCTACCGAGTATCGCCAGATTACCCAGCATTTTGGTGCTAACCCGCAAAACTATGCTCAATTTGGTCTGCCAGGACACGAAGGAGTAGACATCCGTGCCCCACATGGCAGTAAGGTCTATTGCGTTGCTCCGGGTAAGGTTACCCAGGTACATACCAACCCTCGTGGCCACAATTATGGTATCTTCGTTCGGGTACAGCACCGGCATGGCTATATGACCATATACGCCCACCTGCAGGAAGCACTGGTTGCCGAAGGCGCCGAGGTCGCTGCCGGCCATCTTTTAGGCCTGGCCGACAACACCGGCAATAGCTTTGGTTCACACCTGCACCTTACTTTGAGAAAAGAGAATGCCCGGTATCGCAACTGGCCCAGAAACATCATAGACCCAACGCCTTTTCTGCTGCCGCTGATGGGTTGGGTAGAACCAAGCGGACCCTTCGTTGAGGGCTGGGTATTGAGCGCTGGCGTCGTCACCCGCGGCAACCTGGCTCAGGTGAATCCCGGCGGCATCACCTTGCGCGTTGGTCCGGCCGATCTGGTCCATGTTCCGGGCGGTACCATTCTGATCATAACGGGTAAAAAGGACCAGGCTTACATCCCGGTCAAAGTAGCCAGGGCAGCCATTAGCGACGGCGAGATAAATGAGCCTATTAAGCCAATTCCGTTTCCGCCGGGAACGGTGGCTACGGTGGACGGTTGGGGCTGGGTAGAACGGTTGCAGGTTTTTCAAAATCGGGCTGTCATTCGGGCAAACCACGGCATTAACCTTCGCGCCGAGCCATACGAAGCGAGCAGTCGGATTGGCATTGTTCGGGCCAAAAGCACCGTGCAAGTGTTGGGACAGATGCAGAACAACTATTTACCCATTCGGGTCCGACAGGTCGATTTTATCGGGCCAGTCCGACTTTCTGAGCTGGCGCCACCGGAGCTCGTGGATGACCTGGACAGGTTGCCAGAAGGAGTCTACCTGGGTTGGGTACGCAGCCACTTTCTCCAAAAGAATGGCACCCAGGCCATTATCCGCCACTGGGGTGTGTCAGTTTATCACGAACCGGCACACAACAGCAGCCTGTTGGGGGTTATCAAAGGAGACGCGGTAGTCCGCGTTGCCGGTTTGCACCAAGATGGCTTTACGCCAGTGTTGGCCATTGCCGAAGCAATGGCCGCTATCGTTGGTAATAGAAACCGGGTAACCTTGCCCGAACCTTTCCCAGATAAGGATCGAGCGCCGAATGGGAAACCTCCGGTTTCCATACCGGCTACCACCCCAGGCTGGGTTTGGACCAGCGGCATCAGGATGGATGGCGATACTGGCCGAACCAACTACAGCATGATGCTACGGACCCACCCGCAACGTAATGCTGAGGTAATTGGCAGCATACCGCCACAAGCAGCACTTATGGTGATGAGTTCTCCTCAGGGAGAATTCACACCGATTCGGATTGCATCCAGGACCCTAATACCCGTGGGCCAAATGAGCCTGGAACAAGTAGAAAGAGCGGAGCCGGCAACCTTTGGGCAAGCCCGTATTGGTCTGCACGCCTCAGCCGATCCAATTATCTCTGAAGCGGAGCATCAGGAGTTTGCCGCGCTCAAACCGGGTATCATCAAAGTCCTTTCCTTTCACCGCGCTGAGGATATTCGTCGCCTCGCCAGGGCACACCCCGATGCCAAGTGGATTGTGCGGGCGTTTCTCTCTTTTGGCGAGCGTAATATCTCCCCGGCTCAGTTTGTTAAGGACACACTGCCTGACGTGCAGCGGGCACTCAACGAGCTAAACGGCCGTCAAGTAGTGGTTGAGCTTCACAATGAACCTAACCTTGTAGCAGAGGGCCTGACACATAGCTGGCGGGACGGGGCAACGTTCGCCACCTGGTTCTTAGATGTGCTGAACCGGTATCGAAAGGCCTTACCGAACGCCAAATTTATCTACCCTGGCCTGTCACCGGGTACCACGGTAACAGGCAAAAAGATTGATCACATTCAATTTCTGGAAACGAGTCGCGAGGCGGTCACTGCCGCAGATGGTCTGGGCGTCCATCTTTACTGGTCTCACGTTTACCCAATGCGGCGATCTTTAGAAGTTTTGGACGATTACATCTCCCGTTTTCGTAACACACCCATCTGGATCACGGAAGCCAGTAACAACAAGGGGGAAACCCCTGCGGCCCAAAAAGCAGCGGAATATCTCTTGTTTTGGCACAACCTACAGAGCCGGCCGATTGTGCAGGGCGTTACTTATTTTGTTGCCTCAGCCAGTAACCCGGCATTCGCTGACGAGGTGTGGGTAGGCCGTGGCATTGGCCAGATCGTGGGTGCGCGTTAGACTATGTTTCTGGCTCAGGTTCCGGGCCAACAAGCTCCTGAAAACGAGGATCCTGGCGAATAAAGACGAAATCCGGATCGCGCCTGGCCCACTCCTTTTGCACGGGTGATTGAATTAGCGCAGCCCGCAGCAAGTTAATAGCCATATCCGTGTTCCCCGAAATAGACTCAAAACAGGCCTGATCGTATTTGCTGGCACCCTGGATTAGCTGGCGGGCGAGCGCAATCTCGGTCTCGTACAGCGCCATCTGGTTCGATTTCTTGTAGATACCGGCCAGGGCCGCGCGGGAAAAGGCGTCGCCCGGGTTGATGGCTATCGCTTGTTTGTAAGCGGCAACAGCCTGGTCATTTTCCTCTAACGCATGGCAAATATCACCGAGGCCGCCAAGATAGGCTGCGTTTTTAGGATTCATCTCGCACGCTTTAAGGTACATTGTTTTGGCCTCTGCCAGCCGGCCCGATTCCCGGTAAAGGTTCCCCAGACCGGCGTAGGTCATTGCGTAACCGGGATCAGCAATGATCGCCTGACGGAAAGTCGCCTCCGCCTTTGATCTGTCACCCTGGCTAAGGTAGAAAGTGCCCACCCCAACAAGCGCACGCACGTTGTTTTTGTCACGGTGCAAAGCCCGCTCGTAGGCAGTTAACGCGTCAAACGGCCGTCCAATTGACCAATAAGCCCGACCCAAACCCGCAAAAGCACCCGCATAGTCACGGTTTAGACGAATGGCCTGTTTATAAGAGGCAATCGCCTGGTCAAATTCACCCAGGGCGGTGAAAGCATCGCCCAGGCCGGCGCGCGTTTGAGCAGACCGCGGATCCAGAGTAATAGCCTTCTGATAAAGGGCTAACGCCTCTCGCGCCCGGTTCGTTTGTGTATACACCTGACCCAGCGCGTTGAGATAAAGAGGGTTGTCGGGCTGTAGAGCAACGAGACGCTCCAGATAAGGGTCTGCGGCCTCATATTGGTGCAGCGAGAGATAGAGCGTACCCAGGGCAGCCAAAGAAACTGCGTTATCGGGATCCAATTCTAGCGTTTTGCGATAGGCGTTAATTGTTTCTGTCTGCTGTTCCAGACCGGTGTGTATTTCACCCAATAGTTGGTGCGCTTCTGCGTTGGCCGGGTCGAGAGAAACGGCCAGGTGGCCAAAGTGCAAAGCCTGGTCAAATTCGCCCGCACCCAGGTATAACCGCGCCAGCCCAAGACAAGCTGCCACTGAGTTGGGGTCCAAGTCGAGCGTACGCTGATAGGCTACGTAAGCCCTACCGGGCATATTGAGCTGCCAGCGGGCCTGGCCCAGGCCGAGCCAGGCGGCCGCATTGTCTTCGGCCAGGGCCAGCACGCTTTCAAACTGCTCGGCGGCGTTCTGGTATTGGCCCAGTTCCAGGTAAGCGTTGCCCAGACCAGCCAGGGCCGGTATGGTGTTGGCTTCCAGTTTCAGGGCGTTTTGGTAGGTAGAAACGGCCGTTTCCCACTCCTCTCTAGCCCGCAGCACATCACCCAAACCGACAATCGCTTCTACCTGATCGGGGTCCAGTGCCAACGCACGTTGCCAGGCCGCCTCAGCGGCTTCCAGGTCGTCACGGATAGCGTGAATCCGGCCCAAACCACAATGGGCCGCCACACTATCTGGTTCAAGCTGGATCGCCTGCACGTACAGTTTCCGGGCTTCCTCATAATGGTTTTGTTGAAGCAGATAGTCACCCAATTGAACGTAAGCAGGTACGCACGTCTCGTCACTGGCGATGGCCTGCTCAAAGGCGGCCGCAGCCGCTTCTGGCTGGGCTTGCTTGATCCGAAGTTGGCCTAACCCAACGTAAGCAGGTGCCAACTGTTGGTCCAGGGCCAGGGCCTGCTCATAGGCAGCAAAGGCGCTGTCATCCCGGCCCAAATCAGCGTAAACGCTGCCCAAAGAGAGATACAACGCTGGTTTTTCGATACCAAACTTACGCGCTTTCTCCAAGACCTCGAGCGCTTCTTGCGTTTGTCCCGTTGCGTGCCAGTTTTGGCCCAAACCGATCAAAGCTTCGGCGTGGGTGGGCTGACGTGTCAAGGCCCTCTGATAGGCCTGCATGGCCATCTTGTGCTGACCTAGCTGCCGATAACAGTGACCAATAGCCGCATGCACATCTGGCTGGTCGGCAGCCAACTCCACAGATGTCAGATAGCAGGATAAGGCTTCGGGCGTACGTTTGGTTTTTTCGTAGGCCCGGCCCAGTTTGTTCAGCAGCCCTGGCGTTTTGCCCTGGTGTTGTCTAGCCGTTTCAAACATCTCGACTGCTTCAGACCAACGACCAGCAGCGACGTGTACGTCGCCAAACAGTTCATAAGCCTCAGCACAGTCCGGGTCGTCGCTGAGTACGGCTTGCAAAGCTGCTGTCGCCTTTTCCTGCTGGTTAGCGGCCAGGTGGAGGCGCGCCAAGCCGAGGTGGCCCGCAATAGCCTGGGTATCCAGTTCGAGCGCCTGCGTGTAAGCCCGGTATGCTTCCTCGTCCTGACCAACGGCCGTTAACACCTGGCCCATGCCGACAAAGGCGGATACATTTTTCCGGTTTAGCGTCGTGGCCCGTTGGAACGCTGCCAGGGCCTCTTCCATCTTGCCCAACTGAACCAGGGTCTGGCCCAACCTTACCAGCGTTTCGTCGTCCTTATCATTCAGTTCATGAGCGCGATTAGCAGCGTCGTGTGCCTGCTGAAAATCACCCTTCTCCGCGTGTACCTGACTCAGGCCGCGCCAGGAAACAGCCCGCTCCGGCTCGATGGCCAACGCTTGTTGAAAAGCTGACCGCGCCCGGTCTGGTTGGTGGCGATGCAGCCACATAAACCCCAGTCCTTCATGGGCCGCCGCGCTCTTCGGATCATGCTTGAGTACCTGATGGTAAAGCTGCTGTGCCTGCTCCGGCTCATTTTGTCGCAATCTTAACTCAGCCAGAGGCAGCAGAACCTTCTTATCATTGGGCAGTGCCCGGTGCGCGTGCGCTAAAGACGCCTGGGCTTCTTCGAGCCGCCCCAGGCGCAAGAAAACAACGCCCAGACCGGCATGAACCCTGACCTTGTCATCAGTCAGCGGCAGCGATTTCTCCAGGAGTGGCAGTGCCGCCTCGTACGCACCGGCTTCAATCTGGGTTTCAGCAAAGCCGATAAGCGCGGTGACGTTCGAGGACGACGCTTCTAACGCCAGTTGATAAGCGGCAGCAGCCTGCGGGTACTGGCCCAGGGCCAGATAAACGTCTCCCAGGCCGTCATAGGGAAAAGTTTCGCCGGGTGCGATGTCTAACGCCGTCAGATAAGCTTTTAGAGCCGCCTGGGGCTGCCCTTGAAGACGATAAACATGCCCGATGCCCACATGGGCTTCAACTTCTTCGTTATCCAGCGTGACAGCCTGACGGTAGGCGTCCAGCGCCAGGGCCAATTGCTGACGGTGGTAAGCCAGGTGACCGAGGCCGGTGTAGACAGCGGCCTGGCGCGGATCCAGTTTTTGCGCCTGGACAAATGCCTTTTCCGCATTGACCAGATCGTCTTGCACCAGCCATAAGCGACCGAGGCGGACATAAGACAGCGCGTTTTGGGGTGCGACCTGTACCGCTTTTTTGTAGATGGCGGCCGCTTTGCCGAAATCACCGAGGCTTTGATAAGCATCTCCCATTCCAAGATAAGGTTCCGGCCTGGATGGATTGAGACGAATGGCCTGGTTAAAGGTTTGAATAGCGTCTTGGGGGCGTTCCAGTTCGACAAACATGTTGCCCAGGCCGATGTAGGCGGGAGCAGACAGCGAGTTTAGCGAGATAGCCTTCTGGAAAGCCTGACAGGCCTCGCTGCAACGGCCGACACGCGCATAAACCTCTCCCAGGTTAACGTATGCTTCCGGTTTTGGGCTTGGCTCGGCGACCGCCTGTTCGTAGGTGGCGATGGCTTCCGGCAAACGGCCGGCCGCAGTATAAACGGTGGCCAGATCGGTTGCCGGCACGGGATAGCTTTCGTCCAAATCCTGCAAACGGCTGTAGGCAGCCAGCGCTTGCTCGGTGGCTCCCTGGCGTTGATGCAGCTCTGCCAGGCGTGCATACAGATCTGGCGAGTCTAAACCAAAGTTTATGGCACGCTGGGTGTGGTGGATCGCTTCCCGGAGACGGCCTTTGCCAGTATAAGCAGTGGCCAGGGCGTCAAACGCTTCCGGGCGGTCCGGTTGTAGGTTGACGGCCTTTTGCAGATAGTCAACGGCCGTATCATACGACCCTTCCTTTATATGCACTTTCCCCAGACCAACCAAAGCCTGCCACTGGTTAGAATCCTGCGCCAACGCCTGGCGATAAGCCTCGGTCGCCGCCGCCAAATCACCTTGTTGCAGTTTTAGATCGCCTAGCTGGGCGTAAACAACCGGATCATTGACCGGCTGTTCAGTTAAAGATTCAAACGCCGCCAGAGCCTCATCGGCACGGCCGTCTGCTACGTACAACTGCCCCAGCAAAACGCGCGGCAGCGTCAGGTGGGGTTCCAGCTCACTGGCTTTCTGTAAGGCAGCAATTGCCTCTGACCGTCGCCCCGCTGACTTGTGCAGCAAGCCCAAACCCAAGTAAGGCGTACCATACCGCGGATTCAACTGTATCGCCTGTTCATAGGCCGCCATGGCCTCCTCAGCGCGGCCTAGCTCACGCAGTACATTGCCCAGGCTATTATGGACAACCACCTGTTCCGGGTCCTTTTCGAGAGCTACCTGGTAACCTGTGAGCGCCTCTTCGTAACGGCCGTCTAGTTCAGCCAAAGCTCCCAGCAAATACCAGCCGGTCTGATGGTCCGGAAACCAGCGTACCACGATCTGCAACAACTGCTCCGCATCGGCCGCAAACACTGGCTCTTGAGTACCCGCCGGCCATATCAGTCGCCTGGCCAGCAAAATCATTGCTTCTGCAAAGAGTTTACGCAGCCGCTCATCCTTTTCGGCCAGGGCAGGTTCCGCCTCAAAGAGAAGGTTAGCAGCCAATCTGGATTCTTCCTTCCGTAAGAGCCAACGTACCTCAACCAACTGTAAAAGATGCTCTCGCTCCTGGGCGCTCTCACCCTCAAACCAGCCGCGGTCACGCATGTTTTTCAGAAGCGTCACGACTTCTGTCTCGTCATCCAGAGCGACGTCGGGGGCAGCGGCGGCTTTCAGCACCTCATACAGGTTCTCACCGCTCTCGCTAAGGAAAGATTGATGCTGGTCAATCTTGTGCAACAGCCCACCGCACAACTCTGGCCGGAAAACCAGACCGTCCAGATAACAGCGAATAATCCATTGCCACGCCCTCCGTTCATCCAGCCAAAATAGATAGCCGGCCCGGTCGATAGCAGCCTTTACCCAATTTTCTTCCTCACAGCGGGCGGCCAGCGACGTGATTTCTCTCTCCAGCTCTGCGATCCGCGCGTCCAGCACTTGGAGCGCACGTTCAATTAGACCCTGGACCATCTCGCTGCTGCGGCGCACGTCTTGCTTCAGGTATTCCAAGATAAACAAGCTGGGATCATCATGCAGTCGGGCACGATCGGCATGGACTGAGGCGTAGTCACGTTCCAACCGTTGCAGCAGGGTATCAAGTTCGACCGGTTCGTCAGAGGACGTGGACAACATGCCCCGCAAAACATCCAGGTCGCCGTTGGCCAAAACAAGCGCAAATAGCGCTCGGCGGTCTGTATCGGCCACGACGTGCTGCATGTACCGGTCTGTCATCCGGCGGACCACCTCATCACCAGGCGTGTTGCCAGATATATCGCCCACCACCTCCGCCAGGGAGGCCCCTGAGACCAAAATCTCGGCCAGTTCCTGTACGGCCAGGGGAATGCCTCGTGTCACCCGGCTGATGGTATCAACCTCTACTTCTGACAGAACCAGCCCTTCTTGCTTCAGATAGTTGCGAATGTCTGGCAGGGCCAACGGTCGCATATGGTAGGCCAGTAATCGCTGCGAGAGTTCGTCGGCATACCCCTTGAAATACTCGCCGCCGAATTGACGGCTATGCAGCAGGTTGTTACGGCCGCTAATAATCCACAAAACCCGCGGCCCAGCAGCCTGTATCAAGGCGCGGATCCAGATGTCCATCTGGTCCACCACCTCGTAAGAGTCCAGGACCACGACAAGTCGTTTTTTGGCTGCTACTCTATTCAGGCCTCGGGCCAGGGTGTTGGCCAACTGCTCGTGCGGATTCAGGAAGTAGTCAAAATGGCCGGGGGACAGGCGGGCGCGTAAATGGCTCTCTAAAAAGTTGCGCAGATGAACCGCCTGGTCGACACCTAGTTCAAGGCCCATTTCGAGAAACTGCCGGACTAAATTCTCGCCTAAATCGCCAATGATGGGGGCCTTGGTCCGGATCAGCCTGGCCACCGTCCCTACCCCCAAACTGCCCAGGTAGGTTAAGTGGCCGCGCAAATTGGCCAGCTCACTGCGTACCGGCTCACTGGTGAGGATGTCAATAACTTTGCTCTTGGCTTCGTCGGCCTGCTCGATCGCTTTGCGGTAAGCAGCAAACTGCCTGCCCCATTTCCTGCGAATTGCAGCCACGTAAAACGTTTTGAAAACTGCCTCTACCTGAATGCTCTCGCGGCCAACCTGCAAGGCGGCTGCTTTTTTACTTTCGTCATCCCAATCAATCCATAGGCTTTGGAATTGTTTGGCGAACGGTTCTTCGGTTGTAGCAATATCGACGAAACGCTTGGCCAGGCTGGTTTTGCCCATCCCCCCATTGCCATACAGCAAGCAAACGTATGGGTTTGCCTCTTTTTCCTGGCTCGTCAGCAGCTCGTTGAGAGCAGCTCGAAACTGTTTTTGTTCTTCAATACGTCCCAGGAAGGGCTTCCCTCCTGTCAGGATACTCTCGTTTTCTCTCATCATATCCCCCTGCACTTCATGTTGACCTGGTAGATGATATGGTTCGGTCCTGTTAGAGGGATGGCAAGACCCTGCCAAT
>SLGK01000187.1 GCA_007123775.1 Anaerolineae bacterium | reverse complement strand
TACGCAATACGCAATACGCATTACGTACCAACCATTTAACCAACGAGATTCAAACCAACGAGATTCAATATGAGTGATGATCTGGTAACATTGACAGTAGACGGCGTGGAAGTCAGCGTGCCTCAGGGCACTCTGGTCGTGGACGCCGCCAAATGGATTGGCAACGACATCCCCGTCTTCTGCTACCATCCCAAGATGGAGCCGGTAGGCATGTGTCGCATGTGTCTCGTCGAAATCGGTATCCCCGTGCGCGACCGGGAAACAGGCGAAGTCGCCCTCGACGAAAATGGTGAACCCCAAATCAACTTTGGTCGCGGCTTGCAAACCGGCTGTACCGTGCGCGTGTCCGAAGGTATGGTCGTTCGCACCAACACCGAGCCGGTCTACGACGCCCGCGAAGCAGTCATTGAATTTATACTGACCAGCCACCCGCTCGACTGTCCCATTTGTGACAAGGGCGGCGAGTGTCCGCTACAAAACCTGACGATGCAGCATGGCAAGGGCGAAACCCGGATGCACTTCAGCGACAAAAAGAAGCTGGACAAGCACGTGCCGCTGGGTGAATTGATTTACCTGGACCGGGAGCGCTGTATCCAATGCGGCCGTTGCGTCCGTTATCAGGATGAGCTGGTCGATGACCCGGTGATCCATTTCCACAACCGGGGCCGCAGCCTGGAAATTGTTACTTTTTCTGATCCCGGCTTCGACAGCTATTGGAGCGGCAATACCACCGACATTTGCCCGGTGGGGGCGCTGACCACGGCCGATTTTCGCTTTGGCGCTCGCCCCTGGGAATTAACGCCCGTAGCCTCTATTTGCCCCCACTGCCCGGTCGGTTGCAACACCACCATGAGTACCCGGCGCGAGGCCCGTAGTGGCGGCCGTTCCGTAATCAAACGCATCATGCCGCGCCAAAACGAGCGAGTCAACGAAATCTGGATTTGCGATAAAGGCCGCTTTGTTCATCACTTCGCCGATTCACCACAGCGGCTGACCCAACCGCTGGTCCGTGAAGGGAACGAATTGGTTGAAGTTAGCTGGGATGAAGCCCTGGACCATATTGCCGGCAAGCTGCAACAATACAAAGGGTCTGTAGCCGGTCTAACGGGCGGCCGCCTGAGCAACGAAGATTATTTCCAATTCCAAAAACTGTTCCGCGACGGCCTCAAGAGCCACAACCTCGACCTGGCCCGGCGCAAACTGGCCGGTGGTGATGTGGTAGCCAAAGTGGGCATCAGCAGCGACAGCAATTTGCTCGATTTAGGCGACGGCGACGCCATTCTGGTAGCCGCCAGCGATTTGCATGAAGAAGCCCCGGTCTGGTGGTTCCGCGTCAAACAGGCCACCGAGCGCGGGGCCAAACTGGTCGTACTGAATTTGCGCCCCACCCGGCTGGACCAGTATGCCGCTCATGCCATCCATTACCCGTTGGGTGAAGCGCTGGCTACCGTGCGCCAGTTGGTCAATCTGGCTAAGGTAGAAACAGAAACGGCGGCAACCAACCCTCTGGCCGCCGCCGCCGAAACCCTGATCACGGCCAACAACCTGGTCGCCTTCTACGGTAGCGAAGGGCTAAGCTATGACCAAACCGAGGTTCTGGCCCGCTTACTGGGCAACCTGCTGCTTGTCGAAAACGGCGACGGCATGAGCCATGCTGGCCGCGCTAACAACGGCCTCATCCCCGTCTGGCCCCACAATAACACACAGGGGGCCTGGGATATGGGCATACATCCGGCGCTGGGGCCAGGTTATGCGCCGCAGGCCGAACCGGGGCTGGACGCGGCCGCTATGTACGCAGGCGCGGCCGACGGCAGTCTGCAAGCTCTCTATGTGGCCGGCGCCGACCCGGTGGGTGATGGCTTAATGGCTGACAGAGGCCAACTGCAATTCCTGGTGGTGCAAGAGCTGTTCATGACGGAAACGGCCGTGCAAGCTGATGTCGTTCTGCCTGCCCAAAGCTGGGCCGAACGGGAAGGCACTTTCACCAACGGTGAACGGCGCGTGCAGCGTTACTATCCCGCTATTCCCGTCGTGGGTCAAAGCCGGGCAGATTGGCAAATTTTGGCCCAAATTGGCGAGCGGGTGGGGCTGGGCAAACCGGCTTTTGCCGCCAGCCTGGTCTTCCGCGACCTGGCTAAGGTAGTCAAGCCCTATGCCGGTATGGATTACCGCAGCCTGGCCTGGACAGAGAAGCAGTGGCCCGACGTGGGTGGTGAAGATATGTACTACGGCGGTAATGCCTATGACAACCGCTCCGGCCTGGGGCAGCAGTGGGCCGCAGCCGCCGAGAAGGGCGCGGTGGAACCGTTTGACATTCCGGCGCTGGATGATACGATCTCTACCGATCTGCACCTGGTGCATACGGCCGCTTTGTACACCCCGGGCACCTTAATTGACCAATCGGCTGTTTTGGCCCCGCGCGTGGCCCAGCCCACGCTGTATTTGCACCAGGAAGACGCCGCTGATCAAGATGTGGTGGACGGTGAGCAAGTTATGGTTAGCGTCAATGAGCGACAGGTGGCAGCGACCACCCACGTTAACGGCCACGCGCCGCAGGGCACAGCCTTACTGCGCGGGGTTAAGGATGGGATAGGGGGAACGGCCGTTATCCAAATCAGCAAAATCGAAGTCAGAGAAAAGGAACCCGCATGACCACAGCAGAAATTGCGCTTCGCGCCCTGATTGTCGGCTTCATCATATCCCTGGTGGTAATCACCGGCTTTGCCTATACCACCCTGCTTGAGCGCAAGCTGTTGGCCCGCCTACAGGCTCGCATTGGCCCCAATCGCGCCGGTTATCTGCCCTTGCCCCGTCGTGGCGGTGGCAGCGAGCGCAAGCTGTTGGGCGGCATCATGCAGCCGGCCGCCGACGCCGTTAAACTCTTCTTCAAGGAAGACCCCACCCCGGCCCGCGTGGATTGGATAGTCTACAATCTGGCTCCCATGCTGACCGTTATTCCGGCTGTGGTGGTGCTGGCCGTTATTCCCTGGACCGGCGCCATCACCATATTTGGGGCAGAATTTGAACCCTATTTTGCCATTGCCCCCGGCATCAACGTAGGCGTCGTCTTCATTTTGGCCATTACCTCGATTGCTGTCTACGGCGTGGTGCTGGCCGGCTGGTCATCCAACAGCAAATACGCTGTCCTCGGCGGCATCCGTGCCTCAGCCCAGATGATCAGCTATGAGCTGGCCCTGGGCCTGACCCTGCTCATCCCCATCATGCTGGCAGACTCGATGAACCTGAACGACATTGTGCAGGCCCAGGCGGATGGCTGGTTTGTACTGCGGCAGCCCATTGCGGCCGTTATCTTCTGGATCGCCATTCTGGCTGAACTGCAACGCGCCCCGTTCGACCTGTTGGAAGCGGAACAAGAGCTGTCGGCCGGCTACACGGTCGAATATGGCGGGATGCGCTTTGGCATGTTCTTCATGGCCGAATACATGAAGATGGTCATTTTTAGCGCACTGATGGCTATCTTCTTCTTTGGCGGCTACCGTGGCCCGTTTATTGATCAGGTGCCGGCCCTCGGCTTTCTGTACATCGGCGTCAAAATCTTCTTTGGCCTTTTCCTCATGATCTGGATTCGGGCCTCGCTGCCGCGCCTGCGCTACGATCAGTTGATGGCTCTGGGCTGGAAGTGGATGCTGCCCATTGCGGTCCTCAACTTTATTTTGGTCGCCGTCTTCATCGTCCTGGGCGACCAGGGCTTCTTTGATGGTATGTTTAACTCGTTGCGCCTGTTTTTTGGTTTTTAATATGACGTAGTGCGTAGTACGTAATGCGTAGTTGACAGACCTTTACGCACTACGCAATACGCACTACCGCATAATGCTACTGCTGGAGAGTGTATGTTAGGTGAAATTGCTAAAGGAATGTATACCACGCTGAAGCACCTTTTTCAGCCACCGGTTACTGTCCAATACCCGGAAGTAAAACGGCCGCCGCGCTATCGCTTTAAGGGGCGGCACGAGCTAAAGCGGTACGACAATGGGCTAGAAAAATGTATCGGCTGCTCACTGTGCGCCGCTGCCTGCCCCGCCGACGCTATTTTTGTGGAAGCGGCCGAAAACAGCGACGAAGAACGCTATTCACCTGGCGAACGGTATGCGTCTACCTACGAGATCAACATGCTGCGCTGCATCTTTTGTGGCTTTTGTGAAGATGCCTGCCCCACTGAGGCTATCGTACTAGAAAACGATTACGAGCTGAGCTTCTACGACCGCGCCAGCGCCATTTACACCAAAGAGATGCTCATTGTGGATGTGCCAATCAACGGCCAGCCCACACCGCAAAAGGTAGAGCCAGGTCAGTTTGATCGGGCCATTCCTGATATGGCAGATCCAAAGTAAAACGTGAAGCGTAAAACGTAACGATCTGTAGATTACGCATTACGCTTTACGCATTACGTATACGTTGCGATAACTGACCAGACTTACTATATAAAGGCGACACTATGGGAAGTTTGATTATATTTTTGCTATTGGCCTTTGTGGCCATAGGGGGGGCACTCGGCATGTTACTGAGCCGTAACGCGATCTACAGTGCCCTCTTTCTCGTTCTCAATTTTGCCACAATTGCCGTTTTTTATATCATCTTAAACGCGCCCTTCATCGGCATGGTTCAAATCACCGTCTATGCCGGGGCGATCATGGTCTTGTTCCTGTTTGTGATTATGCTCCTGGGCGCAGAACGGTTGGGCGGCGTGCGCGAAACGGAAGGCTGGCAGCGCATACTGGCTTTTTTGCTAGGTGGTATTTTAATTGGGGTGTTTGGTGCCGTTTTATTGGGCAGTACCGGAACACCACTGGATACGGCTCCTAGTATCGACAGCAGCCCTACTGCCCTTGGCCTGCGCCTCTTTGAAGGGTACGTTCTCCCCTTCATCGTCACCGGCCTACTGCTGCTGGTAGCCATGATTGGTGTTGTTGTATTGAGCATATCCAATAACAAGTAACCGAGGTATTGATTAATGTCTGATGTCGTTACGATTGAATGGTACATAGCTCTCTGCACCGTCCTTTTTACCATTGGCGCGCTGGGCGTTTTGCTGCGGCGCAGCGCCATTATCATCTTCATGTCCATTGAAATGATGCTCAACTCGGCCAACTTACTCTTTGTGGCCTTTGCCCGCCATCTAGGTGACCTGGACGGCCAGATTTTGGTCTTCTTTGTTATGACGGTGGCCGCAGCCGAAGTGGCCGTCGGTTTGGCCCTTATCGTCGTCATCTTCCGCCGCAAGCGGAGCATTAACATTGACGATTTGAACTTATTGAAAGGATAAGGATACGTGAAACGTGATGCGTGAAACGTGATCACGCATCACGTTTCACGCATCACGTTTCACGCATAGATAGCCTATGAATGCGTTCGCTTTAGCACCCTTACTACTAATTCTTCCTCTGATTGGCTTTTTGATCAACGGGCTAATCGGCCGTCGCTTTATTGAGGCTGACCAATCTGTTGGTGAAAAATGGAGCGGCTGGTTTGGCAGCGTCATGGCGCTCGGCAGCTTTGTCATTGCCGTGCTGCTCATGTTCAGTCTGATTAACAACGGTTTCCAGATGGAAATTGTGACCCTGTTTGACTGGATCGCCATTCCTTCTTCTGACTTTTACATACCCTGGGCCATGCAAATTGACACCCTATCGGTGACAATGATGCTGGTGGTCACTGGCGTGGGGTCACTGATTCACATTTACGCCATCGGCTATATGCACGGCGACCCCAATTTCTCCCGCTTCTTTAGCTATCTCAATCTGTTCCTCTTCTTCATGCTCATTCTGGTAGCCGGCAACAACTACCTGATGCTGTTTGTGGGTTGGGAAGGGGTTGGCTTGAGTTCTTTCTTGCTGATTGGCTTCTGGTTTGATCGGGTGGACAAGAAGGGCGTGCCTATGAACGCTAACGCAGCCCGCAAGGCGTTTGTGGCTAACCGCGTCGGCGACCTGGCTATGATTATGGCGATGTGCCTCACCTTCTGGGCCTTTGGTTCGCTGGAATTTCAGCCGGTATTTGACAGCGCCCTGGATATGTTTACCTCCGGGGCCACGGTCGCTTTTGCCGGGCCAATGGGGGGCGAACCGCTGGTGACAGCGACGTTAGGTGGTGTCTTGACGGCCATTACGGCGCTGTTTTTGGTTGGGGCGGCCGGTAAATCGGCCCAGATTCCCCTGTACGTCTGGCTGCCAGACGCTATGGCCGGTCCTACGCCGGTTTCGGCCCTGATTCACGCGGCCACGATGGTCACGTCCGGTATTTACCTGATTGCCCGCAGCAACGTTCTGTTCGAGATTGTACGTGAGACGGGGGCGGTGATTCCATGGCTTAGTATCTCTGCGCCCGACCTCGTGGCCTACACTGGGGCAGCAACAGCTTTATTGGCCGGTCTGATTGCTTTCACCCAGTTTGACATTAAGAAGGTGCTGGCTTACTCAACGGTCAGCCAGTTAGGCTTTATGGTGGCGGCCGTGGGTATGGGTGCTTACGTGGCCGGTGTATTTCACCTGGTAACGCATGCTTTCTTTAAGGCGCTATTGTTTTTGTCGTCCGGCTCGGTGATTCACGGTATGGAGCATGGGCATCATCATATACACGGAAATGGGCACGGACAGGATCATGACCATGACCATGACGAAAAACATGAGCATGGGCTGGCTGAGCGAGCGCCGGAGGATGTGCATCACGAGGATATTGAGGATGAGGCACGGGCGGTTGAGGATGATTTTGACCCGCAGGATATGCGGACGATGGGTGGTTTGCGCCACAAGATGCCGGTGACAACACTTGTTTACGCCATCGGCACCTTAGCTCTAGCCGGTATCCCCATTTTTGCCGGGTTCTGGTCCAAAGACGAAATTTTGGCTCACGCTGCCCACAACTGGCAATTCCCCATCATCTACTGGATTTTGACGCTGGCCGCCATTGCCACCGCTTTCTACATGGGCCGTCAGTTCAAGATGGTCTTTTTGGGCAAGCCGCGCCACGAAGCGGCCGAACATGCCCACGAAAGCCCGCCGGTGATGACCGTACCTCTGATTATTCTAGCGGTGCTGTCGGCGTTGGGTGGTTTCTTGAATACACCTTTTGTGACGGAAAATGCTTACAGGGCCGCCGGTGGTGAATATGGGGCCTTCCTCGCCTTTGAGGTCTGGCTCGACTATTCGCTGGGTGCCGTGGCCCTGACCAAAGAGGGTATTTTGAATTTGCCCTTCACGCCGACCTGGATTGCCTGGGAGGTCGCTATTCCGGCCACTATTCTTGCCCTGGCGTCAATTGGCATTTCGATGGGCGTGGTCTATCGCCGCCGGCCGCAACAGGCCACCGATCCCGATCCGCTGGAACGCACCCCCATCTGGTGGATGGCGGTCCTACCGCTGGATACTTTTTACATGAAAGGTCTGATTCCCGTCTTTAACCGCTTTTCCATCTGGACGGCCGATAAACTGGATTGGGCCTTCTGGCACGATTTTGTCCACGACCGGCTCATTCGAGACTTCTTTGTCGGCTTTGCTAAATTTAGCTCTAACCTGCTGGATGCGAAGGGGGTTGATGGGCTGGTTAATGGGGCCGGTCATACGGCCCGCCATCTGGCCAATCTGATTCGCAAAACCCAGACCGGTTATGCTCGCAATTATGCCTTGAGCGTCTTTTTAGGCGCGGTTTTGCTGGTAGCTTATTTCTTGTTGATGGCATCTTAAAACGTATTGCGTAGTGCGTAATGGTCTACGCACTACGCAATACGCAATACTTTCCGAGGTTAGTTAAGAAAATGGTTCCATTACTAACAATTGTCACGTTTTTTCCGCTGGTGGGTGTGGTCACAATTCTGATGCACTCCTGGTTCAGTGAGGAAGAGTCGGCGGACCGAATTCGCGTTATTGCTAACGTAACGGCCGTACTCTCCTTCATCTCCACCCTCATCGTCCTGGCCTTGTTCAACAAAGCCGAACCCGGCCTGCAAATGGTGGACCAGGGCAACTGGATACCGCTGTGGGGCATCCAATATTACCTGGGTGTAGACGGCATCAGCATCCTGATGGTGCTGCTGACCAGCTTCATCGGTATGCTGGCTATCGCTTCCTCCTGGAGCCACATTCAGCATCAGGTTAAGAACTATTACATCTTCATGCTGCTGCTCCAGGTGGGTATGATGGGTGTCTTCTTGGCCCAGGATTTGTTCCTGTTCTACATCTTCTGGGAGTTTACACTGGTACCGATGTATTTCCTGATCGGCATCTGGGGTGGCAAAGAGCGCGTCTACGCCTCGCTCAAATTCTTCCTCTACACGATGGCCGGGTCACTGCTGATGCTGCTGGCCATTCTCTACATGGGGATCACCAACGGCACCTTCGCCGTGCCTGAACTGATTGTGGGACGTGAAGCGTTCGGCGACGTGCAAAACTGGCTCTTCCTCGGCTTTGCCATTGCCTTTGCCATCAAAGTGCCTGTCTTCCCCTTCCATTCCTGGCTGCCCGATGCCCATACCCAGGCCCCCACGGCCGGCTCGATTATCCTGGCCGGTGTGCTGCTGAAGATGGGTACGTATGGCTTCTTGCGCTTTAATCTGCCCCTTTTCCCCGAAGCTTCCGTCTTCTTCGCCCCCTCTATCGCGGTGCTGGCGGTCATCGGCATCATCTACGGGGCCATCGTTTCCTTTGCCCAGACGGACTGGAAGAAATTGGTGGCCTATTCCAGTGTAAGCCATCTTGGTTTTGTGATGTTGGGTATCTTTGCCCTGAACAATGAGGGCATACAAGGGGCGCTTTTGCAGGGTGTGAATCACGGTCTCAGCACCGGTGCCCTCTTCTTCCTGGTTGGCTTCGCTTACGAACAGCGCCACACGCGCCTGATGAGTGATTATGGCGGTTTGTGGAAGGCGCTGCCCGTCTTCAGCATCTTGGCCTTGATCGTCACCTTGTCCAGTATGGGCCTGCCCGGTTTGAACGGTTTCGTGGGTGAGTTTACGATTTTGCTCGGCTCGATGGGGGCGCAATCGTTCCCCCGGCCCTGGCTGTTTACCGGCTTTGCCGCGATTGGCGTGATTTTAGCGGCCGTTTACCTGTTGTGGATGTACCAGCGCGTCTTCCTCGGCCCGCTGGATAAGAAAGAAAATGAGGAGATGCGGGACCTGAATAAGGGTGAACTGGTGATTCTGCTTTCTTTCATCCTGTTCATTTTCTGGATTGGCATTGCCCCGGCCGGTTACTTTAACCTGATGGACAGCTCGGTATCGGTGCTGGTGAATGATATTACTTCGACCATCGTTGTCGGTAATTAAAAAGACGGGACGCAGATTAACAGGATTAACGCGGATTTTTCTTTTTTATCTGCGTAATCTGCGTCAATCTGCGTCCCATTTTCTATGATGCTGCCTGTCGAACCCCTCTACTTCGTCCACATCAGCGATACCCATATCGGCCCGGAAAAATCATATAGTCGTCATGGACAACGGCCGTATCCCTGTGCTGAACGATTGATAGAGGTCCTTAACAACCTGCCCACCACGCCCGATTTTGTGGTCCATACGGGAGACGTGGTCACCGACCCCGATCCGGTTTCCTACCAATACGCGGCCGACCTGTTTGCCCGGCTGCGGCTGCCCATTTATTATGTCAACGGCAACCATGACCGGGCGGCCGACATCCACCATTATTTGCCCATGGGACCAAAAGAGGACGTAACGGCCGATACCAACGTTCTATACTACACCTTCGAGCGCAAAGGCTACCGTTTTCTGGTCCTGGATGCGCGTGGCCCGGATGAGATTGACCCGCACGGCCTGCTTTCTGAGGCCCAGTTGGAGTTGGTGTGCCGCGAAGCAACGCCCGATGGCCCACCGCTGACCATATTCATCCATTTTCCCGTCTTGCCCATGAACTCGACCTGGATGGATGCCTACATGCTGGTCATTAACGGGGAGACCTTGCACAATGCGCTGCTGCCGGCCCGCGACCGGATTCGGGGTGTTTTTCATGGTCACGTTCACCAGTCTATGCAGGTGCGGCGGGACGGCATTTTGTACAGCAGCGCGGCCAGTGCCTTTGCCCAATTTACCGCCTGGCCCGGCGACCTGACGACTGGTTTTGACGACAACCATCCGCCCGGCTTTAACTTTGTCCACCTGCTGCCGGAGCAGACGATTATCAGACAACATTTGTTTGCCCGACCGTAAAAATTAGGAACGCGGAGAGAAAAGTGGAAAAGTGTACTGATCCCAAGTTGGTCGCAAAATTTCACCACAGAGGGCACAAAGAACACAGAGATTTTCTCCAACTCTCTGCGTCTTCCGTGCGCTCTGTGGTTTAGGCGCTTACGCGCCAACATCGACAAAAAATTGTCGATAGGCTATGTTAAACAACCAGACCAAGCAGGTGAAACAAGGAGTGCATTTCACGGTGAATAACCCGATATTGTTTGTCAACT
>SLGK01000282.1 GCA_007123775.1 Anaerolineae bacterium | reverse complement strand
CACAACGCCAACGGCCTGGCTGTAGCCCAATTCCTGGCCGACCATCCGGCTGTGGCTGAGGTCTACTACCCCGGTCTGCCCGACCAACCGCAGCACGCCCTGGCCCAACGGCAGATGCCCGGCGGCTACAGCGGCATGGTCTGTTTTGACTTGCAGGGGGGTCGAACGGCCGGGTATGAACTGTTGCAGCGAGTTAGGCTAATCAAGCTGGCCGTCAGCCTGGGTGGCGTGCATTCATTGATCACCCATCCGGCCAGCACCATTTCGGCCGTGCAGTCAGATGAGGAAATCGCCGCCAGTGGTGTACAGCCCGGCCTGGTTCGCCTCTCCGTCGGCACCGAAAACGCCGAGGACATCATCGCCGATTTAGAGCAAGCGTTTTAGTACTACAACGAGACTTTGATAATAGGACGCAGATTACCAGGATTAACGCAGATAAAAAGAGAAAAATCTGCGCCAATCTGCGAAAATCTGCGTCCCATTTCATCCCTTTTGACCGAAATCTCGTTGTAGTATTAGAGAGAATACAAAAGTCTTGGAGACTTTTGTATTCTGGCACTCTCTTACGAACTTCCTATGAAATTTAGTTGCCAGCATAGGCAAGAGGCAGTAGTATTAAACACGTTAACTCTTTAATTACATTCTTTGCGTTCTTCGCGCTCCTGGCGGTGAACATTGAGGAAACAGCTTGTGGCTAGAAATGACATTAAACCGGAATTGATCGAAATCGTGGAAGGGCCAACCCCTGAGTTTCGGCCCAGCCCGCAGCATTGGAACCAATCTATTATTGAAGGGCCGGATGACCGGCTGGTGGGTCTGTGTGAACTGCGTACCCTGAAAGGAACCGACATTGTGGACCGCTGCATGATGGCCTGGGATGAGGGCCGGCCGGTTAAGCTGGATTATCCCGACGATATGCGGATGCGCCAGCAGGCGGACGTAGTAGCCATGCGGCTGCGCCAGGTCGAGGAAGGCCCGCTGCTCCAGCTCTGGGTCTCGCTTCCCTTTGATGAGGAAGCCTGGCTGGCCGCACAAGAAGCGGAAGATTTCGACGATTTCGACGAAGATGACGACGAGGATGACGGCTTTCTACCGTTTTGATGGGACACAGATTAACGCAGATAAACGCAGATTTTTCTGGTGAAGAAGATCTCTGTGTTCTTTGTGACCTCTGTGGTAAGACTAAATCCCAACAACCTAATAAGCTCGTTGTTTTGAAGATTTATAAGCGTCAGGCAGAGATGTCTGACGCTTTTGTTTTTTGGCGGTTTAGCGGTATGATCGCTGGTGGGGAGTACAACAGATTAGGAGATGGAACAGATGGTATTTAATCTGTTGTTTCCTCAAATCTGCTGCACTCTATAGCGAACCATACACCTTTCATAATTCATCCTTCATCATTCATAATTCCCAAGGAGGACCCATGAGCTACGAAACGATTTTGTACGAAACGGCCGATAACGTGGCCACCATCACCCTCAACCGCCCCGACTCACTCAACGCCTTTAACGACCAGATGATCGGCGAGACGACCGACGCCTTTAAGCAGGCTAGCCGCGACAAAGCGGTGCGCTGCGTGGTCATTACCGGCAGCGGGCGCGGCTTCTCCTCCGGGCAAGATTTGGCTGACGTGCAGGCCCGTGAGGGGGATTTTTCGATTGGCGACCATTTGCGTCACGGCTATCACCGGCTGATCAAGCAGATGGTGCGGCTGGAGAAACCGATTGTGGCCGCCGTCAACGGCGTGGCCGCCGGGGCCGGCTGCGGCGTAGCTCTGGCCGCCGACCTTCGCCTGGCCTCAGACAAAGCCAGCTTTATCCTGGCCTTTAGCCGCGTGGGGCTGATCCCCGACAGCGGCACCAACTGGCTGCTACCGCGCATCATTGGCTACGGCCGTGCCTACGAACTGGCTATCACCGCCGACCGGCTCACGGCCGACAAAGCGCTCGAATGGGGCGTGGTCAACCGGGTGGTTCCCCACGACCAACTGATGGAAACGGTGGCCGCCTGGACCGGACCGCTGGCTACCGGGGCGACGCTGGCCTACGGCTTGACCAAACGGGCCATGCACCGCGCCTTCGACCAATCGCTGGCTGAGGCGCTGGACTATGAAGCCTATCTACAAGAAACAGCTGCACGCAGCCATGATTTTAGCGAAGGCGTGGCAGCGTTTGTGGAGAAGCGGCCGGCGGAATTTAGGGGCAAGTAGAAAATGACGGAAGACCGAGGACCGAGGACAGAGGCACGTCGCTTTCCGTCCTCGGTCCTCCGTCTTCCGTCCTGATTTTGGAGCAGTTATGACCATCAACAAAGTAAGCATCATCGGCGCGGGCACAATGGGGCGTGGCATTGCCCAGGTATCGGCGCTGGCCGGATTGGACGTTATTTTGTATGACGTGGCGGAGGCGGCGCTGGCTGAGGCTCAGTCCCAAATCGGCCGTTCTATTGATAAAGGGGTGGAATTGGGCAAAACGGAAACGGCCGTTGCCCAAGCCGCCAAATCTCGCCTGACCACCACCACCGAACTGACCGACGCGGGTCAGGTAGACCTGGTAATCGAGGCCGCGCCGGAGAAGCTGGAACTAAAGCGGCAGATTTTCGGCACGCTGGACGAGGCGGCGCCGTCCCACACTATTTTGGGCAGCAACACCTCTAGCCTGAGCATCAGCGCCATTGCCGGGGCCACCAAACGGCCGTCGCAGGTCGTCGGCGTTCACTTTTTCAACCCGGCCCACATCATGAAGCTGGTCGAGATTATTCGCGGTGATTTGACCGGCGCAGAGACGGTAGAATCGGTGGCTGATTATGTGGCGAAGGTGGGAAAAACGGCCGTTTTCTGCAAAGACACCCCCGCCTTCATCGTCAACCGGGTAGCCCGCCCCTTCTACGGCGAAGCGCTGCGCCTGCTCGGTGAAGACGCCGCCGACGTGGCAACGATAGACAGCCTGCTCAAATCCCTCGGCTTCCGCATGGGGCCGTTTGAGCTGATCGACCTGATCGGCTGCGACGTCAATTTCGCCGTCACCCAATCGGTCTACGACGCCTATTTCCAGGAGCCAAAATACCGCCCCCACCCCATCCAGCGGCGCATGGTCGAAAGCGGCCGTTTGGGGCGCAAAACGGGTCGCGGGTTTTACCAGTATTGAGAGAGCTATCAGAATTGCTTGCAACTTGAAGATCGGCGGCGTGATGTTGTGTATAATGCAAAGCATATGAACATGACATCAACAGCTATTCAGGCAACAATCCCCTATGTAGAAGAGGCAGTCATTTCAGTCAACGGGCTGGAGATTGCCTATGACAGCTTTGGCAGCCCCAACGACCCGCCCCTGCTGCTGGTTGGCGGGCTGGGCATGTCGCTCATCGGCTGGGACCCCGATTTTTGCCGTTTGCTGGCCGACCAGGGGTTCTGGGTCATTCGCTTTGACAACCGGGACGTGGGCCACAGCAGCAAGCTAGACCAATTTGGTGTGCCAAGCATTCTGTCACTACTCAAAATGATTGTCAACCAGCCGCCCGAAGCAGGCTATACCCTGACCGACATGGCCGCAGACGCGGTAGGTTTGTTAGATATGTTGGGCATTCAGGCGGCTCATGTCGTGGGTATGTCAATGGGCGGCATGATTGCCCAAACGATGGCCATTAGCCACCCGGAACGACTGCTGACGCTAACCTCTATCATGTCCTCAACCAACGATCCCAGCCTGCCGCTGCCCCAATGGCGGGCCATGGTGGCTCTGTTACAGCCGATGCCGGAAGACAAAGAGGAACATATTCGCCAAAGCCGCAAAGTGTGGCAGATGCTGAACGGACCGGGCTATCCCCTGGATATCGGCCGTCACCGGCGAATCATGGAACAGGCACAGGCTCGCGGCTTTCATCCCGCAGGAACAGCGCGGCAGCT
This sequence comes from Anaerolineae bacterium, assembly GCA_007123775.1. Lineage (GTDB taxonomy): Bacteria > Chloroflexota > Anaerolineae > Promineifilales > Promineifilaceae > SLGK01. The sequence continues at coordinate 25,512 of SLGK01000282.1, read as the reverse complement.
AGCGGCTATCGGCGCGTCTGGCAGTCGGCGCGAGGCGCTGCGCCAGGTACGGGTTCCCACGCTCGTCATTCATGGCGACGCCGATCCCCTGGTTCCGCTTGAAGGGGGCATCGACACGGCCGAATCGATCCCCAACGCCAGCCTGCACATCATTCCCGGCCTGGGCCACGCCCTGCCGCCGGAGGTATGGCCGTTGGTGGTGGAAGAAATAGTGGCGCATGTGGCAGGTAGCAAGTAGCAGGTGGCAGGTAGCCGGTGCTTGCAGCGTGCGACTTGCGCTTGACAGCCACCAGTATCAGACTTATAATTCCAGCCAGATTGCGGGCATGGTGTAGTGGTAACACAACAGCTTCCCAAGCTGTCATCTCGGGTTCGAGTCCCGATGCCCGCTTTTTAATCTTGTAGTCGGATAGTCAAGTGGTCTGGTAGTCAGTAGGCCATCTGGCTACAGGACTACAAGACTACGAGACTATACGACCCCACGACTACAAAAATTCACCAGTCGGCCATGCGCTGTAGGCCTTCGACTGGTGCTTGTGGGTCCGGGTCAGAAACGGCCGTTTCCCCCCAAAAAGGCAAATCATCCGTGCTGTTGACAAACTGCATCCCCGCTTCGGCAAACCCGGCAAACGCCTCGGCCGCCATCGCCGCAAAATCCACCTCCGGATGCTGCACCGACGACATACAATCCTGCAACACATAAACCCGCTCTAATTGGGAACGGTCCCACTGCCGCACCAGATCAGCCAATGTTTCCAGAACACAATGGCTGGCCGCCTCCCCCGCCACCAGCAGATAATCAGCCTCAGCCAGCGTGTGCAGCACGCCCTGGTGCAAGCTGCCCTGCGGATGCTCAGGCACGTCAATTTCCGGCTGAATGGCCGAATAATGTTCGCTTTGGGGGACAACGCCTTTCTGCAAATAGGCCGGCTGGCTTTTCCGCGCCAGGCCATGCCAGGTAACGGCCGACCAGATCGTCCCGTCTAGCGCATTCCCCACGCTGCCAATCAGCACATGGTAAGGCCAGATGGTCAGCACCTTCCTTGCCTTCTCTTCCAATTGGGTCACGTAAGCCTCAGAAAAGGCGGGCATGACCAGCGGCCGCCAGGTGCCGTTCGCCACATCTGCCTGGGTAATCAGGGTGAATGGGTTGGGATGGTTGCCATTGGCATCGGCCCACCAGTTGGGGTGGAAAATCTGGAAGGGCAGGTGGGAGTCGAGGGTGCAGGTGATGCCGGTGATGCGGCCGGCGTGGGTGAAGATGAACTCGCTCAGGCGGCGAATATCCGCCTCTGCGCCAGGAACGTAGAGGCTGCCCTGCTGGTGGCAAAAATCGACCTGCATGTCTATGATCAGCAGATGGACGTTGGTCTCATCCTGGGCGGCGTAGGGCAAATCGGCCGTGGCCGCTTCGGCCGCAATAGCGGCCGCGGCGGGGTAAAATAAAGTGCCAATGCGATCAGGCTGGTAAAAATCGGGGAAGGTCATGGTTTACTCCTTATGCGAGGTGGCGAAGATGCGAAGTGGCGAGGTGGCGTGGTGGCGAAGATGCGAAGTGGCGAGGTTGCGAGGTGGCAAGGTGGCGTGGTGGCGTGGGCGACAAGCTACTTCGCCACTCCGCCACTCCGCCACTCCGCCACTCCGCTACTCCGCTACTCCGCCATTGTTCTTAATCGACGCAATCAAACTTTGTTTTAGCTGCCACAGTTTCGCGGTCAATGAGACGTGATAAATATGGGGCCGAAGCAGGCGGCGGACGCCAATGTCCAGCCGTTCCAGGTCGGCCTGGCAAACGGCTCGCAGGTCGGGAATGGGCGGGGCATGGTAATGACGTGTGCCTTCTTGCCAGGCAGTAATGTGCAGCGGTTCAATTTCGGAAATCTGGGCCTGGGGCAAACGGCGGTAGACGCCGGGTTCCAGCGGGTGGTGGAGCAGCAGCGGCTCTTGCTGGCGCGGGTTTTCGTCATCCAGGCCCAGCAGATCGGCCGTCGCCAGGCCGCGCTCATCATAAACGCGCCAGACGCGCTTGTAGCCGGGGTTGGGCGTTTTGGCCGCGCTCTCTGAAATCTTGATGGCCGGCACCCAGTCACCGTTCTTCTCAGCAGCCACCAGTTTGTAAACGCCGCCCAGCGCGGAATCCCCGGCCGAGATAATCAGGTTGGTGCCCACGCCGTAAACCAGCCGATTGATCACATCGTCAGCCTCGATACCGTAGCCTCTGGCCTCGTCTTGAATTTGGGCCAGGATTTGGAGGATGCTCAACTCGTCAAGCTGGTTGGAGAGGACAATGACGGTGTTGGGGAAGCCGGCCTGGTCCAACATGCGGGCGGCCTGCACGGAAAGGTAGGCCAGGTCGCCAGAATCGAGACGAATGCCGACTGGTTTATGCCCTTTCTGGCGCAGCTTTTCAAATACTTTGATGGCGTTGGGCAGGCCGCTGTGCAGGGTATCGACCGTATCGACCAGGAGCAGACAATCGTCGGGGTAGACTTCGGCATAGGCTGCAAAGGCGTCCAGTTCGCCTTCGCCCAGGGCCATAAAGAGCTGGACCAGGCTGTGGGCGTGGGTGCCTTTGGGCGGAAAGTTGAGGGCAGCCGACGCGCCCACGTTGGAGGTGAAGTCGGCCCCGCCGATGAGGGCCGCACGCGCCCCGGCGTTGACCCCGCGCTCGTGGCCGCGCCTCATGCCGAATTCTAGCAACGGCCGTCCCCGACCGGCCTGGCTGACGCGAGCAGCTTTGGTGGCAATCAGGGTGGCGTAGTTGAGCTTGTTGAGCAGGGGGGTCTCTAAAATCTGGGCCAGGGCCAGCGGCCCCTGCACGGTGGTCAGAGGTACGTGGGGGTGAACGACGCGCCCTTCAGGGATGGCTCGCAGCGTCAGAGCCTCAAAGCTGCCGTGCTGAGCCAGCCATTTGAGAAAATCATCCTGAAAAAGCCGGCGGCCCGTGTTGCCTTGCTGCTGGCGCAAAAAATCGAGGTCTTTATCGGTAAAGCGGGCCGTTTCCATCCAGTTGAGCAGCCACTCTAGCCCGGCCGTGATGCAGTAGCCGGCCTGGTGCAGCCCGTAGTCGGGATAGTTACGGAAAAAGTGGTCGAATTGTGACGGCCGTTCGTGCAGCCCCATCCGATAATAGACGTGGGCCATCGTCATCTGATACATGTCGGTGAATAAAATACCCTCAGCCAATGCTTGCTGCGCCGCTTTCATGTTATGTTTCCTCAATTTTCGCTATAATAGGACCACGATAGAGATTCTTCAAGGAGAGATTATGCGCTACATCACAACGATTCTGTTACTACTGCTGCTTGCTTTTACGGTGGCCTGTGGCCAGGCGGACGCGCCACCACCCGCAACGCCGACAGCAACAGATACCCCTGCCATTCCGCCGACACCAGAAATAGTAGAAGAAGCAACGGCCGTTCCCCAACCAACCAGGACTATCACCAGAGCGCCGTTGCTACTGGACAATGTAGACGAAGAATTGGCCGAAGCCCATCAGGAAACGATTCGTTTCGGCCGTGCTTTGGTCGCCGAGGGAACAGGGCTTGAAGCAGGGATGCTCACCGTAACGGCTCTCGAAGTGGTTGAATGGCCGGATGGCTGTTTGGGTATGGGCCAGCCCGGAGAAGCCTGTACCGAAGCCCTGGTGCCCGGCCTACGCATTCAGGTCTCACTCGATGACCAGATTTATGAAATTCGCACCGACCTGGACGGCCGTCAATACCGCTGGACTACCCTGCAATAATCACATTAACCGCTGGGCTACCTGTTCTTCCAAATGCTCTTCCCAGACGGGAAAGTCAGCCAGCGAATCATCCAAAAAGCCCTGCACAATTTCACGCAGGCGGCGATTGGTAATGCCGTTGGCCACGTTGTCTACCACCCGACCCGGCATGAAGCGCATTCCCAAGGGGCGCGGCAGGTTGCCGCCCAAGTTCATCTGAAACTCAATACGCGTCTCGTTTGGCCCTTCATCGTGGAACAACGCTTCTGAAGAAAAAAACCCGCGCCCGGTCGTGCTGTTTACGGTCAGCTTCGTTTCGATGGGCGGCATGTTTTCGACCGAGACCAATCGAATAATCCGATTTCCCGGCGGCAGTTCCATACGCACGTCACAGAAAATGGAGAGGTGATAAGTACCTAATTCCGTACTTTGATAAAGCATCCGGTACTCATAGTCACCATATGTGTCAACCATTTCAATATGGGTTAGATACTTCGCCAGACGATGCATATCACTGTAGAACGCATAAGCAATTGCTCGTCTGGCCGGGAAAACGAAGGAAAGCTTGGCTGATCCAGCTACTTTAAGCATAGTTTCGACCGGTGCAATGTGGGTGTGTGACTAAGGCGAAGCGTTGAGGTCCTCCAGGGCCGTAGATAGATTGTCAAGCTGCTCATTAAGCTGACGCCAATCTTCACGGGTGGGAATGCCGTGCTTTTGCAGCAGCCTGGTAATGGCTTCTTCACTGGCTGCCAACGATTTAGGCAACACTTTGGCCTTATTGGATACCAGCCTGGTCAACAGGTGATGCGCTTCATCCTCAGCTATCTCACCGTGTCTGACCAGATTGAGAATACGGTTCTCAATCTCTTCGTCAACGTGACCCAGCATTTCGAGAGGCGAGGCCAGCGTGCGGCGCAAAACGCCCAGCGTATCGCCACCGGCCTGTACCAAGCCGGTCAACACAGACCGAGGTAGAAAGCCACTCTGCTTTTTCTCTTGCTCAAAGATAATTTGGGTTAAGGTGACGGTGGTCAAATCTTCACCGGTCGCGTGGTCTTGTATCTGTACTTCTTGACCATCACGAATCAATTGGGCAATACCATCAAGCGTGATGTATTGCTTGGCTTCCGTATCATACAATTTCCGATTCGGATATCGCTTGATAATTACCATCTGGTTGCTCCTGTGTGTGTAAGACATGGCTCTTGGGGCAAAACTCCATGTCCGGCATCGTTATGCCCCGGATTATAGTCGATACCGGGGGCAAGGGTCAATTTACGGTTCGCTTTATCTCAGACCCGTTTAGCGTTGTTCTTGACGATAGTCAGGAGAGCAACTTATAATCCACGTCTATGAATAATGGTCGAGTCATCATGGTCACAGGGGCTGCCTCCTATTGGGGGCATCAATTATCGCGCCTGTTACTAGATAATGATACAACACACTGCGTCATCGGGGTAGATCAACCTACGGCCGTTTTACCCCCAGATGATCGGCTCGACTTTGTAACCGCCGATACGCGCAACCCCCGCCTGGCCGATCTGATGCGGCTAGAGCAGGTTGACACGCTCTACTATCTGGACCAACCCGCAGGCCCAGGTCGCCTGGTAGCCGGGCTGAAAAATCTACTAGCCTGCTGTGCCCAGGCGGGTGTGGGCCATTTGATTTGGGTGAGCAGCACGGCCGTTTACGGCCCCCACCCCAGCAATGCCGCCTTTATTAGCGAAGATCAGTTTCCCTATACCCAGGACAGTGAGGGTATTCTGGCTGAATTGATAGCCGCGGAACAGCTCTGCTTCACCTTTGCCCGCCAACAGCCTGAGTTGCGGCAGACCATCTTGCGGCCGGCTCACATTGTTGGCCCTACGGCCTCCAGCCCGCTCAACCGCTATCTGGCGGGCGCGGCTGCCCCCATGCTGCTAGGTTTCGATCCGCTACTGCAACTGCTCCACGAGCAAGACCTGCTGCTGGCCCTGCGGCACGCTCTGGACGCTGAACCGATCACGGCCGTTTCCGCTCAGATTCCACCTAATCTACACCATATCAACATCGCCGCCGAGGGGCTGCTGCCTCTGACCCGGCTGCTCTCGCTGACCCACACGCTACCGCTGCCGCTGCTCCACCCGCTGGCCTACTGGGGCAGCCGCCTGCTGCGCGCCACTCCCTGGCAGCCCGCCGACATTTTGCCCTATGGCTGGGACTTTTTGCGCTATCGCTGCGTGGGCGCTACCGAGCGGCAGACCGCCTGGGGCTTTGCACCCCAGCATAGCAGCCTGGACGCCGTCTCGGACCTGGCTGCCCACAAGCAAGGCCAGACGAGGGGAACGGCCGTATCACACCTGGCCCAAGATGAACAACGGCTACAACAAACAGTGAAGCAGCGGCAACAAACCAGAGCAACGCGGAGTACGGCCCATGAGTGACGACAAAACGCCCGTCGCGGAGGAACCGTTTAACCGCTCCCAACTGCGGGCAGAAGTTGACCGGCTGATCGGCGAGCTTGAGCAGGGCCAACCGGCCTATAGCCCACCCCCTTTCACGCTGGCGGGCTTGATTCAGCTACTAGAGCAGAGCATTCGCTATTTTGCGCCATCGGCCCGGCTGGAGATGTTGCGCCAGTTTCGGCAGCAGTTGGACGACGGCGCATTTGATATGGAAACGCTGCGCGGGGCCTGGTATCTGGCTCAATATACGCTGGAAATGCAGGCTGATATTGTCAAACGGCACCTACAGGGTGATTATGAGACGGATGCGTGGGGGCTGGATTGGGAGATTTTGGAGCTGATACGGCCGTTGCTCGATTTCAGCCACAATTACTACTTCCGCGTGCAAACCCAGGGCATCGAGCAAATTCCTGACTATGGGCGGACACTGCTGGTGGTCAACCATGCCGGTCCGCTGCCCTGGGACTTGATGATGGTGACAACGGCCGTTCTCAACCAGCACCCCAGCCAGCGACTCACACGCGGTCTTTACCCCAATTGGCTGGCCAGTATCCCATTTGTGCCCACGCTGCTAGACCGCCTGGGGCAGGTCAAGGCCAATGCTGACAACACCCGCCGCCTGCTAGATGCAGAGGAACTGGTAGCCGTTTTCACCGGCGAAGGGCACAACTTGCCCACCTTTCTGCAAGCATCCCCGCGGCTGAACAGTTTGGGACGCAGCGGCTTTGTCAAGCTGGCCCTGGCGCAGCAAACGCCGATTATCCCGGTGGCTATTGCCGGTGCCAGCCCCTGGCCCGGATTATCAAACCTGACCGCGCCCTTGACCACCGCTTTGCCAGCTTCGCTGCGGCTGCCCTGGCTGGGGCTGCTGGGCCTGATCCCCCTGCCGGCCCGCTGGACCATCTCCTTCGGGCCGCCGCTCGATTTTAACCATTATGGGCGGGCCGGGGCCGATAACGTGTTGTTGGTGGACCGTTTGAGCGATCAGGTACGCCAAAGAATCGAGCTAATGAAAAACGGGGCCGGGCCACAATAGGGAGGTCACATGCAACCATATCGTGATACAGACCATTTGTACGACACCTTACAGCAGCTTTTTGAGCAGTTGGAGCAATACAATCCGAGCGCAGGGCAGGATTTTTCGCGCTCACGGCTGGTTGTCAAGTTGACCATGACTGAGCCAGAGGGGGTGGTGATTCTAAACGGCCGTACCACACCCATTGCCACCCTGTTTGGCCAGCAGCAAACCGGCATTCGGCCTGACCTGGACATCACCCTGAAAGCCAATGCCCTGCACCGGATTCTGTTGGGCGAACTGTCACTGACCAAAGCGTTGGGCCAGCGGGCGCTGCAAGTCAAAGGACCCATTTTCAAGGCGACCGCATTGGCATCCCTTTTTCGCCAAAGCCAGGCCCTCTATCCTGAGGTCTGGCACACCTCTATTTCATAGCCAGGATAGCCAACTCAAGCTATAATGGCGGTCCTTTTACAGTGACCCATCTACCAGAGCAGCAGCCGGACGTTTGCCCGTAACCAGGCGGCTCTGATGAAAAAATCAGGAGAACAACCATGGCGATTCCTTTTCCCAGTGATGAATGGATTAAAATCTTAGGCGAAAAGCTGAACAGTAGTCAGGCGTATCAGGGAGCAGCCGCCAAATGGGAAGGCGATCTCTGCTTTGTGATCACTGGCCTGGACGATACGGCCTATCTTTATCTGGACCTGTGGCACGGTGCCTGCCGTGACGCGCGTGCTTCGGATACGGCCGTTGACTCTGAGTTTAAGCTTAGTGCGCCGATTGCCACCTGGCAGCGCGTTATTACCGGCCAGCTTGATCCGATCCGCGGCATCATGGGGCGCCACCTTAAGTTGGACGGGCCGATGACGAAGATTTTGAAGTCGCCCAAAGCAGCCATTGAGCTGGTAAACTGCGCCAAAGAGATTGATACGGAGTGGCCGTAGACAGTTGACAACGTTCGGTCATCGGTAAACGGTTTACAGATGACCGAAAACGAATGACCGATGACGATGACCAATGACGGATAAAAAGCCTCGCCCCAAAATTGGCCTGGCTCTGGGTGGAGGAGCCGTGCGCGGGTTTGCCCACATTGGGGTATTGCAGGTTTTGGAAGGTGCCAATATCCCCATTGATATGGTATCGGGGACCAGTGTGGGTTCGGTGATTGGGGCCTTTTACTGTGCCGGTGTGCCTCTCAAAATGGTTGAGGAGTTGGCGGTAGACACCAGGTGGTGGAACTTTGGCTGGCCCACTCTGTCACGCGATGGTCTGGTATCGTTTGCTGCGCTCGAAAAATGGATTGAGTTTCAGCTAGGTCCGCTCCATTTTGAGGACCTGGCCACACCGTTTGCCGTGACCGCGACTGATATGCTGACGGGGGAAACGGTCGTGTTTAACAGCGGGCCGCTGGCGCCGGCCGTGCGGGCCAGTTGTAGCGTGCCGGGGCTGGTAACACCAGCTCATTATGAGGGACGCATTTTATGTGATGGGGCTATTTCTGATAACGTGCCCGGTGATATTTTGTATGAACAGGGAGCCGATTTTGTGATTGGGGTAGATGTGTTTCGGTCAACGTATAAACGGCCGTTGCATCTGGGACCGGTGGGACGGGGGTTAACGGCCGTTGAGATAATGGTCCGCAAATCGGGCAACGGGTTAAAAAACGTTGACTGCCTTATTTCCCCAGAACTGGCCGGCGCCACCTACATCCGCTTTAGCAAACGGCAAGAAATGATCGAACTGGGCCGGCGGGCTACCGTACCCCATCTCGACTGCATCGAAGCCCAGATAAAGAACGCAAAAACCTACGAGGTCTTGCAGACCTCGTAGGTTTACTCTATTCCCCAAAGGTAATGTGCAACAGCCGATTGGCAAAAATCTCGCTCAGGTAAAGCGAACCATCCGGCAGCGGCAAAACCGCGCTGGGGTAGTTTAGCTCATCCAGCACCATTACCAGCGAGCCATCAGACGCAATACGGCTAAGGCGGCCAGTGTGGGGCAAATAGCCACTGCCATCAAAACAAGAAGCCCCCTCCGCAAAACGAGCAAATTCCAACACCCAAATTGTGTCGTCAGGCCCCACAGCCACATCAATGGGCATGTTAAGGCCGTCTACTAACACGCGCTCGTTGCGGCTTTCGTCGATAGCCACCAGCCGCCCGCTCTCGGCGGGATAGGGGCAGCCGCCAAAGAGGGTAACGTAATATTCGGCCCCTACGCGAGCGATGCCGGTGGGTACGGGGTCGATGAAGACGCGCTCGTTGGCCGGGTCAAGCAGTTCGCTGAAGCGATGGATGAAGCGGGTCTGGCCATCAACCGTTTTTTTGGCAACCCCATTTTCGGTGGCGTCGCTGACCACCGGCACGCCCTCCCGGTCAAAGGCAACGGCAAAGGCGTTGGACAGGCGCACCTCGTTCAAGGGCGTCATGGTCAGTTCCAGATCATTAGGGCCATAAGGGGTGTCGGGGAGGGTTAACGGCCGTTGCGGATCAATCGCCATGGTCAACAACCCCCCCGCGTTAAAGTAAGAGAGGTAAATCCGGTCATTCGCGGGCGAAACAGCCACAAAGGGCACGCCCGATAGATCGCCTGAATCACGACTGCTGGGTAAACCAGAGATGAAACGGCCGATTTCTCCCTCGGCTGTCAGCAGACTAACACCTGCACTCAAATCATTCTGGCCCGTGCCTTCTTCGGCAATCAACAAGCCCCCGTCTGGCAGCAGAGCCATCCCCAAGGGGTGAATTAACCCCTCAATCAAGACCGTAATTTCTGGCTCACTATAGTCAACAACTGCCACGCCCTCCCCTCTCGGCTGACAGGCCAACAACACAATGAGTAATAGGGTAGACACCCAAAACAATCTTTTCATCTTTCATTCCAGTTTAGCATCACCCAACCGCCAGAGTACAAAAGTTTCGCAGACTTTTGTACTCTTTTTGGATGTTTATAACGCCTACCAGTATAAATCAAAACCCGCAAGCCACTAACAGCAGCTTACGGGTTCTAACCACACCCACATTCAGTTTTGATAAGACCTGACAGGATTTGTAATCCTGTCAGGTCTGAGGTACTAATTATTGACCAAAGAAAGCGTTATAGTCGGCCAATTCCTGATTGGCACGCCTGGCAGCGCGGTCCAGCGCTTCCTGGGCACTCATGCCACCGTCCAGTACGTCACTGTAGGCTTCCACAATCATTCGACGAATGGCCGGGAAAGGACCTGCCTGGCCGCCCAACACAGCGTAGTTGAGCGAACCATCAGCCAATTCGGTGCGGGTGGTGCCCAACTGCCGGATAGCCGTCACAAAGTTGGGGTTATCTTCCCAGAAGGCTTGCAGTTCAACATTGTCATCCATATCCACCGTTACCGGGAAGTAGCCGGTGTTGGTGTGCCACACAACCTGCGTATCTTCCTCGGCCATGAACTTCATGAACTCCCAGGCGGCCTGGTCTTTAACCGGGTCACCGGAATCCAGCAGCCACAGAGCGGCACCACCGATGATGACGCCGTTGCGCTCGCTGCTGTTGCTGTGGGGAATGAAAGCGGTCCGCACGTCAAACTCAGATTGATCTTGCAGGTCACGAGCGGCAGCGGTGGAGTCAAACAGCATGGCAGCCTGCTCCGCCAGGAAGGTGGAGCGGGTGTCGGTCCAGGTGTTGCCCAGGTTGGGGGCACGGCCGTCGGCAATCAGGCCGGTCAGGAACTCAAAGACCTCGACGCCCTGACCCTGGTTGAAGACTGCTTCGGTAGCGCGACCGGTACGGCCGTTGTTGTTATCAAAGTACAAGCCACCGCTGTTAGCCAGAATCTGCTCGAAGAACCAGCCAACCTGGCCAAAAGTGACGCAGAACTGTACGCCCGTCGCCTCTAAGGCTTCGCAAGCGGCATGGAAGTCATCAAAGTTCCACTCATCGTCGGGCGTGTCCAGACCGGCCGCCTCAAACATGTCAGGGTTGAAGTAAACAATGGGCGTGCTGCTGTTCCAGGCCATAGCCACCATACCATTCTCATCCGAGTAATAGTCACGCACGGCCGGGACAAACACGTCGGGATTGAAGCCCTCGGCAGCCATCATTTCGTGGGCCGGCACCAGGCGGCCGGTGTCGAACATGGTCTGGGAAGCCAGGTCAAAGTTCTGAATGATGTTAGGCTGCGTACCGGCCTCGAAAGCGGACAGGAGCGCGTTGTAGGTATCATCGTAGCTACCCTGGAAAGTAGAGCGGACGAAGATGGCATCCTGGCTTTCATTGAACATCTGGACCAGCAGGTCGGTCGCCTCACCCAGGCCACCACCCATAGCGTGCCAGAAATCAAGGGTAATCACATCGGCCGGCACTTCCGGCTCGCCCACTTCTTCTGCCGGTTCCGGAATGACTTCGGCGGCATCATCTGCGGGCGGCGGAGGCGGTGCGGCCGGTTCGTCGGCACCACAAGCCACCACAAAAGCCATTACAAAAACAAGGACAACGATTCGTAGCATAAATTTCATTTCTATCCTCCTTTTTAAGGATAAGGTGGCAGCATACATTAGCTGCCTGATTAGTAGGTCCACCTGCGCAGTGAAAGGTGAATTGTGGGTGTCGTGCCTGTATAACAGGCGGTTATGGTCGCAGGGGGTAGACAAAACGGCCGTTTCCAACCGATAAGTCACATCATTTTACTTGCTTCTTAACCTCTTACCTCTGAGACTATCCCTTCATGCCCGTCATGGCGATACCCTTGACCAACTGCCGCTGCGCCACCAGGAAAATCAGCAGCGTCGGCAGCAAGGCAATCACGGCCACGGCCATGATAGCGCCCCAATCGGCCCCGCGCTCCTGCTCAAACAGGAAGAAACGGATAGCAATCTGGATAGTCCGCATATTTTCTTCATTGGTAATAACCAACGGCCACAGATATTGGCTCCACGCGCTCAAGAAAGCAAAGATAGTAAAGGCGCTGACAGAGCCTTTGCTCAACGGCACCAAAATCTGCCATAAGAAGCGCCAGTTGCTGGCCCCATCAATCTGGGCCGAATCGTGCAAATCACGGGGAATGGTTAAGAAAAACTGGCGCAACAGGAAGATGCCAAAAGCACTGGCCAAAAACGGCACCGTCAGACCAAAGTAGCTGTTTGTGCCAAACTGACGGCACACCTCTCGCGATAAGCCCAACCACTCCATGCAGTGACCCGGCAGGCTGGAAACCAGCACAAAGTTGGGGATAAAGGTCAACTGGAAGGGCACCATCAGGCTGCCCAAAATCAAATAGAATAGCAGGTCACGACCCGGCCAGCGCAAGATGGAGAAAGCATAGGCGGCCAGAATCGAGAAGAAGACCTGAAAGACAACGATAACGCCCGTCTGAATAATACTGTTGAGGAAAAAACGGCCGAACGGCTTCGCGTTCCAGGCTCTAATATAGTTGGCCATTGTCCACTCGCTGGGCAAAAGCGTGGGTGGATAGTTAATCACATCAGTTGGTATCTTGAAGCTGGTAAAGATGGCCAGCAGCACCGGAAAAGCAATGAGCAAACCGATAGAAATAAGCGACACCTGCATGATGATGTCATTCCAGCGCCAGCGGCTGGGCACAACTTTTTTCGGCTGTTCCAGAATATCTGCCTGGTCCCGTTCAAAGATTTCAGTAGTGGTGGTACTCATTGGTAATGTACCCTCCTGCCAAAGCCTCTAAACTGAATATAAGAAATAAACAGAATAAAGATAAACAACAAATACGCCTGTGCCGAAGCATAGCCACGTAGCGGCGTACCGATAAAGGCATCAACGTATATCGAGTAAAGCAGCGTATTGGTCGCCTGCCCCGGTCCACCATCGGTCAAGATGTTGATCTCGGCGAAGGTTTGCAGACTGTAAATCACGTTGATGATCAGCAGGAAGAAAAGCGTTGGCGATAGCAGCGGAATGGTAATGTGACGAATTCGCTGGAACAAATTGGCCCCATCCACTTTGGCCGCTTCATAGTAGGATTCATCAATGTTTTGTACACCGGCCAGGGCAATAATGACGTTAAAGCCAAGCTGACGCCAGGTAACGGCTATCATCACCGCGATCAAGGCCCAACTGCGCGATGTCAGCCAGTTGGGGCCGTCAATGCCCACCACGCTCAGGGCGTAATTGAGGTAGCCTACCACCGGATGGTAGAGCCAGCGGAACAACACACCAGTCACCGCGCTGCTGATGACAATGGGCAAAAATATCAGCAGCCGGTGCAGCCAGGAGAGTCGCCGCAAGGGGTAGGAGAGCATAATGGCCAATACCACCGAAAGGCCCACGCCGGCGATAACGGTGCCGATCATAAACCAGATGGTGACGCGAATGCTGTTCCAATAATCGGGATCATTCAGCAGGCGGCTATAATTTTCAAAGCCAACGTAGATCATTTGATTGCCAAAAGGGGCAATCCGATTCAGGCTTAACTGGAAGGAGGTGATAATGGGGACAAAAACAAAGATGCCCAGAATAAGCAGCGACGGGGCCAGGTAGGCCATGCCTTCGAAGAAAGATTTGAGTTGTTTGGAACGGCCGTTGCTTTTACGCTTTTGGGGCGGCTTTGCTTGCGGAGGAGCTATTGTCTGTTCCATAGATTGTGTACCTAATAATCAATCAGGGCAGGACTAGCCTGCAACCAACAGCACAGAATTATACGTTATTTTGTAGCAGACCCTATTAAGAAATGGGAAAGATATTGTAAACAACTGTTTAACAACTGTCCAACTTTTGGCAAAAAACCTGCGAGGTCTCAGAGACCTCGCAGGTATCATAGTTAGAACAGGCCCACAACTTTACCCGTTTCCAGGTCCAGGTCAATGTCATAGTAGGCCGGGCGGGTGGGCAGACCAGGCATGGTACTCATTGCGCCCAGCAGCGGGTAAAGGAAACCCGCGCCTACGCTGGCCCGAATTTCGCGCACGGGCACGGTAAAACCGGTGGGTGCGCCCTTGAGCGTGGGGTCATGGCTCAGGCTCAGGTGCGTCTTGGCCATGCAAATGGGCAGCCTGTCAAAACCATTGCGCGTATAGCTGGCAATTTGCTGCTCCGCCTTCTCTGAGAATTCGACACCATCAGCCCCATACATCTTACGGGCAATCGTTTCGATCTTCTCCTTAATGCTCTGCTCCAGCGGATAGAGGAACTTAAAGTCGCTCGGCTTTTCACAGGCGGCCACAACGGCTTCACCCAGGGCCACCGAACCAGCCCCACCGTCGGCCCAATGGTTAGACATTACAGCATCTTCGGCCCCCGCTTCCAGGGCAATTTTACGCACCAATTCCACTTCGGCATCGGTGTCGGTGTGGAAGCGGTTGACGGCCACCACCACCGGCACCCCAAAGCGGCGGGCGTTGCGGATATGGACGCGCAGGTTGCTGCATCCTTCTTCTAATAGCTCCAGGTTTTCTTCGGTGTATTCGGGTGCCAGGGGCGCACCGGCCGTCACTTTGGGTCCACCACCGTGCATCTTGAGAGCGCGAATGGTGGCTACCAGTATGACGCAGTTGGGAATCAGGCCACTGTAACGGCATTTAATGTTGAAGAATTTTTCCATACCGATGTCGGCCCCAAAACCGGCTTCGGTCAGGACGTAGCCATCTGGCCCCACCAGTTTGAGGGCGATCTGGTCGGCCACAATAGAGGAGTTGCCGTGGGCGATGTTGGCAAAAGGCCCAGCGTGGACAAAGGCAGGCGTACCTTCGAGCGTTTGCATCAGGGTGGGCATGATGGCGTCTTTCATGAGGACGGTTAACGCCCCACCCACACCCAGATCATCGGCCGTTATCGGGTCGCCCGCTTTGTTGGTACCAATCACCATCCGGCCCAGCCGGTCGCGCATATCGGCCAGGTCGGTGGTCAGGGCCAGGACGGCCATGATTTCGCTGGCGACGGTGATGTCAAAACCGGTGTCGCGTGCCAGCTTTTCGGCCGGACCGAGGCCAATGCGTACGCCACGGAGGTAGCGGTCGTTGGTGTCAGTGACGCGCCGCCAGGTAATAGAATCGGGATCGATGTCCAGGCGTACAAAGCGGCTGATCTCCTCGTCGGTCAGGTCGTTGGGGTCCGTTTTGTCGACGTCCAGTTTAGACAACCGTTTGAGCATGACGGGGGAGAAGCGGCGGTTACCTTCTTTGTCGGCCGGGCAAAGCCGGTTGAAGAGGGCTTCGTCTGATTGGTAGCTTTCGTGGTGCATCCGGGTATCAATGGCAGCGGCCATCAGGTTGTTGGCGGCCGTAATGGCGTGAATATCGCCAGTCAGATGCAGGTTGAAATCTTCCATAGGGATAATCTGGCTGTAGCCGCCGCCGGCCGCACCGCCTTTAATGCCAAAGGTAGGCCCCTGGCTGGGCTGGCGCACACAGGTAATCACCTTCTTGTCCAGATGGGCACCGAGGGCCTGGCTGAGGCCGACGGTCGTGGTCGTCTTGCCCTCGCCCAGCGGCGTGGGGGTGATGGCGGTCACAACGATGTACTTGCCGTTAGGCACATCCTGAAGCCGGTCGCGCACTGAGAGGTGGACTTTGGCCTTGTTTTGGCCGTGCAGGTCGATTTCTTCCGGCAACAGGCCGACTTCATCAGCAATCTGGCTAATGGGCAGCGGGGTGGCTGCCTGGGCAATCTCGATGTCCGAGGGGACGGGTCGTTTGAGGGTTTTTAATTTGTGAGGCATGGGAAATTCTCCTTAAATAGTGTGGAACATTGTTTACTACGAGACGGGACCGATCATACCTATTTTGGGTGTTTGGGGCAAGGTAGTATACAACGTCTTGGGGGGGATGGAAGGATTTTCTTGGAGCAGGTAAGATAGGAGGAACTGGTTGCGTCTGTTATGATGGACTGAGCCATGGTGAGCCGTTGTCGGTTAACTGTTTACCAGCCACCAAATACCGTATGGAGAATATGAATGACAGTGAAATCCGCAATAGATGAGAAAAAATCGTTTTGGCAGACGCACGGCACTAAGCTAATCGCGCTCTTTTTTTGGCTGGCGCTGCTTGGCGGCTACTGGTGGTATGCCAGCGCCAATAACCTGACGCCGGCCGAAAGTGTGCAGGTGTTGGCCACATTTTTGACGGGCAGTGCGCTGGGTGGGCTGGCTTATATTGTGATTTATTTGCTTCGGCCGTTAATTTTCTTCCCCGCCACCATTCTCACCCTGCTGGGCGGCTTCCTCTTCGGCCCGCTCTGGGGGGTCATTTACACCATCATCGGCAGCAACGGCTCGGCCCTGGCCGCCTACTTTGTGGC
This sequence comes from Anaerolineae bacterium, assembly GCA_007123775.1. GTDB lineage: Bacteria > Chloroflexota > Anaerolineae > Promineifilales > Promineifilaceae > SLGK01. The sequence goes on along the minus strand of SLGK01000282.1, from coordinate 9,080 downwards.
CCGCTTCTTCGGTCAGGATTTACTACAAGAGCAAGAAGGCAGCCAGAGCTTTATGAACCGCTACGCCCAACGGCTGCGCGACAACAGCTTTGAGACGGTGCTGCTGATGCGCCTCATCTTTTTGCCCTACGATCTGGTCCACTACGTGGCCGGATTTTTGCGGATCGATTGGCGGGCCTTTATTCTGGCTACAGCGATTGGTTCGATCCCCGGCACCATCTCGTTTGTGCTGCTGGGCAGCTCTTTTGGCACGCTGGATGAGCTGGCCGCAGGGCAGGTAGCCGTCAACCCCTGGGCGTTAGGGCTGTCCATTGCGCTAATTGTGGGCAGCCTGATTGTGTCGCGCATCTTGCGCCGCCGAGGGACGCTTGAGTAAATGACGGATGACCGAGGACGGAGGACGGCAGCGCGTAGACTGTCCGTCCTCCGTCCTTCGTCCTCGGTCCTATAAGGAGCAACTTCGTGAAACAAATCATAATCCAACCAGACGACAAGTATAACCGGGAGTTAGTAGCCAATGTGCATCCGACCGATCATGTGAACCCGACGCCAGACGGCCGTTACAATCTGGTCGTTATTGGCGGCGGCTCGGCAGGATTGGTGTCGGCCATTGGCGCGGCCGGCGTGGGGGCCAAAGTGGCCCTGATTGAGAAACATTTGCTGGGCGGCGACTGCCTCAACGTGGGCTGTGTCCCCTCCAAGGCGGTCATCCGGGCCGCCAAAGCGGTGGGCGAAATCCGGCGGGCAGGCGAACTGGGTGTCCACGTGCCCGACGGCGTGACGGTCGATTTTGGCGCGGTCATGGAGCGGATGCGCCGCATTCGCACGGAAATCAGCCACCATGATTCGGTGGCCCGGCTGCAAAAGCTGGGCATCGACGTCTTTCTGGGCGAGGCCCAGTTCACCGGGCGTAACACGATCAGCATCGGCGGCCAGACGCTTGAGTTTAGCAAAGCGGTCATTGCTACCGGCTCGCGGGCGGCTTTTATACCTATTCCCGGTTTGGCCGAAGCGGGTTACTTGATTAACGAGACTTTATTTGAGCTGACGGAACGGCCGTCTACCCTGGCTATCATTGGGGCGGGACCGATCGGGGCCGAAATGGCGCAGGCGTTTCAGCGATTGGGCAGCCAGGTCATCCTCTTCGACATCCTGCCCCAGATTTTGGGCCGCGAAGATGAGGAAGCGGCGGCTATCATGCAGCAGCAGTTTGAAAGCGAGGGCATTCAAATCAAGCTGGAAGCCAACATCAAACAGGTAACACGCACTGATTCAGGACAAAAGAAAATTACCTTTGCGGCCAAAGCTGACAGCAACGGCCAGGAACAATCCGTTATCGTCGATCAGATTCTGCTGGCGGCCGGCCGCATTCCCAACCTCGAAGGGTTAAATCTGGAAGCGGCCGGAATTGAATACACGAAAAAAGGGCTGGTCGTCAACGACTACCTGCAAACAACCAACGGCGACATCTACGGCGCGGGCGACGTAGCCATCCCTTACCAGTTCACCCACACGGCCGACGCCACAGCCCGCATTGTGGTCCGCAACGCCCTCTTTTTCGGCCGGGCCAAACTGAGCGCGTTGACCATCCCCTGGGTCACCTACACCGACCCGGAAGTGGCCCACGTCGGCCTTTACCCGCGGGACGCGGCCGAAAAGGGGATTGAGATCGACACCTTCACTACCCAGATTGGCGACGTGGACCGGGGTCGCACCGACGGCGAGGAAGGGTTTGTCAAAATCCACGTCAAAAAAGGCACGGACAAAATCGTAGGCGCGACTATTGTTTCTTCTCATGCCGGCGAGTTGATCAGCGAGGTGACAACGGCGATGGTGGCCGGAGCCGGATTGAAAACGCTCAGCACCGTCATTCACCCCTACCCCACCCAGGCCGAGGCGATCAAGAAAACGGCCGATGCCTTCAACCGCACCCGATTGACGCCAACGGTGGCTAAACTATTTGATACGATATTACGCTGGCGACGCTAACAGCCTTGTAGAAAACGGCCGTTATGCTATGATCTGAGCATCATACATTTACGTTTGGTATTATGTAGATACCAGACTACAAAAGTCTGCGAGACTTTTGTAGTCTTCACGCGCAAATCCTGAACACCCACGAAAAAAGTCATGGCAAAACAGCGCAAAAGAAAAAGTAAACGGTCATCGCGCAAGAATAAACCTACCCATCACGTTATCACCAAAGTCACGTCACCGCAAGAGTATCATGACGGGGCTGATACCTTCCGCGCGGTGCAAATCGTCAGCTACGACATTACGGATGAACCATTAGAGCAACCCTACACGAAAGATCTGCCGCAGCAGGTAATAGATGAGATTAGTGAAATTTATCATATGCTGCCTAAACGGCCGTATCAAGCCATTGGTCGTTTATTACCACTGATCGACAAATATCCCAACACGCCCATTCTCTACAATCATCTCAGCGTTGCCTACGGCTACAATGACCAGCCAGAGTTAGCGGCAGAAGTGGTTTACAAAAATTATAAGAATAATCCTGACTATCTTTTTGCACGCCTTAGCTATGCCGAATTGTGTATGCACGCCGGCGAGTACGATAAAATTCCCGAAATATTTGACCACAAATATGATCTCAAGCTCCTCTATCCCAAACGGGACGTTTTTCATGTCTCGGAAGTCGTCAACTTCATGGCTATCATGGGCATTTATTTCTACGAGATAGGCGACCGGGAAACGGCCGAATTATTCTACGAGCCAATCAAAAAAATGGGCCGATCATTTGAGGCCACAAAAGCGTTAAAGAAGTTACTCTACCCCAGTCTCAAGCAACGACTGCTCCTGCGTATCTTGAAATTTCTGGAAAATAAAGCAGGAACACCCCCTACCTGATGCAAACCTACTCCCACCTCATCATGACGGCAGCGGCCTATCGCGGCTTGAAGGATACGAAAACGGCCGTTCCCCACAAAGCGTTCCTCTGGGGTGCGGTCATACCCGATCTGCCTTTGGTCCTGCTGACCATCGGCTACTTCATCTATCGCCGTTACGACCCGGTGCTGTCCCAGGAATTTATCTTTGGCCCCACCTACGACGCGCTCTATTTCACCAACCGCTGGTGGATTGCCGGACACAACCTATTCCACGCGCCGCCGATGATTGGGCTGTGCGCGCTGGTGGGCTATCTGGCGCAGCGGCGGGGCTATGGCTGGGGACGGCCGTTGCTCTGGTTTGCGGCCGGCTGTGGGCTGCATTCGCTGGTGGATATTCTGACCCACGTGGACGACGGGCCGCTCCTCTTCTTCCCCTTTGACTGGCAAACCCGCTTTGAATCCCCCGTTAGCTACTGGGATCCCAATCACGGCGGCCGATGGTTCACTATCTTCGAACATGGGCTGAATCTGGTGCTGCTGGGATATTTGGGGGTGACCTGGTGGTGGAATAGACGTAAAACGTAAGGAGTAAAACGTGACAAAATCGTTACGCTTTACGTTTTACGTTTTACGTTCTACGTCCTACGATACCAAATTATGAATCGACCATTGTGGCAAAAGTTAGGCGGTCTGCTGCTGCTCTATTTGTTGGTGGGGCTGCCGCTGTGGTGGGGGATAACGGCCGTGCGCGGTTATCATCTCATCGCCTTTGGGGCCGCCCTGCTCTTTCTGGCCTGGCGCTGGCTAGACCCGCAGCCCATCACGGCCGAGGTGGGCAAGCTGTACACCGTCTTCTTCTCCATGGGCTACGGGATTTTCTTCGTCGCCACCCTCCTCCTGTTCGACCCCGGCACCACCGATTTGCTCATTTTGATGGGGGGCTGGCTGCTGGCGGTCCTGCCGGGCAGGGTGGCGAGGTAGCGGGGGGGCGGAGTGGCGAAGTAGCGGGGTGGCATGGTTACTTCGCCACTTTGCAACCACGCCACTTCGCTAAACCGTTTACAAATCCTCACTGTCTAATAACAATTGGTTTGGGGTGACGGCAAACAAATCGCATATTTTCAGAATTAAGTCCAATGACGGCTTTTTACGGCCGGCTTCTAAGTTAACGATATGGCTATGAGAACTTATCCCTAGGTTAGCTGCCAACTGACGTATGCTAAGATTATGGCCTTCCCGCAATGCTCGCAGCTTTTCTCCAAATCTTTCCATCTCATTGACCTTGACAAATTATCTGTTTATCGAGTAAAATGGTCACTAATAGAATACCACCAGCAACTTGTTAGAATTACAATCATAGGACACAATAGCTTTCATGAACGTCAGAGTCAAACGGCACATAAAAGCTCCGCCGTTGAAAATTCAGGGAATCAAAACCAAGCTGGTTCCATTTATCATGAAAAACATAAATTGGGATGGCAACGGCCGTTGGCTTGAGCCGTTTCTGGGTTCTGGTGTGGTGCTATTCAATGTTGCCCCACAGCAAGCCCTCGTCGCCGATACCAATGAACATATTATAACCTTTTACCAGGCAGTCCAAAATCAGACAATAACACCATTCAACTTACGGGCTTTTTTGGAACAGGAAGGGGAGTACCTCAAAAAACAAGGGGAAAGTTACTATTACAGCGTGCGTGAACGGTTTAATGCGACACACAACCCATTCGATTTCTTGTTCCTCAACCGCTCCTGTTTTAATGGTATGATGCGCTTCAACAGCAAAGGGGAATTTAACGTGCCCTTCTGCCGCAAACCAGAACGGTTTAGACCTGCTTACATCACCAAGATTTGTAATCAGGTAGCCTGGATCACACGACAGATGGCCGGTAAGGATTGGCAGTTTATGGTGCAGGATTGGCGCGAGACGTTGGCTTTGGCCGAGGTTGATGATTTTGTCTATCTTGATCCACCCTACAATGACAGACACGCCGATTATTACAATCGTTGGCAGGAAGGCGAAGCTGATGAACTGGCTGAAGCTATCAAACAGCTTCAATGTGGCTTTGCTTATTCAACCTGGAAAGAAAATAAATACCGTGTGAATGAGCATCTACTGGCCCATTTTGCTGATTATCCCATTGTGACCCGCAATCATTTTTACCATGTCGGGCCAACCGAATCGTTACGCAACGCTATGGAAGAAGCATTGGTCATAGCCCCAGGCTATACGGCCGAATCATACGCCGACAGCTTAGAAAAGCAAACGGCGCAGCAGCTTACCCTTGCCCTTTAGCTCGCCAGGCCCGGTAGGTTTGTAAATCGCTGTACTTGTTCACCCGCTCATTGGCTGTGCGTTCGTAATTGCGCCAATAGTCCAAAAACTCCTCTTCCGAAGCAAACAAGCCGGTCGCTCCGGTAAAATCCTCAATCGTACCAGCGATGCTGCCTATATTTGTCGTGTTGCCACTGCCAGCTTTGTCTCCCGCAATTCTCCACTTTTCGGCAACGAACAACTGAACATCGGAAAACGGCATGGGAATGTCATCAAGTTCATCCAAACCGTAGACATGCGCCGGTATGGAATCCGTTGGTTTCCGCTTGTAGATGAAGCCAACAATCCAGTGAGCAGCATAATCCTCATATGAAAACTCAATATTCTTCGTCTCGTTGCCAGGGCGAATGAAGCTGGTATAGCTGCCCAGCGTAAATTTGACGCGCTCTGTGTCCGTAGTCCGGTAGGTTGTTTTCACATCAACGGCAATCTTTTGTCGGTCATCCTCATGACGCATCAAGGTGAAATCGGGATAATAATTTTGTGCCCTGGCCTCGCGGACCTGTAAACTAGCTTGCTTTGCAATCTGATAAACTACGGGACGAATAGCCAGTTCAAAGACAGCGCTTAACACTTTCGTGTCTGTACCCAGAGGATAAATTTGTTCATCGGCCGTTATAACGCCCTTAATCTGGTAAGATAATGCTTCGGCACGATATACTTGCTCAAACGCCTTGCCAAAATCCATCAAACATCCTCCTGCAAAGTGGCGGAGTGGCGAGGTGGCGAAGTAACATCGCCACTTTGCAACCACGCCACTTCGCTTCTCCGCTACTCCGCCGCCATTTGCCGCAAGCTATCCTCGTCAATGACCGGCACGTTGAGCGATTCTGCTTTAGTGAGTTTGCTGCCCGCTTTTTCCCCGGCCAGCAGGTAGTCGGTATTGCCGCTGACGGAGCCGGTTACTTTGCCCCCCCGCGCTTCGATGAACGCTTTGGCCTCGTCGCGGCTCCAGGTGGGTAGGGTGCCGGTAATGACGAAGGTGAGGCCGGTGAAAGGTTGTGGGATGTTGTCAGCTTCGGCCGTTTTTTCTACGGCAATGGTTAAACCAGCGCGGCGCAGTTTGTCCAGCACCTGCCGGTTGCGCTCGTTGGCGAACCATTGGATGATGGAAACGGCCGTTTGTGGTCCAATCCCCTCAATCGCTTCCAGGCGATCCTGATCGGCCGTAGCCAAAGTATCAATCCCGCCCAATTCAGCCACCAGCAAATTGGCCACCACATTGCCCACAAAACGAATGCCCAACGCCGTCAGCAGCCGGGCGGGGGACTGCTGCTTGCTGGCCTCGATGCCGCCGAGCAGATTGTCCACCTTCTTCTCTTGAAAGCCTTCCAGGGCCAGCAGCGCGTCGCGGTCCAGGTAGTAGATGTCGGCGATGTCGTGGATGAGGCCGGCGTCGATCAACTGTTTGCCCGTTTTGCCGCCAAAGCCGTCGATGTCCATGGCCCCCCGGCTGACAAAATATTCGACGCGGCGCACCAACTGTTCGGGGCAGGCCACGTTTTCGCAGTAGATAGCCACTTCGCCGGGTAGGTTAACGGCCGTTTCGCCACAAGCCGGGCAGGTTAACGGCCGTTCAATCACCTGTTCCGAACCGTCGCGCAAATCGACCACCGGCCCCACGATGTAGGGAATCACGTCCCCGGCCCGCTTGACAATGACCATATCGCCCAGGCGAATATCCTTGCGCTCAATTTCGTCATAGTTGTGGAGGGTGGCGTTGCGCACCACCACGCCGCCAATTTCCACCGGCTCCAGGACGGCGTTGGGGGCCAGGATACCGGTACGGCCGACGTTGACCTGGACCGCCAGCAGCCGGGTCGTTTTCTCCTGCGCCGGGAACTTGAGAGCGATGGCCCCGCGGGGGTCTTTGCCCACAAAGCCGAGGCTGTCGGCCAGGGGGCGGTCGTCGATCTTGACCACCAGGCCATCCACCTCGTAGTTGATCTGGTTGCGCTTGTCGAGCCACTCTTCGTAAATAGCGGCTACTTCGTCCAGGCTGGTGCAGTGGGCTACGTCGGGAGCCACGGGGAAGCCGAGGTCGCGCAGCCAGGCCAGCCGTTCCCACTGGCTGGCGGGCACGTCCCCCCCTTCCCAGGCGATGAGGTCGTAGCAGTAGAGGGTTAACGGCCGTTGGGCGGTAATGGTCGAGTCCAACTGGCGCAGCGAGCCGGCGGCGGCGTTGCGCGGGTTCATGTAGGCCTCGTCGCCTGCTTCCAGGCGAGCATTGTTGAAGGCTTCGAACTGGTCCAGGGGGAAGAAGGCTTCGCCGCGGACGACGAGGATAGCAGGCGGCAAGTGGCGGGTGGCAGGTGGCTGGTTGGGGCCGGTAACGGGAATCCGTTGGGGCAGGGCGCGGAGGGTGCGGAGGTTGGGGGTGATGTTTTCGCCCACTTCGCCGTTGCCACGAGTTGCGCCCTGGGTGAAACGGCCGTTTTCATACGTCAGCACCACCGACAGGCCATCAATCTTCGGCTCCACCACATAGCGCAAGTCCATGTCGGGGTCGGGCAAGAGGCGGCCGATGCGGCTGCGCCAGGCGAACAGGTCGGCCGGGCTGAAGGCGTTGGCCAGGCTCAAAATGGGGGCGGGATGGCGTACCTTCTCAAATTCGGGCAGCGGTTCGGCCCCGGCGCGTTGGGTAGGAGAATCGGCCGTTATCAGGTCGGGATGGGCTGCTTCCAGTTCGACCAGTTCCCGGTAAAGCGCGTCATACTCGGCATCGGTAATCACCGGCGCGTCCAGGACGTGGTAGCGGTAGAGGTGGTAGTTGATTTCGTCGCGTAGCTTTGTAACTCGTTCTTCAATCGTCATATTTCTGCCTTCTGCCTTCTTCCCTCATCCCTGATCCAATGGACTGCGTACCCCCAGCGGCCCCTTGTTGACAACGTGGGTATAAATCATCGTAGTGCGGACATCTTTATGCCCCAACAACTCCTGAATAGTCCGAATGTCACTGCCACTTTCCAACAAATGCGTGGCAAAACTATGCCGGAAGACATGGGGACTGACCCGTTTGCTTACACCCGCCTTTTTCGCTGCTGACCTTACGGCCCGCTGTACCGTGCTATCATGCAAATGAAAGCGGTATAGGGTATCGTGGTTGGCCCGTGGATTCTGCGACAACGTTTTTGAGGGAAATACAAACTGCCAGACCCATTCGCGTTCAGCGTTAACATATTTTCGTTCCAGGGCATCAGGCAATGGAGCGCGGCCATGCCCCTTTTGCAAATCAGCGTGATGCTGTTTTCTTACAGTCTCCAATTGGTGACGCAAGGCCGGCACAATTCTTTCTGGCAGAACAGTGGTGCGATCCTTTTGCCCTTTACCGTCACGAACAACAATCAGGTTTTGGCCAAAATCAATATCCTGAACGCGCAGGCCCAGACATTCGTTTAAGCGCAACCCGGCACCATATAGAAGCTGTACAATAAGCAAAATCTCGCCCGATAGTTGAGCGAATACAGCCTTCACTTCTTCTCTGGTCAATACGACCGGCAACCTTTCCGGCTTTTTAGCCCAGGTAATCTCCAACCAGCCAAGTGGTGCCTCCAATACCTCATTGTAAAGAAAGAGAATCGCGCTTAAGGCCTGGTTCTGCGTTGAGGCAGCCACATGCTGCTCAACCGCCAGGTGGACCAGGAATGCTTCCACTTCCTCTTTGCCCATCTCCTCTGGGTGACGCTTCTGGTGGAATAGAATGAAACGTTTAATCCACTGCACATAGGTTTTTTCCGTCTCATAAGAGTAATGCTTTAGCCGCAGTACCTGGCGTACCTGGTCGAGCAATTTCAGTTTGGCAGTCATGTTACACTCACCTCCTAACTTCCTAATTTCACGCTTGCCAAATCAGTCGCGCCCCTTTATACTACAAACAGTACGTGTCAACCACCATT
>SLGK01000271.1 GCA_007123775.1 Anaerolineae bacterium | reverse complement strand
TCCGTTATTCATCCTGATGTATCTTCCACTTGTCGGCATCTTTGAGGCGAGCCTCTGGCGTGAAGGAGCCACCGAACAAGGCTCCCAGGCGGCGACCCAGGCGGCGTGCCCAGGAATTGACCCGCGATAGGCTAAAGAGCAGCCGGCGCCAGTTACTCATCATTGGTGAGATTTCGGGGCGGGTGACGTTCCATTTGATAACGGCCGTAGCCCAGGTCAGCCCCCCGCCAAAGCCAACAAAGACGATATTGTTGTCCGGCTTGAGGCGGCCCGCTTCGGCCGCTTCACACAGAGCGATGGGGATGGAGGCGGCCGAGGTGTTGCCCAGCCGGTCCAGGTTGGTGAAGAATTTCTCCGGGGGGACTTTCAGCTTTTTAGCGGCCGTTTCGATGATGCGTGTATTGGCCTGGTGGGGGATGATCAGGTCCACGTCCGCCATGGTCAGGCCGGCACGTTCCAGCACCTCCTGAATCGAACTGCCGACGACCTGGGTGGCAAAGCGGAAAACTTGACGGCCGTTCATGCTCAGCGTATTGGTCTGCTGCTTGTGCTGGTTGTAATATTCCGGCCCCAAAAATGGCATTGGGTTGCCGTTGGCGGCCGGCAGTTTCAACAAATCCCCGCCCGACCCGTCCGAACGCAATTCGTAGGCCAGCAGACCACCCGGCACGTCCGAACCTTGCAGGACCACCGCCCCGGCCCCGTCACCAAAAAGAATACAGGTGCCCCGGTCGCGCCAGTCCAGCACCCGCGACATCGTTTCCGCCCCAATGACCAGCGCGTGCCGGATAGAGCCGGTGGCGATAGCTTGCGACGCCATGCTCAGGGCATAGACAAAGCCGGAACAGGCCGCGCTCAGATCAAACGCACCCGCCTTTCTGGCCCCCAGTCGGTCCTGCACGCGGCAGGCAGTCGAGGGAAACATCGCTTCAGGGGTGGAGGTAGCCACGATAATCAGGTCGATCTGGCTGGCGAGGATGCCGGCCACAGTCAGGGCACGCACGGCTGCTTCAAAGGCCAGCGACGTGGTTGTTTCTCGAACGCCCGCAACCCGTCGCTGCCGGATGCCGGTGCGTGTGTAAATCCATTCATGGGAGGTGTCAACAACGCGAGCCAGATCGTCGTTGGTCAAAACTCTTTCCGGCAGGTGACAGCCCCAGCCGATTATGTGTGCGTATCTCATTTTTGCAGCCTCTCTGACGGTAGCCTACCAAAGAAACCGGGCTTTTGGCAAAAGCCCGATTTCTGCCTCACCATCTATCATACCAAAACCCAGGCCAATAGTAACAGTTGCGCCGCAAATGACCAATCGTATAATGAAGGCAATAGATTTGGTAGCTTTAAGTGCGAAGAATTATGTCAAATGAACCGTCGTCACCATCGAAGAAACGCTCTTATTGGCCCTGGCTGGTGGGCTGCTTACTGCTAATTTGCTGCTGTAGCCTTATGCTGGCGGTTGGCGTGGCTGCCTGGCTGACGTATGAAGAGGGTTGGGACCCGTTTACGAATGAGCTGAGCGAATGGCAGGAAACAATTCGCCCGCCGGCTACCCGTCCGGCCGATCTCACCCAGTTTCCCGCGCCGGTAATAACGGGCGTACCCTCGTTGGCGCAGCCAGAGGCCACGCCCACCACCGCCCCGCCGCCCGCCAGCCGCCTGCGCCAGCCCCCGCCGGCTTCAATTGGGCAGCAGCCACCCGCACCCCAGGCCACGTCCGATTTGGGTCGCCTGTACCGCCTCAACTTTCCGCCCCGTGATTATTACGAAACGGCCGTTCGCCTCGGCGGCTATTCGTTGGCAGCAGACCAGGTTGGCGGGGCAAGCTACCGGCTGGGCGACCGGCGAACCTTCTTCCTGGAAGATGCGGAGATCGAAGCCGAGCTGGTTGTAATGGGCCAAACGGCCACTTTCTGGGTAGAACAGGGCGTCAATCTGGACCTGGCCGAACTGCGCCAGGCATCGCAGCGGCTAGATGAGACACTCTATCCACGCCTGGTGGCCCTTTTTGGCCCGCCTGGAGAGGTAGGATTGGACGCCAACGGCCGTTTTGCTATTCTGCACACACGTCTTGGCCTGGGACTTGAATTGGGCTACTTCACCAGCGTAGACCTGTACCCCGCCGGCCTGTTTGCCATTTCCAACGAGCAGGCGATGGTCTACCTCAACGTAGATGAACTTGATGTGGGCAGCGAACTCTACTACGGCACGCTGGTCCACGAGATCCAACACCTGATTCAGGGGCACGTGGACCCTAACGAAAAGGCTTGGTTAGACGAGGGGCTGTCCCAACTGGCCGAACTCTACCTCGGCTTTTACACGGTGGATACGCTGCCTTATTTGGAAAAGCCAGGCATCAGCCTTACGCTGTGGCCGGCCGATGCTGACGACGACCTTGAAGCTCATTATGCTGCTGCCTACCTGTTCCTGGTTTACTTTTGGGAACAGCTGGGCGAAACGGCCGTGCAAGAATTAGCCCGTCATCCGGCCAACGGCGTGGCCTCGGTTTGGTCGGTGCTGCAAGGGTTTGCCCCGGAACGGCCGTTGCCCAGCTTCGTAGCCGACTGGGCTGTGGCCAACCTGCTGGATGACCCCGACGCTGGCGACGCCTACTATTATGAGAACTTGCTGCTGACTGAGTATCCCGCCGCCTATACGGTCAGCAGCCTGCCCCGCTCTTTTACTGGCAGCCTGCCCCCTTTTGGCGTGGACTACGTGGCCCTTG
>SLGK01000135.1 GCA_007123775.1 Anaerolineae bacterium | reverse complement strand
TAATGCTCCGCCTCGTAGCCAAAAGAGCCAGCCATGCCACAGCAGCCGGAATCCACCTCGGTGAGCCGGTAGTGGGGCGGCAGCGTCAGGGCTTGGTGGCTGGGGACCGTGCCTACCAGCGCCTTTTGGTGGCAGTGGCCGTGCAGCAGCAGTTGGCGCGATTCGTTAGTAAAGGTGACGTTAAGCTGGCCTTGTTCGGCTAACTGGGCCACAAATTCCTCAAACATGAGGGCCTGATTGGCCACCAGTTGGGCTTCGTCCCGATTGGGCAATAAGTAAAGGTACTCATCCTTTAAGGATAACAGGCAGCTTGGCTCCAGGCCAACGATGGGCCAGCCCTGGCGGGCGTAGGGCAGCAGTTTGGCGACTGTATCGGCGGCGGCGGCTTTGGCTGCGGCGACTAATCCTTTGGAAATAAACGGCCGTCCACAGCAGCCATGTCCAGGCAGAATCACCTCAAAACCGGCCGCTTCCAGAAAGCGCGTGGCGGCGATGGCGATGTGGGGATCGTTGTAAGTGTTAAACGTATCATTAAAAAGAACCACCTTCCGCGACGAGGGCGGCGACTGGCGGCGGCCAAACCAGTCGGTAAAGGGCTGGCGGGCAAAGGGGGGCAAGGTGCGCTGCGGGCTAATGCCCATCAATCGGCCTAGCAATTGGCGCGAGAGGGGATTGCTGGCCCCTAAATTAACAATGGGGGCTAACGGCCCGCTGGCCAGGCGGCTGAGACGGCCAATGTGGCCCAGCAGCTTATCGCGCAGGGGCGTACCGTGGGCGGCGTGGTATTGGGCCAGAAATTCCGTCTTGATTTTGGCCATATCGACCGACGAAGGGCACTCGGCTTTGCACGCCTTGCAGCTTATGCAGAGGTCCATTACCTGGTACATGCGCGGACTGGTCAGTTCAGTGGCGGGCAGCTTGCCGGAGAGGGCGGCCCGCAGCGCGTTGGCCCGGCCCCGCGTCGAGTGTTCCTCTTCGCGGGTGGCCATAAAGCTGGGGCACATCGTATCGGCCGTTCGTTTGCGACAGATACCAGCCCCGTTGCACATCTCCACGGCCCGGTCAAAACCCAGGTCGTCGGCGAAGTCGAGATGGGTTTGTAGTTGAATGGCCTGGTAGTTGTCGCCGTAGCGCAGATTTTCGGTCATGGGCGGGGCGTTGACGATGTTGCCCGGATTGAAAATATTGTCGGGGTCGAAAATCTGTTTGACCTGCTGGTAGAGGCGGTAGAGGTCGGGGCCGAAGAAGCGTTCGTTGAGCCAGCTACGCGCCCGACCGTCGCCATGTTCGCTGGAGAAAGAGCCGCCGTAACCACGCAGCAGTTCGACCGAAAAGCTGGTAATCTCCGGCAGTTTGGCTATTTCGCTGGCCTTTTTGGTGTTGACCAGGGGGCGAATGTGGATGCAGCCGGCGCTGGCGTGGGCGTAGTAGGCCACGTCGGTGCCGATGCTGTGGCAAAAATCTTCAACCTGGGTCACGTAGTCGGCCAGATGCTCAACGGGAACGGCCGCATCCTCAATAAAAGGAATCGGCTTGTGGTCGCCCTTGATGCTCATCATCAGCCCCAGCCCCACTTTACGCACCTTCCAGACGTTGGCCTGGATGGCAGGATCGGTGGCGGAGATAACGGCCGTTGCCCCCGCCCCCTGTTTGTGTAAATGGGTCCGCAGTTGCCCAATCTTATGGGCCAATTCCGCCTCGCTCTCGCCGTAAAACTCGGTGATGAGGACACAGTTGGGCTGGCCTTCGATGAACGTGGTCAGCAGACGGGCATATTCAGGCACGTCGCGGCACATGGTGAGGCCCAGGTTATCCAGCAGTTCCACGGCCGATGGCTCGACTTCCAGGATGGTGGGCACGGCCGTCAGCGCCGTCTTGAGGGCATCAAAGTGGACGATGGCCAGGGCGGTCATTTTAGGCAGGGGGACCAGGTTGAGTTTGAGTTCGGTCATGACGGCCAGCGTGCCTTCGCTGCCGCAGATGAGATTGGTGAGGTTAAAACGGCCGTTTTGCGGCCAGCGAAAAGAAGGTCCCTCGACAAAGCGGTCCAGGTTGTAGCCGCCGCAGCGCCGCCAGTGGCGGGGCGTACCCTGGCGGATGATTTCCTGGTTGGTGGGGTCGTTGGTTAGTTGTTGGATGGCTTGGGTGATTTGGGTTGCGCGGTCGCTTAGACCTGTCAGGTTTTGAGCAATCGGTGATTGCCAACCTGCCAGGTCTGTTGTTGAACCATCATTCAAAATAACATTCGCCCCCAGAACGTGATCGGCCGTCATGCCGTAGAGGATAGAATGGCTGCCGGTGGAGTTGTTGGCCACGATGCCCCCCATACAGGCCCGGTTGCTGCTGGCCGGGTCGGGGCCAAACTGGAGACCGTAGGGGCGCAGGTAAAGGTTGAGTTCATCCAGCACAATGCCCGGCTGAACGCGCACCCATTGTTCGGCCTGGTTCAGTTCGATCACCTGGTCCAGGTGGCGGCTCATGTCCATGACCAGAGCCTCGTTGACCGCCTGCCCGGCCAGGCTGCTGCCGCCGGTCCGGGGCAAAACGGGGACCTGGTATTGGGCCGCCAGCGTCACCGCCGCCCGCACATCATCCGCCGTACGCGGAATCAAAACGGCGTGGGGCATCACCTGGTAAATACTGGCGTCGGTGCTGTAGAGGATGCGGCTGTACTCGTCGGTGCGTAGCTCGCCATTTACCTGCTGCCGCAGTTCATTGAGAAAATAATACAGC
>SLGK01000240.1 GCA_007123775.1 Anaerolineae bacterium | reverse complement strand
TTTATTTACAGCTCACTATAGGACGCAAAAAAGTGGATGCTGGTCTGAATACCCCGGTAGAAATTTTCCAGGTAAAAACGTTCGTTGGGAGCGTGTATTTTATCATCGGGCAGGCCAAAGCCCATCAGGACCGTTTCTAGTCCGAGGTGCTGCTTGAATTGGTTGACGACGGGAATGGAACCACCCTCACGCATAAAAACGGGCGTTTGCTTAAACGTGGCTTCGTAGGCAGAAACGGCCGCCTTTATTGCGGGCATATCCAGATCGACAATCGTGGGATTACCGCCATGCTCAGCCACAACATCCACGCGGACCGTGCGCGGCGCAATTTCTGCAACGTAGGCTTTGAACTGGTTAGCGATCTCCTGCGGGTCCTGGTCCGGCACCAGGCGCATTGAGAGTTTGGCATGAACAGTTGAAGGCAGCACCGTTTTGGCCCCAGGGCCGGTATAGCCGCCAATAACGCCATGCAGGTCAAGGGTAGGACGTGCCCCTAGTCGCTCCACCAGAGTATGGTCGGGGTCACCCCAGATAGCGGGCGCGCCGGTTTCTTTGAGCCATGTTTCTTCGTCCAGGGGGAGTTGGCCCAGCAGGTCGCGCTCTTGTTCACTGAGGGGGCGCACGTTGTCGTAAAAACCGGGAATGAGTATACGGCCGTCCTGATCTTTCAACTGGCTGATGATGTGACCCAACACATTCAGCGGATTGTCGATACCGCCGCCGTAGCTGCCTGAATGAAGGTCGCGGCTAGGGCCGGTCACGTCCAGCAGCACGTAGCAAAGACCGCGCAGCCCATAGACAATAGCTGGCTGGTTAGGGCTGATCATAGCCGTGTCCGAAACCAAAGCCACATCGGCCGCCAGCAGATCTTTGTGGCGGGGGATAAAGTCGGCCAGGCTGGCCCCGCCCATCTCCTCTTCTCCCTCGATGATAAATTTGACGTTGACGGGTAAACGGCCGTTTGTCTGCAAATAAGCCTCAACCGCTTTGATATGAACAAAAAGCTGCCCCTTGTCATCTGATGCGCCCCGCGCATACAGGTAGCCATCGCGCACTTCTGGCTCAAACGGCGGCGAGTCCCACAAGGCAAACGGTTCGGCCGGCTGTACGTCATAGTGGCCGTAGATTAGCACCGTCGGCGCGTCCAGGCCGGCATGGAGCCAATCGGCATAAACCAGCGGATGACGTGGCGTGCCGATCACCTGCACATTATCCAGCCCGGCAGCAACCATACTGTCAGCCACCCAGGCGGCCGCCGCCTGCGTGTCGTTGTCATGGTCCGTCTGCGTACTGACGCTGGGAATCCGTAATAAATCAATTAACTGCGTCAAATAAAGGTCACGATTTCTTTCCGCATATGCTATTGGTTGGGCTATCATTCTGCACTCCTCCTTCGAAAATAGGACGCAGATTAACGCGGATAAACGCAGATAATTTTCATTTATCGTGGTGCGCTGCGCCCATGGGGAACTCCTGTGTAAATGTAACCCAGGTTGTTAACCTGGAAATGCAGCAGGTTGGTAACCTGCGTTACGTTTTCATTCATTTGTTGGTGCGCCGCTGGCGCCTGTTATCTCCTCGTATAAAGTAGGTCAAGCATCCCTGCTTGACCGCGCAAACAGGGATGTTTGCGCTACGGATTCTCATTCGTTTGCTGGTGCGCCGCGGCGCGTGTTGTCTCCAGTGAACAGTGAATCCACGTTCAAGAAGATTAGCCAATTCTCTAGCGGATTGGGCAATAAGTCAACCGGCAAAATCAGATACAAAGAATGGCTGATATCTAACAAAAAGTTGGCCAAACTATCAGGCCCGTGCTAAAATAATGTCCCAGTACATACCGGCCAACACAAGGCAATGTGGCTCAATTAAACTATGCGTCAACAATCTATGCTGTTTGCCATGTGGCAATATAAGGAAAAAAGATGATTCCTGTCACCATACTAAAAATACCACCATCAGTAGTTGCACCAACGGCCTGATCGTTAGACGATCAGGCTTTTTTTATGCCGATTTGATGCAAATGCACAGTGCGTACCACGTACCACGAGAAAGGAACCGCCATGACCACACTAACCCTACCCGGCCTGGCCGATGTTCATACCCACCTGCGCGTACCCGGCGGCGAACATAAAGAGGATTTTGCCACCGGTACGGCCGCCGCGCTGGCGGGTGGCATCACCACTGTTCTGGCGATGCCGAATACCAGCCCACCTTTAACTACACCCGACGCTTTGGCGCTGGCCTATAACAGAGCAACGGCCGCTACCCGCTGTGATCTTGGCCTTTATGCCGGGGCCAGCCCGGAAGATGTAGCCCATCTACCCGCTCTGGGCGAGCAGGCTGTCGCGCTCAAGATTTACCTCAACGATACCTTTGGCAAGCTGCGCGTGGAGGACCTGGCCACGCTACGGGCCTGTTTTCAATTGTGGCCGCGCCATAAGCTAATTGCCATGCACGCCGAAAAACAAAGTGTGGCGGTGGGGATTGGCCTGGCGGCTACCTACGGCCGTTCCGTTCACTTTTGCCACATTAGCCGCCGTCAGGAAATTGAGCTGATTGCCGACGCCAAAGCGGCCGGCCTGCCCGTGACTTGTGAAGTGACGCCCCACCATCTTTTTCTTGACGAGGGTGACGCCACCCGCCTGGGGCCGCTGGGTGACATGCGACCCATCCTGGGCACGGCCGATGACGTGGCCGCCCTGTGGGAACATATCAACAGCACCATCGACTGCATCGCTACCGACCACGCGCCCCATACGCTGGCCGAGAAGCATTCGGACAGCCCCCCGCCGGGCGTAGCCGGCTTAGAAACGTCGCTGCCGCTCATGCTGCATGGAGTGGTAGACGGCCGTATCACCACTGACCGCCTCATCCAGTTAATGGCCACCAACCCGCGCCGCATCTTTGACCTGCCGGCACAGCCTGACACGCAAGTCGAGGTGGACATGACGCCTTACACCATCAGCAACGACAACCTGTATACCAAATGTGGCTGGACTCCCTTTGCTGGCATGGCAGCGGCCGGCCGGGTTCAGCGCGTGACCCTGCGCGGCCAGATCGTTTATGAGGACGGACGGGTAACGGCCGTGCCGGGCAGTGGTCGGGTAGTTTTGTAGTCTTGTAGTCTTGTAGTCTTGTAGTCGGGTAGTCTTGTAGTCGGGTAGTCTTGTGGTCTTGTAGTCTTGTGGTCTTGTAGTCTTGTAGTCTTGTAGTCTTGTAGTCTACACCTGCGTATCAATTTTTTATGACATGAGGAGAAAAACAAATGAACCTAAAACCCTTATTTGATTTAGAGGCCATGCCGGGTAATGAGCGGCACGATAACGGCTTCACCGGCCAGGACATTCTATCAGTAAGTCAATTCGACAAGGAAAAACTGTCTTACATTTTTGAACGTGCCCGTGAAATGCGGGCGGTTGTGAAGCACGCCAGCGGCGTTGATTTGCTTAAAGGCCACGTCCTGGCCTGCCTCTTTTACGAACCGAGTACCCGCACCAGTTCTTCTTTCATTGCCGCTATGGAACGGCTGGGGGGCGGCGTCATTCCCATCACCCAGGGTGTGCAGTTTAGCTCCGTCAGCAAAGGGGAAACGTTGGCCGACACCATCCGCACCCTGGAACAATACGCAGACGTCATTGTGCTGCGCCACCCCGAAATTGGCTCAGCCAAAGCGGCCGCCAGCTACGCCAGCGTGCCCGTCATCAACGCCGGTGATGGCACTGGCGAGCATCCGACCCAATCTCTGCTGGACCTGTTCACTATCCAGGATGAACTGGGCCGGCTAGAAGGGCTGAAAGTAGCCATGATCGGGGATTTGCGTTACGGCCGTACCGTCCACTCTCTGACCAAACTGCTGCTGCAATATGACGTCAGCCTGCGCTTCGTCTCTCCTGAAATCTTGCGGCTGCCCCTGGCTATCATGAACCAGGTAATCGACGCGGGCGTGGACGTGCGCGAAACGCACGAAGTCGCCGACGTCATCGAAAACGCCGATGTGCTGTACGTTACTCGCGTCCAGAAAGAGCGATTCACGGATTTGGCCCAATATGAAGAGGTTAAAGAGTTTTACAAGATCACCCCGGAAATTATGAAGCGGGCTAAAGAGAAGATGGTGGTGATGCACCCCTTACCCCGTGTCGGTGAAATTCATTACACCGTAGACAGCGACCCGCGTGCCGCTTACTTCCGCCAGGTGCAGAATGGGATGTATATTCGCATGGCGCTGCTGGCAATGGTGTTGGGCAAAGCCTAATGATTGTTGGGCAAAGCCTGATAATATTGAAGCGTGGCGTACCTGTGCAAAACAAGTTGACAATTCAAGATTATTTGGTAGCATCTAGCCGTATGAACTTCATGACTCAGCAAATCATTCGCTTTTTCCGCCGCCGCCAGACGACATGTCTGGCTTTTGTGGTTGCCTGAGTCTCATACTGACTAAAACGCAGCAACAATGACCGCCAGACCTACACATGGGTCTGGCGGTTTTTTGTTTAGGTAGAGATAGAGTGTAGAGATAGAGTGTAGAGTATAGAGTGTAGAGTATAGAGTGTAGAGTATAGAGTGTAGAGTATAGAGTGTAGAGTATAGAGTATAGAGTGTAGAGATAGAGGGAACGGTGTTGGAGCTAGAGCTAGAGGAAGAGGTAGCGTATCAAGACGATCCTCTACACGCAGTACTCTACACTCTACACTCAGTACTCTACACTCTACACGCAGTACTCTACACTCTACACTCAGTACTCTACACTCTACACTCAGTACTCTACACTCTACACTCAGTACTCTGCACTCTACACTCAAGAGGGATTTATGATTAGCGTAGGTATTTATGGGGCGACGGGGTATACGGGGTATGAGCTGATAAGGCTGTTGGCGCGGCATCCGGCGGTGACTATTGGTTTTGTCACCTCGGAGTCGCAGGCGGGACGGCCGTTAAACCATATCTTCCCCCAGGCCCCGGCATATGAACTGGTGGCGGCGGCCGAGGCTCCGCTGGCTGAGGTAAACCTGGTCTTTTTGTGTTTACCTCATGCGGCGGCGGCGCCAACGGCCGTTGCTGCCCTCAACGCCGGTAAACGAGTCATCGATCTCAGCGCCGATTTTCGCCTGAAAAAGCAGGCGGTCTATGAAGAATGGTACAAAGTGGCTCACCCCGCGCCGGACTGGTTGAAAACGGCCGTGTACGGTCTGACCGAGTTTGCCCGCGCCGATCTGCCCCAGGCCCAACTGGTCGCCAATCCCGGCTGCTACCCCACCAGCATCCTGCTGGCCTTGCAGCCGCTCCTGGCCGCCGGCTGGCCCCTTAGCGACCCGATTATTGCCGACAGCAAATCGGGCGTGTCGGGTGCCGGGCGTATGCCCAGACAGCACACCCATTTTGTAGAGGTAGCCAACAATTTCTCGCCTTACGGGATCGGCCGTGCCCACCGCCATCTGCCCGAAATTGAACAACAAATCCAAACCTGGCAGCCAGACGCGCCCCCGCTCATCTTTTCGCCCCACCTGCTGCCCGTACCGCGCGGGATTTTGTCCACGATTTACGTCCAGTTACAGTTAGTAGTCAGTAGCCAGTATTCAGTAGCCAGTGAGGTGCGGGGGCTGTATGAGGCGGCATATGGGAACGAGCCTTTTGTGGACCTGCTGCCAGAGGGCGAAGTAGCCACGCTGGGCCACGTGGTCCACAGCAATCGCTGCGCCCTTGGTCTAACGCTGGCGGGCAATACGCTGATTATCACCTGCGCCATCGACAACCTGATCAAAGGCGCGGCCGGCCAGGCGGTACAAAATATGAATGTGATGATGGGTCTGGCTGAGACAACAGGCTTACTATAAGCGAAGTGGCGCGGCGGCGGGGCGGCGAAGTAACTTTGCCACCTCGCCACTCCGCCACTCCGCCAATTTGCACAATGCACATCTTAAAAATAAGCGGCGATAAATTAGATAACGAAGAGTTTCTGCGGCAGTTTGCGGACTATATTGCGGCGCAGGCTGAGCCGGTCGTCATTGTCCACGGTGGTGGGCGGGGTATTGCCGACTTGCAAGCCCGGCTGGGGCTGCCCACCCTCAAGGTAGACGGCCTGCGCGTCACCGATGCCGGGTCGCTGGTTGCCGCCGAAATGGTGCTGTCGGGCGTGGCTAATAAGCGGCTGGTGGCGGCCCTGCTGGCGGCGGGCGTGGATGCGGTGGGGCTAAGCGGCGTGGATGGCGGCCTGCTGCGCTGCCGCCAGAAGCTGCATCCTACAGCCGATTTGGGCTACGTGGGTGAGATAACGGCCGTTCGCACCGACCTCATTACCAATTTGCTGGCACAGGGGATAACGGCCGTAATTTCCCCCATCTCGCTTGGTCCCAACCACCACCCCTACAACGTCAACGCCGACGAAGTAGCCTGCGCCGTGGCCCTAGCGTTACAGGCCGACCTGCTCGATTTTGTCTCTAACGTGCCGGGGGTGATGGAAAACGGCCGTATTTTCCCCCATCTCACCCTGGCCCAGTGCAACTCACTACGCGAAAGAGATGTCATCATCGGCGGCATGATCCCCAAAGTCCAGGCCGCCCTCGACGCCGTGGCCCAGGGCGTAGCCCAGGCCCGTATTGTGGATATGGGCGGGTTGCTGAGTGATGGGGGAACGTGGTTTAGTGGCGGGTAGCGAGTGGCGAGTGGCAGGTGGCGTGTGTCATGTGGCATGTAGCGGACTGCTTACCATTGCAACCCACTACCCGCTACCCGCAACCCGCTACCTGCAACCCGCTACCCGCACAAGGAAAATTATGAACAAATCAGACCTAATAGAAGCAGCATCAAACTATCTTGTCCACACCTACAACCGGCCGGAGGTCGTTTTTGAACGAGGCGAGGGCGTCTACCTGTACGACACCGAGGGCAACCAATATCTCGACTTCATGTCGGGCATTGCCGTGAATGGGCTGGGCCACAGCGACCCGGAATGGGTAACGGCCGTTTCTGAGCAGGCCGCCCAATTAACCCACGTCAGCAACCTGTACCACACCGCCCCCCAGCTTGAACTGGCCCGTCGGCTGGTCGAGAACAGCTTCGCCGACCGGGTATTTTTTGCCAACACCGGCTCTGAGGCCAACGAGGGGGCAGTCAAATTTGCCCGCAAGTGGGCCAAGACCCACTTTCATACCAACAAAACCAAGATTGTCGCTTTCACGGGAGGCTTCCACGGCCGTTCCATCGGCGCCCTCTCCCTGACCTACAAAGAGCATTACCGCGCCCCCTTTGCCCCGCTCATGCCCGGCGTCACCTTTGTCCATTTCAACGACCTGGAGGCGGCGCGGCTGGCCGTGGACGACGATACCTGCGCCGTCATTGTCGAACCGATTCAGGGCGAGGGAGGCGTCAATCCGGCCCTGGCCGAATTTCTGCAAGGCTTACGCGCCCTGTGCCACAACCACCACGCCCTGCTGATTTTCGACGAGGTGCAGTGTGGCCTGGGACGGACCGGCCAGCTCTGGGCGCACCTAAACTACGCCATCACGCCCGACATCATGACGCTGGCCAAGCCGCTGGCGGGCGGACTGCCCATCGGTGCTATCCTGGTGACACAGGCGGTGGCCGACGTTATCCAGCCAGGCGATCACGGCAGCACTTTTGCCGGTGGGCCGCTCGTTTGCCGGGCGGCGCAGGTCGTTTTTGACCGCATCAATCAGCCAGAATTTTTGCAGCAGGTAGCCGCCAATGGCCTTTATCTGCAAGAGCGGTTGAACCAAATAGGCGCACCCTCGGTCAAGGCCGTGCGCGGGCTGGGGCTGCTGGTGGGTGTGCAAATGGATACGGCCGTGGCTCCCCTCATCACCGCTGCCCGCGACAAAGGGCTGCTCCTCATCAGCGCCGGTGACAACGTCTTGCGCCTGGCCCCGCCGCTGATCATCACCCAGGAGCAGATTGATACGGCCGTTGGCGTTATACAGGAGTGTCTGCATTAAAACCGTAAAACGTAAGGCGTAAAACGTAACGGGTCATAAGCTCATTACGTTTTACGTCTTACGTTTTACGTCATGTACCATGAACATCCGTCCCCCCACCCCCACCGACGTCCCCGGCATTATGGCCCTGGTCAACGAACACGTGCGCCGCGGCGATTTGCTGCCGCGCACGGCCGAATCGGTGCGGCTAACGCTCGACGACTGGCTCATCGGCGAAGACGACGAGGGTGAGATCGTGGCCTGTGTTTCCCTGCTCTATTACACGGATGCGCTGGCCGAAGTGCGCTCATTGGCCGTCTCTGACAAAGTGAAGGGGCAAGGCTGGGGCAGCACCATCGTCAAGGCGGTCATCGAGCAGGCCCGGCTCAGAGGCGTTCCCACTCTGTTTGCCCTGACGCGGGCCGTGGGCTTCTTTGAAAACCTGGGCTTTATTATTACCCACCAATCCCTCTTCCCGGAAAAGGTGTGGCGGGACTGTCAACTCTGCCCCATTCGCCACGCCTGCGACGAAACGGCCGTTGTCCTCGAACTAGGCCCCGCCGACATCCGCCGCACCCTGCTGCAACCCACAGCCGAAGCGATTCAGCTACCCGTCTTATCATCTCAGAAACCGGGCTTCTCCCAAAAAGGCCCGGTTTCTACCAGAGTACCAAAAGGAGCATTACCCATGTCCAAACCATCTGTGAACAAAGTTGTACTCGCCTATTCCGGCGGCCTCGACACCTCTGTGATTGTGCCCTGGCTGCGCGAAAATTACGGCTGTGAAGTCATATGCTTTTGCGCCGACCTGGGCCAGGGCGGGGACGAACTGATCGGCCTGGAAGAAAAAGCGTTGGCCAGCGGCGCCAGCAAAGTCTACGTCGAAGATTTGCGCCACGAATTTGCCAAAGATTTTCTCTTCCCCATGATGCAGTCGGGGGCTATCTACGAGCGGCAGTATCTTTTAGGCACGTCGGTGGCCCGGCCGCTGATTGCCAAATGGCAGGTGGCTATTGCCGAGGCCGAAGGGGCCGACGCCGTCGCCCACGGAGCCACCGGCAAAGGCAACGACCAGGTCCGCTTTGAGCTGACTTACAAAGCCCTCAACCCTACCCTGAAAGTGATTGCCCCCTGGCGCGAGTGGGACATTCGCTCTCGTGAAGATGCACTGGCCTACGCCAGACAACACAATGTGCCTGTGGTCCACACCGAAAAATCGATCTACAGTCGCGACCGCAACCTGTGGCACCTTTCGCACGAGGGCGGCATCCTGGAAAACCCGGCCAACGAGCCGGAGGAATCGATGTTCCAGTGGACCGTGGCACCAGAGGCTGCCCCCGATGAGGCCGAGGTGGTACGGATCGATTTTGAGCAGGGTGTACCGGTGGCCGTCAACGAAGTGCAGTTGCCGCCGGCCGCCATCATCGAAACGTTGAATGAGTTGGGGGCCAGGCACGGCATCGGGCGCGTGGATATGGTCGAGAACCGGCTGGTGGGCATGAAGTCACGCGGCGTGTATGAAACACCCGGCGGCACCATTCTCTACGCCGCCCACCGGGAACTGGAATCCCTCTGCCTCGACCGCGAGACGGTCCACTATAAGGAACAAATAGGCGTGCGCTATGCCGAACTGGTCTATTTCGGTCAATGGTATCATTCGCTGCGTGAGTCGATGCAGGCGTTCATTGACCATACGCAGGAGACGATTACCGGCTGGGTGAAGGTGAAGCTGTACAAGGGGAACGTGATTGTCATCGGCCGTTCCAGCCCCAACAGCCTCTACCGGGAAGATTTCGCCACTTTTGGTCAGGAAGACGTCTATGACCAGCGGGACGCCGAGGGATTCATGAACCTATTCGGTCTGCAAATGAAAGTGAAGGCGATGATGGAAGTCAGCGGCGGCGGCAAAACGCGGTACGCGGCCCCCGACTATTCGTTATCTGAGACACATCTAATAACTGGCCGCTCTCAAAATGGCAGGATAAATCTACGTATTGGAGGCCGTCCACAGTCACCAGCTTACCACGCACTCCCAACGCTTCAATAACGCCGCGCTGCGTTTCAAAGTCGTTATCAGCCAGGTCTAACCGCTCCCCTACCCGTTCAGCCAGGGTTATCAGGTCTGCTAGTTGGCTTTCATTCAGGCCCACCGCGTCAAGCTGTTCTGACAGGTGGGTTTGTTCCTTCTCTAACGCCGCTATACGCTTCTCTATGCGCTGTTTACGGTCCAGTAGCATATCTTGCATCATGCCGCCTGATAGATACAAGTCAAGCAATCTTTCAAGCTGCTGCTGCTGCTCTGCTATCAATCGCTCTGTCACGGTTAATTGTTCCCGTATCGGCCGGGCCGCGTCGCCTTGCTGCTCTTTGTACGCCGCTATGCCTTCACGCATTACGGCCGGGTTGCTCATAAACTCTTTCACCCATTGCCAGATCACCGCGTCCACCTTATCCGCTCTAAACATTTTAGTGTCACAGTCGTGGACGTATGCCCCGCTTTTTTTGGCAGCGTTGCACCGATAATATTTGTAAAAATGGCCGCGTGATTTTATCGCTTGTGTCCCCACGCTGGCCCCACATTCCCCACAAGTTGCTAACGCTCTGAGTAGGTAGTTATGCCGCGTGTTACGTTTGGCCATGCGCTTATTTTCTTTGCGCCGCTCTACGGCCGCCTGCCAGGTCTCTTTACT
>SLGK01000028.1 GCA_007123775.1 Anaerolineae bacterium | reverse complement strand
CCTGGGTGCGGGCACATTCGACGTGGAGCGTTTGCGTGGTTTCATTAAGCGACAGGTCTACCTGCTCCTGCGGTAGAGCGCTGACCAGATCGTTAAAGGTGCGGGCGGGAATGGTGATGGCCCCCGGCTCCTCCACTTTGGCCCCAATCCAGCAGGTAATGACGATTTCCAGATTGGTGGCGGAGAGTTTGAGACGGCCGTTGTCGGTCGTCAGTAGCACATTGGCCAGGACCGGCAGCGTGGAGCGGGTACTGACGGCCCGGCTGACAATGCTCAACCCTTTGGCCAGATTCTCTTGGAGACAGGACGCTTTCATGATAATTCTCCTCTCAAAGTTTTGTTGTATTATCCCGCATGTCGTGCAATTAAAGTATACAAGAGTACAGAGAATAACGCAAGCAAATTACCCCCACATATCTTCAAAGATAACTTTCTCCTGATCCCGCTCGTCACTGAAAAGCCAGGGGGGAATGGGGATGGGGTATTGGCCGGAGAAGCAGGCGTTGCAGTGGCCGGCCGGTTGGGTGATGGTGGACCGTACGGCCGTTTCCATCCCCTCTAAACTCAAATAAGCCAGACTATCCGCCCCAATACGCCGCCGGATGCCTTCTACATCCAGTTGATGGGCGATAAGCTGCTGTTTGGTAGCCATGTCGATACCCATAAAGCAGGGATGGCGCACCGGTGGCGAGCTGACGCGCACGTGAACCTCTTTAGCTCCGCCGTCGCGTAAGAGCTGCACCAGCGGCCCGGCCGTGTTGCCGCGCACAATCGAGTCGTCGATCATGACCACCCGTTTGCCAGCCAGGTTAGCCGTCAGGGGATTATACTTGATACGCACTCCCTCTTTCCTGAGTTGGTCGTCGGGCTGGATGAAGGTACGGCCGATATAGCGATTCTTGGTCAAGCCCTCGGTGTAAGGCAGGCCCGATTCCAGGCTGAAACCGATGGCGGCCGGCGTAGCTGAGTCAGGCACGCCGACGACAATATCGGCGTTGGCCGGGGCTTCGCGGGCCAACTGGCGGCCCAACTGCTGGCGCACATCGTGGATGCTCTGCCCTTCAAAGAGAGAATCGGGCCGGGCAAAGTAGACATATTCAAAAATACAGAGCGCGCGCCGCTCAATGTCGGCGCCATGGAAAGACGTCACGCCATCCTGGTCCAGACGCAAAATTTCGCCCGGCTGCACTTCGCGGCGGAATTCGGCCCCGATGGTGTGCAGGGCACAGGTCTCGCTGGCCACGACGTAGCCGCCATCTTCCAGTTGACCCAGGCACAACGGCCGTAATCCCAACGGGTCGCGCACGGCGTAAATGGCCTCGCGGGTCATCAGGGTCAGGGAGTAAGCCCCTTCGGCCACCTGCATGAAGGCTCGCAGCCGGGCCACCCAGCGGTCCTGCTCATCGCCGTTGAGCAACGGTTGTGCCCAAACGTCGGCCGGGGCAGCCAGCATTTGGGTGATCACTTCGCTGTCGCTGGTGGAGGAGAGACCCACGCCGCGCTTGAGCAGTTGGTGGCGCAGGTGAAGGGCGTTGGTTAAATTACCGTTGTGGGCCACGCCCAACGGACCGTAGATGGTCTCAATGAGGTAGGGCTGGGCGTTGCGCAGGTGGGATGAACCGGTGGTAGAGTAGCGGTTTTGACCGATGGCCAGGTGGCCCTGCAACGGCCGTAAATTCTCCTCATTGAACACCTGGGCTACCAATCCCATCCCTTTGTGGCTGTAGGCGGAACGGCCGTCGCAGGTGGCAATGCCCGCGCTCTCCTGGCCCCGGTGCTGCAAGGCGTAAAGGCCAAAAAAAGCCAGCCGCGCCACCTGCCGCCCCGGCGCGTAAACGCCAAAAACGCCACACTCGTCGTGAAATTTGTCTTCTTCCCAAAAATTTATCATTTCTCTTCCTTGTGGACGGAAGACGGAGGACGAAGGACGGATACAGACTGCTCCGTCTTCCGTCCTTCGTCCTCTGTCAACTTATCTTCTCCCTTGCCTCTAATACCTTTTGCCGCGCTAAATCGGCCGTTTCGGCCAGCGCGGTTATGTGCCCCATTTTGCGGCCGGGACGGGCTTCTAGTTTACCATATAAATGTAGATGGATGCCGGGCTGGAGAACAGCCGTCCAGTCCGGCGGACCATTTTCCCATAAGTCGCCCAGCAGATTGGCCATGGCCGCCGGTTGGCGATAGCGGGTTTGGCCCAGCGGCAGGCCACAGACGGCCCGCAACTGCTGCTCAAACTGGCTCGTCTCACACGCTTCGATGGTCAAATGGCCGGAGTTGTGGGGACGAGGGGCGATTTCGTTGAGCAGCAAACGGCCATCTTTCGTCACAAAGAATTCTATACACAACACCCCGATCACATCCAGTGCCTCTAATACGGTGCGGACCATCTGCTCGGCCTGGGTCACTAGCGTGTCTGGGATGGGTGCTGGCGCTACGGAAACATCCAGGATGTGGTTGGCGTGGTCGTTGGCAATGAGGCCGTAGTGGGCAAACTCCCCATTTTTGCCCCGTGCGCCTACCATCGAGACCTCCCGCTCAAAGCTGACGAAGGCTTCGAGGATGGCCGGCTGCCCGTTGATGGCGGCAAAGGCGGTCTCAGCCTCATCGGGGTGGCGGATGAGTTCCTGCCCCTTGCCATCGTAGCCAGAAGTGGCGGTTTTGAGGACGGCGGGGGTACCCAGTCTGGCTAATCCTTCTTGCAAATCGGTGAGGCTGGAAACGGCCGTAAATGGGGCCACCGGCAGACCATTCGCCACAAAAAACTGCTTTTCGCGCAGCCGGTTTTGGGCGATGT
>SLGK01000324.1 GCA_007123775.1 Anaerolineae bacterium | reverse complement strand
TTGGACTGCTGGAACCAGTCGGGTTCGGCGCTACGTTTGAGGTTGAGCAGGCGCAGTTCGGCCGGCCGGTCACGGTAGGCGCGGGCGACGATGTGGAATAGCTGGCTGAGATGCTGTTCGAAGTCGTCGCGCTGGCCGTAGAGGTGGGTCAACGGCCGTAGCACATCCTCAAAATGTTGTTCAAAGCGCAGCCGGAAAATCTCCTGCTCTAATGGCTCTAGCTGGTGCAAAGGACCTTTTAACAGGTCATCGAGGAAGGTCTGCGGATCACTCATCTTGGTTCAGCATTGGGCCATCTTTTCAGGTGTGATCATTTCGTTTTTCGCTAGGCTGGCTCAAGCGACGATGTTTCAGTCAAACGGTAAATAATCGGGCGGTACAACGGCTGCGGAACTGGTTTTCCAGCTTCACGAGCAGCTTCAAGCCAGGCAGCTTTTGCTTTTTGCACTTCTTGAAGTGCTTCTTCAGGTGTTTCACCAAAGGCTGAACAAAAACGAAGATCAGGTATATCGGCAATATAACCTTCATCTTCCTCAGAGTAAAATATGCTGATAAAATAATCGTTCATGTCACCCTTTTCGCCGTATTGCGTATTCCGTAATTTCGTCTGGCTACGCAATACGAAATACGCAATACGCTTTAGTCATAGATATACCAATGGGCGGCTTGGGGTTCGAGGACAACGGCCGTTTCTGTCAGCGGCTCAATTTCAGGATGCAGCAAGTCACGCATTGGCAGGTGCAAATCTTTCATGTTTAGCTCCACCTGCTGCGGTTTGGTGCTGAGGTTGAAGAGGCAGAAAATGCGCTGTTGTGAATTGCGCCGCCAATAGGCAAGAACGGCCGTATTCCCCGTCTCCACAAATTCCATCTCACCCTGGCGCAAGGCTGGCTGGTTCTGGCGCGTCCGGATCAAAAAGCGGGTCAGGTTCAGGTATGAGAACTCCTCATCCTCCTGTGCGGCTACATTGACCTGCTGGTAGCCAAACACCTCATCGTCATTGACCGGAAAGTAAGTCGTATCCGCCTCCGAAAAGCCGCCATTTTTTTCGGCCGTCCACTGCATCGGCGTGCGGCAGCCGTGACGGTCCGGCAGCCAGATATTGTCGCCCATGCCAATCTCATCCCCATAATAAACAATGGGCGCGCCCGGCAGCGACAAAAATAGCGCGTGCAGCAGCAGCCAGCGCGGCGTCTCGTTATCCAGCAGCGGGGCCAACCGCCGCCGAATGCCCAGATTTTGCTTCATACGCGGCTCCGGCGCATACTGCTCCCACATCCACTGCCGGTCCTCTTCTGTTACCATTTCCAGCGTCAGCTCATCATGGTTCCGCAAAAAAGTGAGCCACTGCGTCCCCGGCGGAATCTCCGGCGTCTGCTCCAAAATCTTCACAATCGGCGTTTTATCTTCCCGCTTCAAAGCCATAAAGAGGCGGGGCATGATGGGAAAATGGAAACACATATGGAACTCATCCCCATCGCCGAAATAGGGCAGCAAATCCTCCGGCCACATGTTGGCTTCGGCAATCAGGACACAATCGGGGTACTCCTCATCCAGCAGACGGCGCACCTGCTTCAAGAAGGCGTGGGTTTCGGGCAAATTCTCACAGTTTGTCCCCTCACGCTGATAGAGATAAGGTACGGCGTCGGCCCGAAAGCCATCTATGCCTATATCCAGCCAAAAGCGGATAATTTTGAACATCTCCTCGTGTACGGCCGGGTTATCATAATTCAAGTCTGGCTGGGTACGATAAAAACGGTGCCAAAAATATTGGCCCGCTACTTCATCATAAGTCCAGTTTGATGGCTCAGAGTCCAGGAAGATAATGCGCGTATCGGCATATTCCGTGCCTGTATCGCTCCAGACGTAATAATCGCGGTACTCTGAATTGTGATCAGCTCGCGCTTCCTGGAACCAGCGGTGTTGGTCAGAGGTGTGGTTCATCACCAGATCAGTGACAACACGCAAGCCTCGTTCGTGGGCCGCGTCCAGGAACGCTTTGAAATCATCTAGATTGCCATAATCGGGGTGAATATCCATGTAATCGGCCACGTCATAGCCATCATCCCGCAGGGGGGAGGGGTACATGGGCAAGATCCAGATACAGTTAACGCCTAATGACTGGATATGGTCCAGCTTCTTGATCGCGCCGCGAAAGTCACCGTGTCCGTCCCCGTTTTCGTCGCGGTAGGCGCGGATGTAGAGTTCATAGAAGACCGCTTCTTGATACCAGTTGGTCTGATTACTCATAGTGTAATGGACGGAGGACAGAAGATGAACGACCGATTTCCGTCCTCCGTCTTCCGTCCTCCGTCAAACGTTTATGCGGGTTGCTAACTCTTTCTTCTTACCCTTTGACCGCCCCAGCCGTCAGACCAGCCACAATCTTGCGCTGGCCGAAGACAACAAGAACCAGTAGCGGCAGGGTAACAACCACGGCCGCCGCCATGATCTCGCCAAATGGCTCCTGACGGGAGATTTGGCCGGTAAAGAGGGCGATAGCTACGGGTACTGTCCGTGCATCTGGCTCGATGGTGGTAAAGGTCAAGGCAAACAGGTACTCATTCCAGGCGTTGATGAAAGCCAACAGCCCGGTTGTAACCAGCGCCGGGGCGGTCAGGGGCAGCAGAATCATGTAGAAAGTCTGGAACGGGGTGGCTCCATCCACCTGGGCCGACTGCATAATTTCTGTGGGCAACCCCTTGAAAAAGGCAGTCAACACCCAGACGGTGAAGGGCAGAGTAAAGATCATATATGACAGGATCATACTGGGTATAGCGGGCAACTGTAAAGCCCTGATCACCGCGTATAATCCCGTAAGCACCGCGATTTGCGGGAACATGGTCATAGACAGAATCACGTATAGGGACGGGCTTTTACCACGAAAACGGAGTTTACCCAACGCAAACGCAGCAAAGGCACCCACAGCCAACGAGATAGCGGTGGTAGTGACAGCCACAATAACGCTGTTAATCAGTCCACGCACAAAGCGTTCGTTCTGGAAAACGGCCTGATAATTTTGGAAAGTTGGGGAAACATCACCTGTAGCCCGATCACGGGGCACAAAGGTAGCCGGTGTCATCTGCAACTGGTTTTCCGTTTTGAGCGAGGAGTTAATAGCCCAGTAGAACGGGAACAGTAGGTAGACAAAGATCACAATCACGAGAAGCCAAAACAGGGCTTTTCTGAGGAATTCCTGAACTGGTGATTTTTTCATTCGTCATCCACTCCTAATAATCTAATGTAGGCAACGGCAAAAACAGTAATGATGATGAAGATGACCACACTGGCTGCCGATGAATAGCCCATCGCTTGATTATCTATAAGCTCATAGTAGGCAAAACTGGCCATGGAGAATTTGCGCTTGGCTAACACAATCTGGAAGACGTCGAAAACGCGGATGGCATCCAGGGTGCGGAAGACAAGGGCGACGGCCAGCGTCGGCTTGAGCAAAGGTAGGGTAATTGTGAAGAATTGGCGCGCTTTGCTGGCCCCGTCCACATCGGCCGCTTCGTAGACATCGCTGGGAATGAGCTGCAGGCCGGCCAACAGGAGGAGGGCCATGAAGGGTGTGGTTTTCCAGACGTCGATGGCGATCATGGCCGGCAACTGCCAGGTGGGGTCTACCAGGAAGGGTATCTGGCCGTCGCCCAGGCCCAAATTCTGGAAGACGACGTTGAAGAAGCCGGTTCGGGTGGAGCCTAACATCCATTCCCACATACGTGAGGAAACGGCCGTTGGAATCGCCCACGGCACCAGCATCACCACCCGCATCATGCCTCTGGCCGGGAATTTGGAGTTGACCACCAGGGCAACACCGAGGCCCAATATCGTTTCTAAGCCCACTGAGACGACGGTGAATACCAGCGTATCCCAAATAGATCGAATAAAATTCCGATCCGTAGCACCAACGACATATTGTGTGCCAAACAGGTTAAATTGGGATAACTCACGGTAAGCACGCGGCTGACGGGGCAGGACAGCTAACGGCCGTTCGTAAACAGTACGGCCGTTTTCATCAACCATTACCTCTCCGGTCACTTCATCGACAACGGGAGGCAGCTCCATAATTGTCATGCTGAGCAGCCGGGCGTAATTGTCAAATCCTACAAATTCAACCGGCCGGCCACTGGCAAAGACACGGTTGGTCATACTGTTATAAAACACTGTACCCAGCGGATACAGGGCAATGGTAAAAAGAATAAAAAAAGTAGGGACTAGTAGAAAATAAGCCAACCGCTCTTCTTTTTTGGCCAGGTCGGTCATCTTCTTCTTTTTAGGTTTTGCGGTAACTTCGGCCATAATACAGTTCTCCCTCCAAGGTACAGGACTTGCGGTTACAACCAGACAAGTCTTAAGCGATTCCAAGCCCTCTGCTGGCTTTGTCTGTGTAGGAACGGCTCAGAACTGAATGAACAAACCGGGTCGAGGCAGAAAAATCTACCCCGACCCGGCCACAGCCTGATTCAGCTAACGCCAATCAGGCCGATTTGACAAAGTAGCATCAACCTTACGGCTGACCGGTGGGGAAGCCCAACAGGTCTACCAGGTCTAGCTCTAGCTCCTCAAAAGCGGTAGTAGCGTCGGTATTGCCCGTCAAGACGGAATGAACCGCGTTGAAGAACAGGCTAGAGGTAGCCGCATACTGGGGCGCTGTAGCCGTTGAGGGACGGGCTACTGCGTTGATAAAGACATCATACAGACTGCCAAAGAACGGGTTGGCGGCCAATACGTCCTCATCCTCATACAGGTCCATGATGGTCGGGTTTAGGCTGCCTTCAACAGCACGAATCTTCTGCTGCTCGTAAGAAGCCATGAAGAAGGCCAGGTCAGCGGCCTGGGCCGGATGGTTGCTGTAGCGGGAGACGGCTAACTGCCAGCCACCCAGGGTAGCGGCCGGGGAGCCTCTACCAGCCGGCAGCGGGGCAACATCAAACAGGCCAGCGATGGCGCTGTCGTCAGCTTGACCGAGGGAGTAGGCATAGGGCCAGTTACGCATAAAGGCGGCATTGCCAGCCTGCCAGACGGCACGGGATTCTTCTTCACCGTAGCCGGTTACGCCGGGGGGCGAGATAGTGCCAACCCAGCCAGCGGCCTGATCGATGATCTCAGCAGCGTTGGGGTTATTGATGGTGATTACGCCGTCGGGGCTAACAATGGTGCCACCGTCGTTGGAGGCGATCCATTCGAGGGCATCACAGGTCAGACCTTCATAGGCGTTGCCTTGCCAGACAAAGCCCCAGAAGTCCTGGTTGCCTTCGGCACGCTCGCCGTCCTGGATAGTTTGAGCCATTTCTTCTAGCTCATCCCAGGTGGCGGGGGGGCCATCATAGCCGTATTTCTCCAGCAGGTCGGTGCGGAAGTAAAGCAGACCGGCGTCGGTGAACCAGGGGATACCAATGAGACGGCCGTCTACTGTGTTGTTCTCAACGATAGCCGGGAAGTGGTCGCCCACGATGTCGGCTGCGCCGTATTCATACAGGTCAACGAAGTGCTCTTCCAGGTCACCAGGCCAGATCACGTCAATCTGGAACACGTCACCCTGAGAAGAACGGGCTTCAAAGAGCTGTAGGTAAACACCTAGACGGTCTTCTACAAAGTCAGGCGTGTCAATAATGCGGACAGTAACGTTAGGATTCTGTTCCATGTAAGCTTCGGCGGCACGCTGGGACAGTTCCAGTTCCATACCTACATTACCGGCGAAGATGGAGAGAACAATATCTTCATCATCGGTCGGAGGAGGGGGATCAACTGGTTGCTCAACGGCGGGATCATCAACCGGCGCATCTGGTGCCACAGTCTCGCCATTGCAAGCGGCCAGGAAAAGTGAGAAAGCGAGCAGTAAGCTCAAGCTTAGGATAGTCAAAATTCTACGGGTAGACATTTCTTTTCCTCCTTTAGGAAAATGTAAAGGTTGTTAAACAAAATGGGTTCTGCAATATGGTTTCCTTCGGAACACATCACCTCCTTCTTAGTCTGGTATAGGCTTGTTGGCTACGTTGTTGGTGGGGGAGCTGTTGTACCGCGCACAATTAACTCTGTCGGTAACAAATACTCCTGTGGTTTTTGGTCTCGTATAGCCATTGTTTCCAAAAGCAATTGGCCACCATCCAGGCCAGATTGAAACAAAGATTGTCGAATGGTTGTAAGATGCAGATATTCGGCTATTTCAATATCATCATAGCCAATCACGGAAAGTTGTTCTGGTACATGCACGCCCAAACCGCGGGCCGCCTCCAGGACGCCAATAGCCTGGGTATCACTGAAGGTAAAAATGGCGGTGGGTGGATCGTGGTTGGTCAGTACTTCATAGGCTAACCGCTGCGCTTCGCGCCGGCTATGCTCTCCCTCTAAATGGTAGTCAGCACGGAAGGGGATGTTGGCTTCTTTTAGTGCCTGACGGTAACCCTGATACCTATCGTGGATTTGCTGAAAGTTAAAGGGATTATCCACAAAATCGCCAATATGGGCAATCTTCGTATGCCCTAAATCAATAAGATGTCTGGTAGCCCGATAGGCGCCAGCCACATCATCGATCATGATTGAGTCAAATTCGGCGTGATGGGTGTCAACTAAAACAATGGGTACACCGGTTTGTTTTAATCGCTCAGCCTCGGCGTCAGTGGGCATTAGGGAGATGATAATCATACCGTCCACCCGCTCGCGGCGCGAAACGTTTTGAAAACAATCACGGCGACGGTGAACTGTCTCTACATTGTAAAGTATAAGATCATAGTCACTGGCGGCTAACACCTTTTCAATGCCCCGGAGTCGTTCAACAACGGAGGGGCGGGTGAAGAAAGGGACGATGACGGCGATAGTCATTGTTTTGCCTAATGAGAGACGGCGGGCATTGGCGTTGGGGGTATAATCAAGCGTGGCTATGGCGGAAAGAACTTTGTGTCGTGTAGAATCGCTTACAGCATCGCTATTGTTAATTACGCGAGATACCGTACCTACACCTACACCAGCCTCTTTAGCAACATCCTTTATGGTTGCAGTAGCCATCTGTTTGTTCCCGGGATAATATGAGATAGTGCCTGTAGCGCGTGTCTCATATAGTCTTGATAAGGGAGGATTGAAAGCGTTGATTATCCTGTAAATTCAGCAAATTTGCTCAATGGAACCGGTTCCAATTGGGTCATACTATACAATAGGTCTATAATGGTGTCAAGATCAATTGCGGAGTGGCGAAGTGGCGAAGTAGCGCGGTCACTACGCCACTTCGCTACTTCGCCACATTGCTAAAGGAGTAAATAATGTCAGCATCCATGTGTCATCTTTTGCCGGGGCCGACGAAGGCCTTGTTAGATTGGGCAGCGGAAGTGGCAGAAACGGCCGTTTCCCCCTTCACCGCCGCCCAACAATTAACGCAAAAACTGGGTGCCCATTGGCGAGCCGATCTCAACGCCGCCGAGGTTGGCTTCTGGCTGCCTGAAATCGGCGAAGAGGGGCTTGACCCCAAACAACTCTTTTTGGAAATCTTCACCCCGCTGGCAGAGATAGACTTCCAGGCCGACATGCAGGAAGTGCCCTGGCGCCGGGAGCGGGTCAATTTGCGCCTGCAGGGAGAGTACGCCTGGGGCGCGGTGGCCGGCATGAAGCCAGGAAATCGGGAACAGGCCGGCTCTTTTTACTGGTTGGTTTACCTGGATGCGGACGGCCAAGAGCAAATCGTGCGCGATCCGCTGGCCTATTCGCTGCCCTTTGGGGCCACCTCCCCCGCCGAACTGTATGACCTGGACCAGATGCAGGCGGAACGGGGCGACAAAGATTATTTTGCCCAACTGGACGGCCGACCAAGCGCGGACGGCATCATTACCCAAAACGCCCCGGCCAACATTTTGCAAATCCACGTCAGCACCGCCTCGCCAGAAGGCACGCTGGCCGGATTGACCCATATTTACGGCCGTATCGCCGCCAAACTAGAAGCAGGTGAACCCCTCACTCCGGCCGAGCAAAATTACGTCGGCTACGATGCCATCCAACTGATGCCCATTGAGCCAACCATTGAGTTTGAAGCAGGCGAACCGTTCTGGCAAATAGTAGACGGAGGACGGAGGACGGAAGACGGAGGAGATGATCCGTCCTCGGTCCTCGGTCCTCGGTCAGTTACGGTGCGGCTGACCCGCCCCACGATGATCAACTGGGGCTATGACGTGATGACCCTCGGCTCACCGGCGGTACAATCAACCCTACTTGGCAGTAAACGGCCGTCTGAATTCGTAGACTTTATCGCCACCCTCCATAACTTCCCCGAACCGATTCAACTCATCCTCGACGTGGTGTACGGCCACACCGACAATCAGACCTTGCCCCTGATGAACCACCACTTTTTTGCCGGACCCAACATGTACGGCCAAAATCTACAATATCGCCATCCCGTCGTGCGGGCCATGCTGCTGGAAATGCAGCGGCGCAAAAACCAGTTCGGCGTCGATGCCCTGCGCGTCGATGGGGCGCAAGATTTCAAATATTGGGATGAGGCCAGTCAGACCCTCTATTACGACGACGAGTATCTGCAACTAATGAGCGATGTGGTGCAAGAAGTAGCCAGCCGCCCCTACCGCCCCTGGATGATTTTTGAAGACGGCCGTCCCTGGCCCCAGGACGATTGGGAACTGGCCTCCACCTACCGCGAAGTGACCGCCAACCAGCCCGACATCTACCAGTGGGGACCGCTCACCTTTGCCCACAACACCCCCTTCCTCTTCACCTTCTGGGCCAGCAAATGGTGGCGCATCCGTGAAATCGCCGACCTGGGCGACCGCTGGATTACCGGCTGTGCTAACCATGACACGCTGCGCCGGGGCACGCAGGTCGATCCCCAGGCTCGCATCAACACCTATCTGGGCGATGGCCTGCCCCAAATCTTCAAGAAAGCGTATGACAATCCGGCCGCCCGTCTCTTTGATTACGTCATGATGCCCGGTATTCCCATGGACTTCATCAACGCCACCATGCGCGCCCCCTGGAGCTTTATCCGCAACACCGACGACCAGTACGGCGTCAAAATCGTGGGTGAGGAGGCTCGCTTTTTGGATTGGGCCGTGACGGATGAGAGCTACCAGGACGAGAGCCATTTCCAGCAGCTTAAGGCGTTGGATTTTGCCACGCTAACCGACCTGCGCCGCTTCGTCAAGGCGCTGAATGAGGCAGTACAAATCACCGACTATGACCTGGACCAGATGGTGGCCCTGCTGCAAACGTTAGAGCCGCCGCTGGCCGGTCCCGCCTTAACCATTGACGGCCTGAAACAAATGGCGCGGGCCTGGATGGAGGATGTCCACGACTATTGCAACGTTTCGCACTGGCAAGATGGGGTGGATGCGGCCTATAAGGCCCACAGTCTGGCGGTGCGTGAATTTCGGCGAGAACGGCCGTATCTGGCCCACAACCTCCGCGCCGACGAACATTTCGACTACCTGCATCCGACCGCCGGCAGCGTCATCTTCTACGGCCTGCGCCGCGCCCCCGACAGCAGCGAGCAGCTTCTCTTTGTGGCTAACATGGAAGGCGCCCCCTGCCAGCTCACGCCCGCCCACCTGCCCA
This sequence comes from Anaerolineae bacterium, assembly GCA_007123775.1. Lineage (GTDB taxonomy): Bacteria > Chloroflexota > Anaerolineae > Promineifilales > Promineifilaceae > SLGK01. The sequence continues at coordinate 1,190 of SLGK01000324.1, read as the reverse complement.
TCCCCGATTTACCCGCAGACGGCTGGCAGCCGGTATTGGTCACGCCGGGGTTGATGGTAACGGCCGTTGACCAGCCGGTTGTGTTGCAGGATAGTGAGGCGGTGGTGTTTGTACGTAGTGCGTAGAGCATAGTGCGTAGTGCGTAATGGACTTCTACGCACTACGCAATACGCAACACGTTGTTTGCCTCACCCCAACCACAGATGTATACTATATACATCTAATATGAGCGAGCAACTCCTTCGTAATTCATAATTCGTAATTCGTAATTTCCCAGAGGTCCCATGTCCGAAAAAATGGTCCGTACCCAGGTCTACCTGCCGGCCGACATCTACCAACAGCTAAAAGAGCGCGGCGAGCGGGAAGGGCTGACCCTGGCCCACCAGATCCGCGAGGCGCTGGCTGAATACGTGGCTGCTGCCGACCAGGATGATGAAGAATTACCTGTTCTGTCCGCCGATGATCCCATCTGGAATATTGTGGGCATGGTTGAGAGCGGCGTCACCGATGGCTCCGTCAACCATGACAAATATATCTACGCCCGCGATTGGGACCCACCGGAAAATGACAGATGAGATTATTTGTGGATAGCAGCGGCTGGATAGCCCTTTTTGACCGGGATGATCGCCACCACAGTCGGGCAGCGGCCGCCTTCGCCAGCCTGGAAGGTCAATCGGTTCGTTTTATCACCACCGATTATGTATTCGACGAGGCACTAACATTCTTGCGTGTCCGCACCAACCACACCAATGCCGTCCGCTTTGGTCAATGGCTGCTGCAAGCCCGCACTGTTGAGTGGACCAGGATTGAGCCAGCCATTTGGGACGAAGCCTGGCAGATGTTTCAACAGTATGACGACAAGGAATGGGCATTTACCGACTGCACCAGCTTTGTCGTTATGCAGCGGCAGCAGGTGTATCAGGCCTTTACTTTTGACCACCATTTTGCCCAGGCTGGCTTTCAACTCTGGCCCAAACAGACATAATAAAGCGACAATCAGCCCCGTGCGGGCTATACTTGGAGTATGACTATGAATGAACTGATCCAGACATTGGTAGAAGCGTACGGTCCGTCCGGTTTTGAGGATAGCGTCCGCAAGCTGATTCGCCCCGAAGTAGAACCCTATGCCGACAGCATCACGGTCGATGCGCTGGGGAATCTGATCGCTTTCAAGGAAGGCACGGCCGATT
>SLGK01000142.1 GCA_007123775.1 Anaerolineae bacterium | reverse complement strand
GCTAAAGGATACCGGGTAGTCAGCACCATAAAGGAAGTGGGCAGCGGCGTGAACGATCAGCGGCCCAAATTCCAAAAGCTGTTGGCAGACAAAAGCATTACCCTCATTGTAGTTGAGCATCGTGACCGGGCGACCCGGTTTGGTTTCCACTACCTAACAACCCTGCTGGAAAATGAAGGGCGGCGCATTGAGGTGATCAACGAGGAGGAAGGGAGCAAGGAAGAACTGATGCAAGACCTGACTACTATCATTCGCTCATTTGTGGCTCGCTACTATGGCCAACGCCGGGCCAAGCGGAAGACAGAGGCGATCATCAAGGAACTGCGGGATGACAACGGTAACGCTGGTTGAGCAACACCACATTCAAGCCAATGACCCGCGTTTTGCCGCTATTGATGAGGCTGCTTTTGCGGCCAAGAATTTGTACAACAAAGCCCTGTATATCGTGCGGCAGGCATTCATCCATGAGGATGTGTACATCCCTTATGCCAAGCTCTACCACCTTCTAAAAACAACAGAAGAATACCGGGCCTTACCGTGTAAGGTCTCCCAACTGGTTCTAAAGCAGCTTGACCAGAACTGGCGCTCTTTCTTTGCTGCTATCAAGGATTGGCGGCAGCACCCGGAGCGGTATTTGGGTCGGCCCAGCCTGCCTAAATACAAGCCAAAGCAAAGCGGCCGTTTCCTACTTACTTATAACAACCAGGCGTTTAGTCGCGCTTTGCTCCGGCAAGGTCTCGTGGCTCCCTCTCGTCTGGGTATTACCATCAAGACAGACAAGGAGCAGATCAAGCAGGTTCGCATTGTCCCCAAAAAGCAGCATTACGTGGTTGAATTGGTCTATGAGCAAGCAGTAACCAATAACAACCTGGATAGCCAACTGATAGCTGGCGTTGATTTAGGCATTGATAACTTAATGACGGTAACTTCAAACCAGGTGGGCTTTGTCCCGATTGCGGTCTCTCGCTCCGCGAGCGAGACAACGGCCGGTCGTTGAAGTCTATCAACCAGTTCTATAACAAACGTAAAGCACAGTTACAGTCTCAGGTTGGCACACGCGCTACCAAACGGCTCGTGCGGCTGACTAACAAACGCAACTGCAAAGTCAAGCATTATCTGCACGTAGCCAGTCGCCGGGTGATTGACCATCTGGTTGCTCAGGGCATTGGCACGTTGGTTATTGGCTACAATCAGGAATGGAAGCAGCGGGTGGCTATTGGACGGGTCAATAATCAGAAGTTCGTGGCCATCCCTCATGCCCAACTGGTAGCGATGCTCACCTACAAGGCGGAGTTGGCCGGGATACAGGTAGTTAAGCAGGAGGAAAGCTATACTAGCAAATGCAGCTTCCTGGATGGTGAATTCCCCCAAAAGCGGACACATTATGCTGGCCGCCGCCTGCGACGAGGCTTGTTTCGAGCGAGTGACGGCCGGTTGATCAATGCCGATGTCAATGGTGCGTACAACATTATCAAGAAAGCATTCCCCAATTCATTTGAGGGGATAGAGGGTGTTGTAGTTCACCCGGTAAGATGGCAAATCTTACAAACGGAATAGATTTCTATAAATTCTGCAACTATTTGAGGCTGCAACTGTGGCTGCGCCGGAAGCTGATAGAGGGCAGGGTGCGGTTAGCCAGGCAGTTACCGGCCAGGCTCCAGTAGGTGAAATGTTTGGCCCGCCGCTGCATCTCGTACCAGACGTAGGTGATGGGCGGAAAACCAACATCGGCCAGCCACCCTTCAAGAAAGGGGAGGTAGTCGTAGAAACGGCCGTGTTCGTTGCCGTACCAGTCGCGGCCGACCAGAGCGGTCACAATGGGGGCGTTGGCTGGCAGCGGGCCACAGATGCGGCCGTCGGTCAAGGTTACATCCGGCGGGAACAGGGATAGTTGGTGGACCGCTGGTTCCAACATAGTTCACCTCCCTGCGGGTAGCGAGTGGCGGGTTGCGGGTTGCAGGTGTTGCTCGCCACTCGCTACCTGTTACCTAATCCAAGAAACCTAACTCCTCTAGTGGAAAGTCGGCATAAGCCAACGCTTCCTCAGCGGCCGTCTGCGCCGTCTCACCGGCGTCGTACAGGCTGCGAAAGTCGATATCGGGCAGGTCGTAGACGCTCAGGCCAAAGGCAATCATGCCGACAGTCTCATCAACGGCTTGCATCCATTCTTCAAAGCTCATGAGGTTCCTCCTGTAGGAAAGAAAAAACCGGCCTTGCGGCCGGTTAGGTGGGTAAATTTAGGCGGTTAGCTTGCCATCAGGTGTATTCTTGTTTGGCAGCAAATGCCTTCGCCAGGGTGGGGTCAGACTGCCAGGTGGCGCGTAATGGCCGTGTTTCACCGACATCGATCACGCCGGCAGCGCGAATAGCAAACCCTCTTTCAGCCGCGACTTGCTCCAGGTAAGCAACAACTCGTTCCTTTAATGCCTCGGCCCTATCCCAGGCTTCGTCGTATTTCCGCCAGATGGGGTCGCCTTCATGACGGCCGTTATAGAGTTGAATGCGGGCTACGGGTAAGTAGCAAGCCAAAATCTGGCCGTCGTCGTTAATGGCCCGCACGTGGACACCGATGCCGGCCATGCGTAGACCGGGGATTTGGGAAGAAACGCTTTCGGTGATGTCCAGAGCCACCACGCGCACCACATTGCCGTGATGGAGATCTTCCTGGACAAATTCTTCTAGCTTGCCAAATTGAAGCACAGTTTTCGTAGACATGAGAAAACCTCCTCATCAAACAAAAAAGCCGGTACAGTACCGGCTTTTTCATTGCTAATTGTTGGCTAAGGTCATAGTGGTAACCGGCTTCTCTGTGTGTGTAACAACCACAGAGAGGGGGATAAACTTAACAGATCGTCGGAGCGATGTTGCTCAAAAGATGATCATACATAACGTATGATCATGTTTTTCCTTTTGCCATGGTTAGCCCGACATCTTGGCTTACAACCTGCGTGTCCGTAACGAATACGAAGGGAGAGTTTGTAGCCAGTTGTGAGGGTTTCAGCTTCATGCGCCCCCGCCAACTCTGGCCTTAACACTACTGTTGCGGCACTTCTCGCACCACCTGCCATTTGTGGCTGTACTTGTCCGGGGCAATGTCGGTTACTACCACCCATACCGGGCTGGCCACCATTCGCTCGCTGTCTGCGGCCCGTTCTAGCTGCCAGCGATAGAGCAGGTATTGTTCATTCTCAGCCAACTCCTGGAGCGGCGGCCACTGACTTCGATGGGCCAGAAAAGGTGGGGTAGACGGCCGTTTGGCTATCGTCTGTAGGGTCTCAATCAGACCATCTCGGTAGCCTCCCGCCGGGGCATTGGCTGCCAGCATCCGGGCCGCGTTGGCTACGTCCTGCCGCTCGCCCCGGCTAAGGTTGTTGATAGCTACAACGGCCGTTTGTGGCCAATATTCCGTCTTACTATCCAGCCCCACCAGCTCATAACTGCCATGTCGGTGGGAATCGAAGCGCACCGGCGCGTGGCCATAGAACGACCAATCATAGACATCTCCCAACTGGCAGGTATGCAGGCCGGGCCGCAGCGTCAGGTCGGTTGCATCGGTTAACGAGAGCTGATCGGGGCGGCAGTCGGCGTTGTGCCAATCGTCAGGGTCGTAGGTCTGGCTAAACGGGTCGCGACCGCTTTTGTAAACCATCGTCAGCACCAAATCCCGGCAGCGGGGCACTATGTAGCGGCTGCGCCGGAAGCAGACATGTTCCCAGTTCATTGTATCAACCACGAAGCCCGGGTCGCCGGCCGTATACCGTACATTGAACTGAACGTTACAGGCATCACACCAGACCCCGGCAAAGGCCAGGCTGGTGAACTCCGTACCCCCACAGAGCGGACATTTGATGAGGCGAAAGGGGGGATTGCGGTCGATGGTGTCCAGCGCCAGGCCCCAATCGTCGCCCATCGCCTGCTCCAGCGTGCGGTAGGCAGTCAGAGCGGCCAGCGGCTGTGAAGCATTAAGGGGCTGGGCCTGAATTGGGGTGAGGGGGGATTCGAGGCTGACCATACGGCCGTCGGCCAGGCGGTAGTGGGGTGAATGCGGCTCTGGGCCACTTCGACCCGGCTCAGTGCCAGCATCGGCCGGATCGGGCAAAGCCAGCAACCAGGTACCGGCCGGCAGCGTCAGGGATTCACCGGGCCAGTGCATAGCGTAGCGGGTGTGGATGTCCCAACGGGACGGCCGTTGGGCGGTTACAGGTTGGTTGAGGATATAAGCAGATGGGGACATGGGCTGACCTCCTGATAATGGACGGGACTGCTATCACCCCATCCCGCCCCGTTAGGGGCAGTGGGGCCCCAATATGATTTTCGTAACTGTGCATAAAGCCAGAATTTTGTTATCCTGGTACGACTTATCACCTTGAGTATAGGCATCACGCAGGACAACGTGGCCAGATAAACAGGAGGCTCGATGAAAACGTTTCTCTCCATTAAATACCATGCCAACCATAACAACCGGGCGCAAATTGAAGGGATCACAGCCGCGTTACGTCTCCTAGGTTGGGAAACTGTCTGCGTCACGCGCGATATTGAAGGCTGGGGAGAACGCCCATTGTCACCACAACAGTTAATGCAGGCTACCTTCGCCGCCATTGACAAATGCGATCTACTACTGGTAGAGCTGTCAGAGAAAGGGGTGGGGGTGGGCATTGAAGCGGGCTATGCTTACGGCCGTAACATCCCCATTGTTGCTATCGCTCCTGTTGGCAGTGATATTTCCACTACTCTGCAAGGGATTGCCCGACAGGTTATCTGGTATGACACGTATGAGGAAATAGCAGATTGTCTGTCAGCGATGCTCAACCACGAGGACATGAAAGAATGAAGCATTTTTGGGTTGCAACCTGGGCCCCTCATTACGATGCTACTGTGATTGTCAGTGATGAAGACTTTCCTTTTGTTGGCTCCGAGCGTGCATTGGTGGAAACGGTTGCCCTGGCAGAAACAAAACCAGGTGCGCGGGTACGGCCCGTCGATGAATGGATCGAAACCGGGCGCAGGTGCAGGCGGCCATCACCTTGATTGAACAGGCGGGGGGCCATTGTGGCGGGTATTGCCGCCATCCGCATGGAAGACAATCCTATCCCGCAGCGACTGCGCCAAACATATCATTGCCATGTCATATGGCCAGACGATTAATCAGGTAAAGACAAATCATGAATCTCATCAACCTATCGGCCGAACCGGTCGGTAAACTCTACTCCTGGATCCCCCATGACCTCGAAGCGGAAACGGTTGTCTTCCTGCCCGATGCCTGTCCGGGCAAATCGCCGCTGCCGACGGGAACGGCCGTTTTCACCCACCAACCCGACTGGCGTAAATTTGCCATCTCTGATTGCGGCTGCGGCATGAGACTGCTGCGATCCGACCTGGCACCCGCCGAGTTGACCCTGTCTCGCTGGGACCAGGTGGCCGATTTACTGCGCCGCAACAAGGGCGGTCTGGGCGAACTGGGTGGTGGCAACCACTTTCTGGATGCGTTGGAACCATACGACGATGGTCCGCTCCACTTTCTAATCCACACCGGCTCGCGTAACGAATCCGGCCACGTGGACGCCTTGATTGACGACCCGGCCCAGTTTGATGCCGAATTTGACCGCGTCGTGGCTTGGGCCGCAGACAACCGCGCGGCCGTCCATGAGGCACTCAACAGCGTGTTCGGCCCACTAGACCTGATCCTGGATTTGCCCCACAACACCTATGAAATCCTGCCCGACGGCGGCGTCATCATTCGCAAAGGCTCGGTCCGGGTTACGCCCGGCGATCTTTCTGTTTTGCCTTCTCATATGTCAGGGGATGTCGTTTTGGTCAGGGCTACTGACCGCGTGGGCGATATTCTCTATTCTATCAGTCACGGTACCGGCCGTACCATGTCCCGCAGCGACTGCAAGCCACTGGCCGACCGCTTCGATTTTGCCGAGATGCGCCGGCGCATTCTGATCCCCAGCGGCGTCAGCGATGCCTCGCTGCGTACCGATGGTCCTTATGCTTACCGCGACCTGGATGAGTGTCTGGCCTTGATTGAGGCGTACGTCGAGCCGGTTACACGCTTTGCTGTCATAGGCTACATGGGCCACTTGTAACCGATGCTCCTTCACCTCTTTGACAGATTTCCGTTGCCGTAACGGCAACGGAAATCATCTTTATCTCTTCACGGAGAACCCGAACCTCATTTGATCCTACGATGGCTGGATTAATCATCTTGCTCATCCTTCTCCTCCACTGCGGGCAAACGGCCGTATCCCCACAACGCCAAATTGGTCGGGGTCAGCAGGCGGCTGCTCATGGTTGGTGGCTCTAAATTAAGGTAGGTGGCATACTGCCAGAGTGTGCGCCGTATAACCAGGTCATAGAGGTATTGCGCCGCCACGGCCGCTACTTGACTGTTTATCAGCAGCGACTGCTCCTCTCGCAATGTCAGGTCGGCGCAGGAGAGCGGGCTGCTGTCTATGGGGTCCGGCTCTAGCAGTCCCGACTCTTGCAGGTAGGGGGAGGGTAGTCCATTGCACACACCCAGGGCATCCACTTGCATCTGGCCGGGATCGGTTAGATTGCCCACCAGCACCTGCCCGTTGGCACGGCCGTTGCCACAATCCACCGCCCACACCTGCCCTCGGGCTTCGGCTACTACCTCTGCCAATGCTCGCCGCGCCTGATGGTTATCTACACAACCCACCAACAGCAGTCGTGTCTGGTGGCGATGGGCAGGTTGGTATAACCAAGATTGAACCAAACCGGCCTGGAAGGGGGCAGTAACGGCCGTTATATCTAGCCCCAACGCCAGATTCAGCCGCCAGGCCATATCCTCCGCTTTGTAGCTGCCCACTGAAGCCACCCCAAACACCTGTCGGCCTACGTTGGCCGTCTCAATAATGTCCGGGTCTACCAACATCAGGGAAACATCTTGCCCTTTCTGGCGGGCATGGTAGACCAGCCGTGCCAGCGAATAGGCCAGCCAGGACCCGGTCCCGCCCACGCCGACCTGCACAATTTGGGTTGCGGTCGTTTCGGGCAAGATAACGCGGTAGTGGGGTTCGATAACAATCGGTTGGCCGCTCATCGTAATGCAACTCCCACTTTCACTGATGTACCAACAGCAAGCGGTGTTTCACGATTCATGGTCGTTCCTTCCTTATCAATCTTGTCTAATCGGTTGTCTGTTTTTCTGCTGCCGGCCCTACACATCGGCTGGCGGCTACGTCACAAGTCCCCTTTCCAGCAAACCCGCCAGAACCTTGTGAACCGGCAGTTTTTCATAGCCGGCCAGCGTCTGGTTTACCAGCCCATCGGGAATCAGGACTATTTCCATTCTTCTGGTAAACAGCCCTTCCTCTGTTTTCGGGCCGTCTTCAATAATCCTGGCCACCACCGCAACGTCGCTGTTGTCAACCAGCAGTTGGACAAACTGGCCCATTGATAAAGCAAACGGTTTGCCTGTCTCAATCATCATCTCTCCTCCTTAACACCAAAAACGGCCGTTAGCGGCAGCTCCTGCCAATAGCCATACACACCCACCCGCAGCCGAACCTGCGGCCGACCGTCCAGCCGACCCATGACCCCATACAAACAGGCTCCCTGCTCGTCCCGGTTGTCGGTCGCGCTCCAATAGGCGGGTATCTTGCCGTGGGAATGAAGTTCCAGCAGCAGGTCGGGCGGCGGGGGCTGACGAGTCTGCACCCGGCTGGCCGTTGCTTGCTGGACTGGTCGCACCAGGCGTACCTGGCGGCCATCATGACGGAACTGGTACAGGGCTTCATTCAGCCCGCCACCGTCGCGCCGCTGCTGCCGGGCATCGGCTACGGCGGTTGCCAGCAGGGAGGCCGGCAAACGCCCGGTCTTGAGCCTAAACCAGGGCTGGAGCGGCTGTAATCCGCGCACTTCACAGGCAGCAACGAGGAGGCAGGCTTGCCAAAAGCGTGTCTCGGCCCGCACAAAGAGGCCATTTGCAGACAGGACGTACTGGTATGCCTGGGCGTTATTGGCCGGTAGCGGGGAGGTCTGGTGAATATGGTAAGTGACGAGGTTGCTGAACATAGGTATCTCCAAAAGTCGTTGCGGGCGGCACATAGTCGTTTTCACAACAAGGCACGCAATCGCCGGCGGCTGGCGACCAACTGCCCCAGCGGAAAGCGCTCTTTGCTTTCTAGCTGCGCCCACAGTTGGCGTACATCGTCGGGGAAGGCGCGGCATTTGTAAGCCGCCTGGTGGTCGTTGAAGTGGCTGCCTTCCATGAATAGGGTCAAGGCCTGGCCGATGGTCTGCTCGCTGCAAACAGGGAAGGGAACGTTGCCGGGGCAGATACGGCCGTTATCACCCACGTTGGGACAGGGAGCGCGGTAGAGTTGGGCCTGCCCATCTTGCGGTCGCCGTTTGACGGCGAAAACGACGTAGTTGCGTCCCTCACCGGCAAAAACAAGGGGCGGCAAGGGAATCTGCCGGGTTGCTTCAGGCGTCCGCACCGTCCAGCGCCGCGCCGGGACATAGATGCCCAGGGCGGTCACGCTGCCGTTTTGCCGCCAGAAAAGGGTGTTGGCGGGCAGAAAGCCGGTGGCGGCCGTTAGTTTGGTGCAGGCAGCGGCTACGTCCAGGGCAGAGACAGGGTAGCTGGTAACGGCCGTTTCTTCATACCGGCTCAACAGAATAACGCTGTCGTAGAAATCCAGCCGCAGCCGCGGTCGGGTAGGGGGAAGCGGGGTTGGTGGGGTCATGGTGCCTCCTTATGTGGGATAGGGATTGGGGAATGGGGGATGGATAACGCCCACTTGGAGTATGCTCATTTACCACCTGACCGCAGCGTCCTATAGGCGACCATTAGCGTCTCCACAACGGCATCCAGGCCATCCGGTTTCTGGTCTTCGGTCCAGTCCAGCAGCGCATCGACGCCGGCTGATATGGGGGCGGCCTCCTGCCAGGTGTCATACCATTCCTGATACGCCTCCCACTCTGGGTAACAATCACACTCGGCCACATAGCCGTGGCTGTAATCCAGCCAGGGATTGCCCGTCCGCGACCAGATCATCCGAATCAGGTCGGGCAGGGCATGGAGCGGCTCGGCCAGGGCCATCTCGTCCAGCACGCCTGCCAGTTCGTTGAGATCGAAGTCTCGCGGGAACTGGTAGCGGGGATAGCCTGCCTGCAAGCTGTCGAAATCTTCTTCGTCATACAGATGACTCCATTCAGCCAGCAGCAGCAGCAGTTGCAGCGGCTCTTTGTAGCCACCGCCGCCGTAATCACTGTAGAGCGGGTCGATCCCCTGCATCACGATGGGGATATGGTCCAGTTGCCACTGGCAATCGGCCAGATCGCCGTCGAATATCTCGTCAAAGACGGGGAAGTAGTGGTCGTTGACGGCCGTCAGGAACGTCTGGATTTCGTTAAGCAACAGCGCTTCATCCCCGGGCAGCGGCCGGTCAAACCAGGCTTCGTCTTGGGCAAAGAGCATCTGGCGCAGCTCGGCCAGCCGGTAGGCCAGGGCCAGGTGCAGGCTGCTGGGCAGAACCGGCCCGGCTGCATACGGCGTCGGCGGCCAGGGCTGTAGATTTAGTAGCCGAGGGGGACGGCCGGCAAGGGGCTGGGCGGTAGGCGGCAGCATTGGGCTATCACTCCTTCGCGAGCTTCTTGTTCGTCATCATTGGCTGCGGCGGCCGGGCTGAGGCTGTCGTAGACGGCCAGCAGGCGCCGGTAGGTCAGAGGCGGCTCGCCCAGGTCGGTCCAGACTGCCGCCAGAGGGTCAAGACGAACCGGCAGCCGGCTCAGTTCGGCCGTCAGGATGTCGATGCGTTTGGTTTCGGCCGTAGCATCGCCACCTCCTTTGGTCGTGATTTGCTTGTGGAAGGTGATCTCTACCACCCCGTCCTCGCGCTGCCGTTCGGCAATGGTGGCCTGTCCTAATTCGGGAAAGAAAGCTGCCAGATGGGATCGTATCTGGTCGGTGGTGTAGGCCGGACCGGGGTCGTTGAAGGTCTGGTCGCCGTAGACAAAGAGGCGTTTGACCGGTGTCTCTGTGGTTGGGGCTGTGTCACTCATGGTGTTCTCCTAAAATAAAGATAGGTTTGCTGGTTTGGGCGGTCGTGGTGAGTCGGGCGGGTTGTTGGCCGCAGCGTCTTTCTTGCTGTCCCCATCAGCCATATCGGCGGTAGCGATAACGGCCGTTTCGGTATCGGTATCGGTCTGGGTCGCTTGCAGCTCAACGCGGGCACCAAAGGCAGCCCAGCCGTCGCTGATCAGGTCGGCTACGTCAGCCAGCTTGCCCTCACGAAAGAGGGGGGCTTGTCCGGTGCTGCCCAGGCTCACCAGGACCGGCCGGTCGTCACGCGGCGCATCGCTGGGCGGCAGGGTGATATGGATAGCCACTGCACGGGCCGCCAGCGGGTCAAGTACGGGTAGGGTTGGTTTCATCGGTTTCCTCCATTAGATTTCAGCCAGGGGCGAAGTTATTTGGGTCTTTGCAACTCTGTAGCAAGTGGCGGGTGGCGAGTGACCAAAATACATACTTGCTACTCGCCACCTTGCCACCCCGCTTCCTGATAAGTCGCAAACTGCGCCCCAGACCCGTTCACCGGCAGCAGAAAATCACGCCGCCGGGCACGCTGCCATTCGGTATGGCTCCACAGAAACAAGGTGAACAACTGCCCATCGCTCAGGTCGCCAATTTGCTCCTCAAGCTGCTGCCGAAACCAGTCACCGTAGCTTTCGTTGCTGCCCAACGGCCGTCCGGTCAGGAACTCAAATACGTTGCGGCCGC
>SLGK01000033.1 GCA_007123775.1 Anaerolineae bacterium | reverse complement strand
TAAATTGGCTACAATTCACGTATGAAAAAGACAAACCAAAAATCCAAAAGCACAGTCCGGCATACACGGGCTATTCAAGTTGATAGACAAAAACGACCGCTCGTTGACAATTTAACCGAAGAAGTGGAAGCGTTGTTTCACAGTCTGGTTCATCCGCTTACCTTGTTGCAGTGCGACCTGTTCCGACAGATGGGTCTGCGCGAGCGCACACTCACCTTACCAATGATGATGGCCTTGTTATTGAGCGCGGTGTGGCGGCAAATCCCGAGCGTTAATGAACTGGCGCGTTTAGTTCGTGATGAAGGAGCGCTTTGGGAAGAGCCGAAAAAAGTCAGCCAGCAAGCACTTGCTGAACGATTCAACACGCTGCCGGCCATTTTGTTCCTTAACGTTCTTAACCAGCTTCTGCCCTTAATGCAAAGCCGCTGGGAAAAACGGGAGCGCCCCCTACCGCCAGAAATTGCCTGGGTGCAGATACACTTCACTGCCTGCTTGATAGTTGATGGGTCAACACTGGACGCGCTCATTCGTAAAATAGGCTTGTTGCGTGACCTGGAAAGCCATCCCCTGGCAGGTAAAATGACAGCGTTGCTCCATTTAGGGTCGCAACTGCCCGCAAAAATCTGGTTTAATGCCAAGGCGACTGCCCACGACCAGCATTGTTGGGATGATATTATGGCCCATCTCCAGGCCGGTAGCTTGCTCTTGTTTGACCTGGGTTATACGAATTTCGCCTGTTTTCGGCAATTAACCGAAATGGGCGTGACGTTCATCACACGCGCCAAGCGTAATCTGAAGTATGAAGTGGCCCAGGTTTTGGTCAACACGCCCGTTTTCCGCGACACAATCATCTGGATAGGAAGCGGCGATGACCGTCAGCAGGTACGTCTGGTTGAAGTTCTCTACGGTAACAAATGGTTACGCTACCTGACCAATGAACTCGACTCGGCGCAGTTACCTGCTCGTTATCTGGTAGCTCTCTACTATCGTCGCTGGACCATTGAACGGGCCTATGCCACTATCAAGCGATTACTTGGTTTGGCTTACTTCTGGTGTGGTTCCCAGAACGCGGTTGAACTCCAACTGTGGTCTACCTGGATTGTCTATACCGTGTTAATTGACCTCTGTGATGAGGTTGCCGGATTGTTAAAGTTGCCTTTTGAGCGCATCTCTGTGGAGATGGTATTCCGCTCAATGTATTACTATACCAAAGCTGTTGAGAGAGGCGATGTCCGGCCTCTACCGGAGTATCTGGCTGACCGCTCTGTTGACTTGGGCATTGTTAAACGAAAGCGAAAAAACCAGACATCTGTGTTTGAATCATGGCCCTTGACAATTGCCTCAAACCCTTAACTTGTAACCGATGTCCTTATTCATCTATCAGCGGCGGTTCAATAATATGACCGCCTAAATTACCCAACTCGAAAATCTCTATGCCCTGCGTGCCCAGCATGACGGCCAACTCGCCGCCGTGATGAATGTCATGGGCCATCCCAGCCTTCATAGACGCTCATGAGTGAAACTGTCTCGTCCATTATTATTCTCCAATGTGGTTTTGAACCAACTCGTTGAGCTTGCGTACCGTGCGCCAGTTGCGCGTGGTCACGGGTGAGCCAACCAGCCGGTCAAGAACGGTCGGCGACAGTTTGGAACGGCCGCTGCCGCTACTGTAATGAATCCATAGGGCGTCGCCAACTTGTCTAATGCGTTCATTATCAGCCGCATAGGGTTGCAAACCGGTCACAGCATCCTCTTTGGGTGGCAATTTTGACAGGGCGAGCATGACCCGATTTGGTTCTGTTTGGGAAGCTTGGGGATAGGGATTATCGTTGAGGTAGGTAGACCAAACGGCCGTTTCGCGCACAATCACCGGAATGGAGAGACCAAAGCTATGCTCGATGGCCTGCTCCAGTTCGCTTTCCAGGGTGGCGACTGTAGCCTCTGCCGCAAAGAGCAGGTTACCGCTCTGAATATAGCTCTGTACGTTCTGCCAGCCCAGATCGGCGCAGAGCGCCCGCAGATCGGCCATGAGAATTTTGTTACGACCGCTGACATTGATGCCGCGTAGTAAAGCAATAAAGGTTTGTGTCATATTTTCTACCAATGGGCAGGCACAAGGCACTGCCCCTACATTGGGCAGGCACAAGGCACTGCCCCTACATTGCGTCGTCTTCCTGGCAAACCAGGTGAATAATTGAGGCCGGGTTGGCAATCCAGAAGCCCTGGAAGCCCTCCGGCAAGGGTTCAATTTCATCACAGCGTACGATATTGGTCACTTGAAGGTAAGCGGCGGCGGCCGTAAGGTCGTCGGTCGCCAGTTCCAGCCATATTTCCGCCTGGCTGAGGGCGGGCACGTTGTCTATCCAAAGCTGATTGGCCCCGAACTCAAACACAACCGAAGGGGCGTGTTGGGGCAGCAGCTTTAGGCCGACCACGTCCCGGTAAAACTGTATGGTTGCTTCGTACAAATGGGGCGGCACTTTCATGGCTATGTTACGGCCGCCGGAGAATTTTGTTTGTTTTGTCATATAGCCTCCTTGCAGATTATTCATATTCCCAAGCGTAATCTTCATACATCCACTTGCACCAGCCCACGTGTTCCAGGATGTCGGCAATAGAACGGCCGCCGCCGGGGGTACGGCCGTCCACAACTCATCGGGCACGTGGCGCAGGTTGGCCAGCAGCGAATGTGCGGGATCGCTCTCGAAGGCATCTTCAATAAGCCAGGCGAGTGTATCAATGGTAAGGCGCGAATCCGATCTGGGATCGGTGTGATTTTGTGGGGCCATGATCATTTACTCGGAAAGCGGGACGCAGATGACGCCGATAAAAAGAAAAATCGGCATGGTTCATAAGGCAGAAATTGTCCTTTACAAATTGTCTGCGCTTGTCATTCCGACGAGTCTTCGAGGAGGAATCTTTCCACTGGTCAAGTCGAAAGATTCCTCGCTCCGAAGACTCCGCTCGGAATGACAATGGGGTGTTGAGTTTGTAAGGCTGCGTTGGTTGTTTTTGAACCATGCCGAAAAATCTGCGCTTATCTTGAAAATCTGCGCCCATTTTTTAATGAGGAACAGGTCTAATAATTAATTCGTGAATTTGTGAATTGTTGAATTGTTAATGACACTGCTAGTGGCGCTCATTAACAATTCAGCAATTCAGCAATTCGACAATTAATTATTTTTTCCCGGACAATGCTGGAAAAAGACGTGGTTTCTTCATAAAAACAGGACCTCTTCCCGGACTTTTTCGATCACGTTGGGCATTTCGGAGAAGAAGGCGAGGTAAGCCCGGCAAATTTCGTCCTCTTGATCGCGCAGCAGTCGGTCGAGGGCAGCGTAATTTTCCAGCCAGAATATCCAGATAGAGTCCGGACCGCTGCCCAGGCCGCCACTGCCCGCTACCACTTCTTTGATCCAGGATTGGTCCTGCACCAGGTCGTGTAGCTGGCGTGCCTTTTTGGGCTGATCGGGTGCCATGGGCTGGGGCCAGTCAAAGTCAATAATCAGGTAAATACCGGCTTGTTGTGTACTCATAATATATCTTTCCTCTATCTCTCGTCGGGGCTGACCGGATTGGCAAAACGCAAACGATTGCCGTCGGGATCGGTGACGACTATTTCACGTGTTTCCCAGGGGGTATCGGCCGGCGGATCAATGGACGAGACCCCACCGGCTACAAACGCTTGGTAACAGGCGTCCACATCCGGCACCACAAAGTAGGCCGCGCCACCCACCCGGCAATCGCCGGCATGTTCGGTCAGAAAAATGGTTTGCCCGGCCCGCGTCAACTGGATGAAAAGGGGGAAACCCGGCTCAAACTGATGCTGCCAGTCAATGACAAAGCCCAGCCCATCTACGTAAAAAGGTACACTGCGCCGTGCGTCGGTCATACGAAACTGGGGAATAACGGTTTGGGTCACTTGTTGCCTCCTGCAAGAATAGGACGGAGGACGGAAGACGGAAGACGGGAGGGGTCTCTCCGTCCCCCGTCTTTGGTCATCCGTCATTTACACTGCCCGTTGATACCAACTGGCCACCCCACTCCTCTGGGGCCACATCGGCCACCGATTGGCTAAACGTCCAGACGTGACCGCCGGGATCAACGGCCGCATACTGCCGTTCACCATACATTTGCGTTTGGGGCGGCTGCAAAATTCGGGCGCCGCTTTGTTGGGCGTGGCTGTAGTGCCGATCTACGTCTGGGACCTGCACCATGAGTGCATGGACCATGAGCGCGTGGAGCCTTGTCGCCGGTGCGGTATCATCGTCAGAGCTTTTATCGTGCCGCTCCACCACAATGACCGACTCGCCGCCAAAGACCAGTTGGGCGCGATGGTCGCCGATACGCAACCGTTCCTGAAAACCAAAGGTCTGGCAAAGCCAGGCAGCGGCGGCCCGGACGTCAGGATAGGCTAATTCCGGAATGATAACACCGGGCGGCATGGAGCGATTGTGGGATACGGCCGTCTGGTTCAGCGGCAGTTTTTCCCAATGCTCCTGGTGGTGGTCATAGGAAGCGATAAGAACGGCCGCCAGCGAATGGCCAGCCAACCAGGGGTAACGACTGCCGTCCAGCAGCTCTCTTTCGGTAATTTGCTCGCCCAGAGCCAGAAAGCGGCCAAAGCCATCGCGCCAATTCTGGTAAACGGTTGACCACGGCCGTTCACGATACGTTTCGTAAATCCAGGCATTGATCCGGTCAGGGCTGCCGGCCGCATCCGGGTCCAAATCGGGCAGCCATGCGGGAAACTCAGGCTCGTGATCGTAAACGGCCGCTTCCAACCGGGCGATGGAACGCTGCCGCCAGGCCCACAAATGGGCTACGACATCTTTGATGGACCAGTCCCCATCATCTTGTGTGGCCGCAAGCTGTTCCTCGTCTAGGTGGGTGAGGAGCGCGTCCCAACGTTGGAACTGGCTGTTCAGGGCTGCCAGGATATGTTCTTTCATGTTCATATCAATCAACGCGCTTTGTCATGGTGCGGCATTGTAAGCAACGGCCGTTTGAATCAACTCCTTCAAGACCGCCTCGTCAATGGTGTCCCCTTCCAGGAATTTGACCGTGCGCGAGTGCTTCGACTCAAGCCCACTGTTAAAAAGATTATGCGGGTCTGCCAGATAAGCCCCCTGGAAAAAGTTCATGCCCACGTGTTGTTTGAAGGCGCTGACACTGCAAACTGGTTTGCTCTGTGACCATACCGGCGAATTCCACTTCCATTCCTCGGCAATGTCCGGGGCGGCCTCCAGAACCAGCTTGCGTAATCTGGCCACCATGTCGCCGCGCCAATCCTGTTTAGCGGCAATATAGTTGTCAATTTGTTCAGATGCGTTCATTTTTTTGCCTCATGCTCCTTCGTAGGTTTGCTTCAAGCCGTCTATCTCTCGTTAAGCGTTGCTGCTTCCCGAATGAGCCTGCTCAAAGCCTCACGTCGTTCCTCAAGTTGGTCGGCCGAGCGCAGTTTGACGTGGCGCATCAGCTTGCCACAGCCCTCCAAGAGACCATCAGGGTCCGGCAATTTGGCGCCGCGCATAAACATCAGCGAGACCCATTTGGCATACGCGCCCAAGGCGATCATGCCCCAACCGTCATAGCCATACTGCCGAATACCGTAGCTGGTCATACCGTCTTTGCCGTCGGTTGAATACATTACCTCCGGCAGCGCAGCCAACAAAAGGCGATGCAGTTCCAGGTAAAGCTGCCCCATGGCCGGCGGTTTGTCTGCCAATAGTTCGGCAAGCTGTTCTTCACTGGCGTTGTCTATGTGGGGGTGCTTTTCTGGTTTACTCATTTGTATCAAGCTCCTTACTAACCTGGCCGCGCAGCAGTGGCTGGTTAATCGCTGTTACATCCTGCTCACGGGCGCCTAGAAAAGTGACAAAGCGGGCAAAGCCACGGGCCAGCGCTTCGGCAAAGGCTTCATCCTGGCCCAACGCCTCATCTTCCAACCAAAAACCCAGAATAATGAAGGTGTTGGTCGTCCGGTCCAGTTTGCTGTCGAAGCGCCCCACCAGCCGGTCGCCCCACAAAATTGGCAGCACGTAGTAGCCGAATTGCCGTTTGTACTCTGGTTTGTAAACCTCCCACACGTAGTCGAAGTCAAACAACATCCTGGCCCGGCCGCGGGCGCTGACGGGATCGAGCGGAGCCAGGAAGACAGCCTCTTCTGTGGTGGTCGTCGCCAATGGCGTCCATGCTTGGGGCACGCGGCCGGCGCTTAAATCGTGTAGTATCGCCACGTCGCTGCCGAGCGCGTAATGGGTCGCTTTCCAGCCCTCCACCTTGACCTCGATGATGTCGCCGTCAGCCAGCAGTGCATCGTGTGTCTGCCCCCGGCCCAGGCCACGCCGGTAAGCATCGCTGGTCCGGTTCAACCGCGACAGACCGTTGAAGCTGATTTCCTTCTTGATCAGGAAGCGGTCTACCTCGGCTTCGTCGCTTTCACAAATGAGATGGGCCGGGGCCACCTTCTCAGTCAGGGCGTAGACGCGCTCGAAGTTCTCGCGGTGGTGGGTCATGACTTCGCCGGTACGCCACAAATAATAGAGGGCCAACGAGCTGTCCTTGCCGCCCCGGTAGCTTTCTGTGCGCGTCCGCTTTGCCGCCTTGAAGTCCCGGTTCATCACTGTGCCCCGCTCCTGCAGAATGGCTCGCATTTCGGCGATGGCCTGGGGGTGCTGGCGAGCGATGTCCAGCAGGCGCGGTTCGCTCTCACGCTCGCGGGCCATGACCACGCGCCAGTGGGGCAGTTCGTCCATGGGCCGCACGGCCAGCCAACCGCCCCAGTCGAAGAATTGGCGCTGGCTGTAGGTGACTTCTTCCCATTGGCCGGGAGTGTAATCGAGGGCACGGCCGTATAGCATAATGTCATGGCTGCGGGCAACCATTTGCAGCGGGTCAAGCTGCAAATATTCCGCGGCCTGCATCGCCTGTGCCGTTCCCTCAAGACCGCGCCAGCGCCGGCCGGGCCACAAACCTTGTTTACCCAGAATAAAGCGGCGGGCTGTCTGCTTGTCAATTGCCAGCATAAATCATTCCTCAGCCTTCGCCACCCAATCAGAAGCGGTTAGACCATTCTGCCCCAGGAACAAATTCAATTGTGCGGCATGTTCCTGCACGTGACGCATACTGTAGAGCTGCAACTCCAGGAAAGTGGGTTCCATCCAGGCAAACGTGCAAATCTGGTTCGCTTTTTCATCCGTTAGCGCTTCGATCACTACCCGGCATTTCTGGCGACACTGCTTGAGATAGGCACGAATCACATCTTGGGTATACGGTGTTTCCGGAAGTTTGCCACGTATAAATGGGGGCGGAGGCGTAAAATCATCGTAGGAGCCGGTCAGGAAAAGGTCGAGCCAGGACAAGGTATGATAGGCCACATACCAGAATTGGCCATATCTGGGGTCATCAGGATCGTCCCACAGAACGGCCGTCCAAAGATCGTCGGGGCAGGTGCTTATAGCATAATCCAGCATATCAATGGCCGCCCCATATTGCTGCCACACGCTTTTTTTCCAAAGTGTATCCATCTGTAATCTCCTATTGCCTCTTAACCGGCATACAGTTGTTCATAAACATGGAAGATAAAATCTTGATACGCTGTCTCCACGCCCATATCGTTGAGCTGCCGCAGAATCTGGGCGCGATGATCGGTGCCATGATTGACCACGTGGAGAAGCACTTGCCACACCATGAGGTCTTGGTCTTCTTCCGGTTCTTCAATCGGTTTGGTGAACAACATATCGTCTCGCAGTTCAGCCAGATAACCACGCATCTTTTGCTCGATCTTGTCCCCGTGTGTGCGAATGAGGCCCCGATCCTCAAGGGTAGGGTCTGGCGGTTCGACAGGCTCAATGCCTTGCAGTTCACTGAACCAGATATCGTCAACGTCCATGAGGTGCAAAAGCTGATTGCGAACCGAGCCTTGCGAGTAGGCCACATCTTGCCTGAACTGTTCAGGGGGCAGTTGGGTAACGTACCGGTCCCAGATTTTGCGGTTTTCGGTGAAGTGGTAGTCGTATAATTGACGAAAAGCATCGGCATTCATGTTGGAATTTACTCCTTCGAAAATAGGACGCAGATTAACGCAGATTAACGCAGATAAAAAGAATAAATCTGCGTTAATTCTGAAAATCTGCGTCCCATTCTAATCTGTGCGGGCAAGCCAGGCGCGGACGTCTGGTTCGTGGTCATCACGAAAATGGTCGAAGAATTCACCAACGAGGAAGCGTTGGTCACCCAGCCACACCAGGTTAAACACTCTGTCCTGGTTATGTATTTGCTCAATGCGGACATCCTGCGGCAACGCTTCTATGAGCGCCAGAAGCTGTTGAAACTGTTGTTGCGCTTCGTCCAGGAGTTCGGGCAGGGAGCGGTCGCGGTTGGCGTCGTAGAGCCAGGCGTTGATGTCATCCTCAGCTTGCAGGTGGGCCGGCCAGGGTGGTGGCGGTTCCGGCTGGTCCCGTTGGGCCGCCTGCAAGTGGGCCAAAAGCCGCTGATTCCAGCCGGTCAGGTGAGCTACCATATCCTTCATGGACCAGTCGCCGTTGACGCCGGGCTGCTCCATGCGGGCCGGATCAATGCCAGCCAGCAACGCCTGCCACTGCCGGTATTCTTCCTGCAACCAGTCCAAAAGTTCAGATTTGTTCATACGTAGCTCCTTCAATATGGGGTCAGGGTTTTGTGGAGAAAGGCCAGGGTACGTTCCCAGGCCAGGTTGGCGGCCGTTTCGTAGGGATCATCTTTTCAGACCGTGTATCTTTCGTGCCAACTTCTGGGAAAACTCAGTCTGTTGCCGTAAACATAGCGTATTAGTTGACCATGATGCTGGATTTCATGTTCAAGCAGAGTTATTAGCAGGTCTGTCTGGGTGTCGTTCAGTTCATGACTTTTGAGGAAACGCAAGCAATCATCCGCCGATTCTTGCAGACAGCCTAAAATTTCAGCTCTTGATGTTGTGTTATTGAGCGAACAGCCAAAACCCGACCACCCCTCGTTAATTATTGCCTTCAAATAGCTTTCTCTGGCACCAATCACGCACCAAAGCTGTTCGCCAATTGTGTTTGAAGGCAAATCATTGAGCTTCAACTGGAAGTCAGTTTCAGATAAACTCTGGACTAAGTCGCCAGTCAGGTTAAAAGCCCGGTTTAGATGCTCAATTAAGATTTTCATAGCCTATATTGACGTGTTTAACCTGGGCCGCCAACGTGGCGCAGCGGCCACCAACGGGAATGGAGGCTTCCTCGGCCGAAATGGCAGCTAATGTTTCAAAAAGGGAAGTGCCTTTGTCGAGATAATAACCTTGCACATTGTCAAAGGTTTCATCAAGTAGGGCATAGAGGGCCTGGGTAAAATGCTCAGGTTGAATGGGTGTGGACATGCTTTGCCTCCATGACAGTATCGGGGATGGGGGAATAATCCATAGAAATAATCCGCAACATTATAGAACATGCGTTCTTAGATGTCAAGGGTATCGCAAAAACACTCATTTAGTCTGATTAGTTTTCTTTGGAAGGTGCTTCATGTCTGAGCGTGTCACGGCCGTTTTCGTTACCTTTTATACCTTTTGACCCCGCTCGGCCGGCGTTGCAAAACAGCCAGCGCCACGCCACCGAGTACGAGGACACTGGCAATGATGAGCCGCAGTGAGATCAGTTCAGACAGAAAAATAACGCCACCCAGAGCAGCCAATACCGGTACCAATAGCTGCACCACAGAGGCCTGGCTGGTAGTTAAGCCCCTCAACGCTTTGTACCACAGAATGTAGCCTAACCCGGAGGTAATGGCACCGGAGATCAGGGCCAGCAGTACGCCGGTTATTTCCCAATGCGCCCAGGCAAGCGCCATCAGGCCAAGCGCCAATGCCAACGGCGCAGCCCGCAGAAAGTTACCGGCCGTCATGGCTTCGGGCGAGGCAGCCCCCCGGCCCCGCAGCGAATAAATCCCCCAGGAGACACCGGCCACGCCCATGAGCAGCGCGCCCAGCGGGTCAGGCGCGGCCAACCCCGGCAGCACCAGGTAGACAAGCCCGCTCAGCGCCGTCAACAATCCCAACCATTGGATCGGACCCAACCGTTCGCCTGATTGCAGGGCGGCGCTCATCATCGTTAGCTGCACCGCGCCAAAGAGGATGAGCGCACCCGTCCCGGTCGTTAGCGACACGTAGGCCAATGAAAAGGCAGCGGCATAGGCAAACAGTGCCACGGCCGATCCCCAGGTGCCGTTGGTGACCGCTGTTAAGTCTGACCTGGTGGTGATACGGCCGTTGGCCAGCCAGCCAACCGGGATGAGGATCAATGCGCCGCTGCTTAAACGCAAGGCAGTGAAGGTCAGGGGATCGATAAAGCCACCATCAAGCGCCATGCGCGTCAACAGCGAGTTGGCAGCAAACGCAATCAGGGTGAAGGCGGTAAGCAGGAAGATAACCATCTGGAAGGTAGAAATGCTCAGAAGCCGTGGACGTGGCACGTGGGACGTGGTACGTGATACGTGAAGCGTGAGGTCCTTTTCCATCACGTATCACGCCTCACGCTTCACGCTAAGCCACGATAGGCATCGTATAACAGAGCGCGTCACCTTCCAGCGCTACCGTGCCATCGCCCCGGGTAACGGTTGTTTTGAGTTCGGTAATCGGTTTGTCGCTGCGGACGGATAGAACCTCAACCGTGCCGGTAATGGTATCGCCCGGCCTGACGGGGGCTGTGTAGTTCTAGTTGACGTGCAGAAAAACAGTGCCGGGGCCGGGCAGCTTTTCGGCCACTACCGCGTTGAGGATGGCGCTGGTAACGCCGCCCTGGACAATAATCTCACCAAATTTGGTAGACCGGGCCAGCGCCTCGTCATAATGAAGGGGGTTTCGATCACCGGAGATGGCCGTAAAAAGTTCGATATCCTGGCTGGATACCGTTCGCGTCAGCGAAGCTTGTTGCCCGACCTGGGGTGTGCCCGCCGGCCAGACCGTTTCTTTCTCATCCATACCTGCCTCCTTTTGACTATGCAACTATTGCCCGTGAGGGCGGTTCAAGCCCGGCCTCGTTTGGGCCACCATTCGAGCAGGGTACTGCCGTCGGTGAAGCCCAATGGTATAAAGGCCCCCAGACCAAAGACGAGCAGATTTTCCAGGCCAAAAAAGATGGCCAGCAAATACCAGAGACCGCCGCCATCACCAATTGCCAGCCCAACACCCAGACCAATCAGACCCAACAGCATACTAACAGGCGGTCCGCCGAGGGCGCGTTTGATGTGTATTTCGGCCGGCAGGGACGGTTCGTCACGGGGGTAGATAGAGGTAGATAACACGTGCAGCAGCCGGATTTCGCGCATGGGGTAGTCGGTACGCCGGGCGGCCCAGGCGTGGCCCAACTGGTGCAGCAGGCTGGAGAGCCAGTGCAGTAAGGTCGCCAGGAGTCCGCCGAAAACGGCCGTGCCCAGCGCCAACTCAAAGACAAAAATGCCCAGCAAGGCAAACAAAAGCCACAGCAGCAGCGAGCAGAGAACGGCCAGCCGGGTGCTGGTGATAGCCAGTTCGCCAATCTGTGTGATGGGGAATTTACGCCACATAGGTCACCTCCTGCAAAACACTACCTGAATCCCGCCTCTGAAAAAGCTGATTATAGACTAAAAATTCATTTGCGTAACCTGGCAAAAATTCGGCTTGACATTTCACCCTGGACATTATAATATTTAACTACTTAGTTAAATAGATAATCAAGGGGCCATACAACCGTGAACGATTCGCTTAGCCTGACTTTTTCTGCCCTGGCCGACCCCACCCGCCGGGCCATGCTCGACCGGCTGGCACAGGGCCCCGCCACCGTCAAGGAACTTGCCAATCCGTTCGAGATCAGTATGCCGGCCGTTTCCAAACACCTAAAGGTACTGGAACATGCCGGCCTGATCGAGCGCGGCCGTCAGGCCCAATGGCGACCGGCCCAGCTACAGGCCGCACCGCTTAAGGATGCAGCCCAATGGCTGGAAAATTATCGCCACCATTGGGAAGACAATCTGGATCGCCTGGAAGCGTATCTACGCCAGCTTCAAGAGGAATAAGAAGATTAACTCCCAGGTCTGTCTGATTTTCACCGCAAAGACGCCAAGAACGCAAAGAAAAACCAGAGAAGCTTTGCACCTTTAAGCATATGGCGTAACCAGAGAGAATGACGGAATACGCAATACGGAATACGACCAGAAGGAAAACAAATGATGTCAACTACAACAAAAGATCGAGAAATCATCGTCACACGCCTGATCGACGCCCCCCGCGAACTTGTCTTTGCGGCCTTTACCGAACGGGAGCATATTGAACAATGGTGGGCACCCAAAGGGGCGACCATACACGAGATGGAGGTAAAACCGGGCGGCGTCTGGCGCTACAGCCAGCCTGGCCGCAATGGCGCTCAATATGCTGCCAAAATCACGTTCATCGAACTGGACAGACCCACGCGGTTTGTCTACGACTATGGCGCTGACGGGGCAACCGATCCCGTGCGTACCACCGTCACCTTTGCCGAAGAGGATGGCAAGACCAAAGTCACCCTGCAGTTACTGTTTGTGACAGCGGCCGAGCGCAAACAGGCCGTCAAATACGGTGGCATTGTGGGGGCTATGCAAGCCCTGGAAAACCTGGCCAATTATCTGGCCACCGTGTGAGTGAGGCAACCATGGCTGAAAACAATAATCAGGCATTTATCGAGATTCGCGGCGCACGCGAAAACAACCTGAAAAACATCACGTTGCGCATTCCCAAGCGGCAGATTACCGTTTTTACCGGCGTGTCCGGCTCCGGCAAATCATCCCTCGTCTTCGACACCATCGCCACCGAAGCGCAGCGTCAGTTGTACGAAAATTTCAGCATGATGGTGCGTACCTTCCTGCCCCGCTACTCGCAGCCGGACGCCGATTCCATCCGCAACCTGAGCATGGCCATGGTGGTGGACCAGAAGCGTCTGGGGGGCGGCTCCCATTCGACGATGGGCACCATTACCGATACCTATACCCTGCTGCGCCAGTTGTTCGCCCTGGTGGGCGAGCCATTTGTCGGTTATGCCAACGTCTTTTCCTTCAACGAACCGATCGGCATGTGCCCGCAATGCAATGGGTTGGGGCGCAAATTGCAGCCCATCGCGGATAAATTCTACGATCCGGCCAAATCGCTGAACGAAGGCGCGCTCCAGGGGCCGATTTTCGACGAAACCATTTACCCTACCAGCGGTTTCTTTGACAACGACAAGAAACTGGCCGACTTTAGTGAAGAAGAGATGGCGCTGCTTCTCTACGGCGAAGAGCAAAAGTTTGAGTATGAGGGCATGAACCGCACCTACCGCGGCGTGATCACCAATTTCAGCCGCGCCTACATCGAGCGCGACCTGAAAACGCGCTCTGAGAAGACACAAGAAAAAATCAGGCAATATCTCACCGAAGGCCCCTGCCCGGCCTGCAAAGGAGCGCGCCTCAACAAGGCTGTGCTGAGTTGCCAGGTCAACGGCCGTAACATTGCCGAACTTTCCGCCATGGAAGTGGGTGATCTGATCGGCGTGATCAAGGAGATCAAAGATGAAAGGGCCAAAGAAATTGTAGACGACCTGGCCAGCCGGCTGCAAAACCTGATTGACATCGGCCTCGATTATCTCACGCTCAACCGGGAGACCGACACCCTTTCCGGCGGCGAAGGGCAGCGCGTCAAACTGGTGAAACACCTGGGCAGCAGCCTGATTGACGTGATGTACATCTTCGACGAACCGAGCGTAGGGCTGCATCCGCGGGACATACACCGGCTCAACGAAATGCTGCAAAAGCTGCGCGACATGGGCAACACAGTCCTGGTCGTTGAGCATGACCCCGACGTGATCAAAGTGGCCGATCATATTGTGGACCTCGGCCCGCAGGCCGGCGGCCAGGGCGGCCAGATCGTCTACGAAGGCAGCTACGCCGGTCTGCTCCAGGCCGATACACTGACCGGCAATTTCATGAAAGAAGCCATGCCCATTAAAAAAGCGTTCCGTGAAGCCAGCGGGCAGTTGCCGTTGAACGGGGTAAGCGTCAACAACTTGAAGAACGTAAGCGTCTACATCCCGGCCGGTGTCCTCACGGTGGTGACGGGGGTGGCCGGCTCCGGTAAAAGTTCGTTGATTATCAAGGCCTTCGCCTCAAAATTCCCCGAGGCCATTGTGGTTGATCAGGCGGCCGTGGGCACAAATCCGCGCTCCAACCCGGCCACTTACACCGGCATCATGGATGATATACGCAAGGCGTTTGCCCAGGCCAACAAGGTTAACGCCGGCCTGTTTAGCTTCAACTCCAAAGGTGCCTGCGACAACTGCAACGGCCTGGGCGTGGTCTACACCGACCTTTCCTTCTTTGAAAGCGTCAAATCCCCCTGCGAGGTGTGCGGCGGTAAGCGTTTCAAGGAGGAGGTGCTGGCTTATGAGCTAAACGGCCGTTCTATCGTAGATGTATTGGAGATGACCGTCAGCCAGGCGCTGGACTTCTTCACCATCCCGGCGGTTACACGAACGCTGCAAACGATGAGCGACGTGGGCCTGGACTATCTGACGCTCGGCCAGCCGCTCAACACGCTCTCCGGCGGCGAGTGCCAGCGCATCAAGCTGGCCAGCGAACTGTACAAGGAGGGCAGTATCTACGTGCTGGACGAGCCGACGACCGGCCTGCACAAGTCGGATACGGCCCACCTGCTTGAGGTCCTGAATAAGCTGGTAGATGGCGGCAACACCGTCATCGTGATCGAGCACAACATGGACGTGGTGCGGAACGCCGATTGGGTCATTGACCTGGGGCCGGAGGGCGGCAGTAAGGGCGGCCAGGTGATGTTCGAAGGCACGCCGGCGGCGTTGAAGCAGGTCGGGCAGTCGCTTACCGGCCGTTATCTCTAAAGGTTAAACCGTCTTCAGCCAGCGCATCCTTTAGCGTAGGTATTGACTTGGGACCAATCCCGTGAATGCTCAGGATCTCCTTTTCGGTGTACTGCGACAGTTTTTCCAGGGTGGTTATGCCTTCGTATTCCAGGGCACCGCGAGCCGGGCCGGCGAGTTTCGCCAGGAAACCGTCGTTGGGTGCGGCATTTGCCTGACAGGTGGGGCAGGTAGGGCAGTCTGAACTCTTGTAATATTGATGCCCGTTCTCACACGTTCTCAAGGTTTTAGCAGCTCGTGTCATGATTATTATTTGCCTCCATGCGCTCGTTCTAATCCCTCAATCTCAATTTTCTTCATTTGCAACATGGCTTCCGTGACCCGCCGTGACTTCTCCGGATCGGGGTCGGTCAGCAGTTTGGGCAAAGCAGTGGGGATAATCTGCCAGGATACGCCGTATTTGTCCTTGAGCCAGCCGCACTGCTCGGCTTCGGGATGAGCTGAGAGGGCATACCAGAAGTGATCCACTTCCTCTTGCGTCTCACAACTCACCTGGAAGGAAATAGCTTCGGTGAAGGTGAAATTGTGGGCCGGGCCGCCATCCATGGCCATAAAGGGTCGGCCGTGCAGGGTAAAGGCTGCCTGCCTGACCGTCCCTTCAATGCCCGGTTCGCCCGCTTCAAAGTGTGTGAGATGGCTGATTGCGGCGTTTTCAAAAAGGGCAATGTAGTCGTTAACGGCCGTTTCAGCCTGCCCCTCTGAACCGACGAACATTAAAAAGGGTGTAATGTTTTGCGGGCTGCCGGCCAGATTCAACTGCCACGACAGGCCGTATTTGTCTACCACCCAGCCGAACTTCTGGCTGAACGGATAAGCTTGCAGCGGCATGGCGACTGCGCCGCCGTTAGACAATTCGTCCCATAATTTATCAACCTCCGCTTCTGTTTCGCAATTAACAAAAAAGGAGACGGCCGGCGTAAATTGGAATATGGGACCACCGTCGAGGGCCATGAATTGCAATCCGGCGAGTTCAAAAACGGCCGTTAGCACCTTGCCTCCCATACCGGCCATTGGGCCTTCATCGAACCCTTCCGGGTAACGGTTGATTGACACAATTCTGGCATCGTTAAAGAGGCCGGTATAGAAGTTCATCGCTTCTTCAGCCTGATTGTTAAACCATAAAAATGGGGTGATTTTTTGGGTGTTGGTATTCATCGTTTTTCTCCTCGTAAGTAAAATGCCGGGCTACAACGCCACATTGACAGGTTGGTAACGCAACCATACGCCGCCAGGGTAAGCGGGTGTGGCCCATAGTCATCTTAGCGCGGTTTCTCCCAGACTGATACGTGCGCGTCGCTCTCATCAGTGAAGGGCTGGCGTTGCCAGCCGGCCCAACGCTCGCGCAGCGTCATATTGGCCAGACGCGCCATCAGGTCAAGTTCGGCCGGCCAGACCCAGCGGAACGGGGCCGAGAAGTAGCGCAGCTTACCGTTGTCTGTCAGGTAGTGGTGGGAATAAAGAATCTGGTTTGTGAAATCAGTATACTCGTCAAAGCCAAAATGGGTCTGGCCGATGTCAAATGCCCGCACCCGCTCGCCCGGCGGCAGCCGTCGCAAATCGGGCACGCCGACCTCGATAACAAAACAGCCACCCGGCTCAAGATGGGCAGCCGCATTGGCAAAGCAGGCCACCTGCTCATCCTGGGTGGTCAGGTTCATGATCGTGTTGTAGACCAGATAGACAAGCCGGAAGGCGCCGGGAACACGGGCGCTGGCAAAATCGCCGCAGGTGGTTTGAATCTGTTTTGAACCCGGCTTGCTCCGTAATTGTGCCAGCATCGGTTCCGAGATGTCAATCCCATGAACGAGTACACCGCGGGCGCTGAGCGGCAGGGCCACGCGCCCCGTACCTATGCCAAATTCGAGCGCTGCGCCATCGCCCACCAGTTCTGCCAGGAACTCCACCGTTGGCTCGAGTACGTCCGATTGGTACATTGCCTTTGCGTCTTCGTCGTAGCGGGCGGCAACTTGTTCGTTAAAACGGCCGTTGGTAACTGATCGTTGGTCACTGTTCGTACTCATAATTGACCATCCACTGCACGCCAAATTTATCGGTAAACGTGCCAAAGAGGGCGTTCCAGAACGTCTTCTCCAGCGGCATGGTCACTTCGCCGCCGGCCGACAGCGCGTCAAATATTCGAACTGCTTCTTCTTCGCTGTCAGGGGCTATGGAGATAGAGAAGACGTTGCCCATCACGGCCGTTTCCGCCCCGGATGGCCGGTCACTGCCCATCAAATTGGTGCCCTGACCAATAGGCAGACGAACGTGCATAATCTTGTCCCGGTCGCCGTTGGCCAGGGCATGATCAGAATCCGGCGGGATGTCGTCAGCGCCGGGCATGTCGCTATAACGATTCAGCACCGAAAAATCGCCGCCAAAGACTGACCGATAGAAATTAAACACTTCTTCACAGTTGCCGGAAAAACTTAGATACAAATCGAGCGTGGCCATGATTGCCTCCTTCTGGTTTTGGTGTTGCGTTGAAAATTAGCACAACAGTTCTAAATAGGGGAGTTTGCATCATACAGGATGTTTCGCTGAAAGTCAACCGTTAATTTCGAGCAGGCGGAGATTGAATGAGAATGCGGTGATATGCTGAGGACCATAGGCTTGTAATGAGTGCAACCGAAGTAGGTGCGCGGAGAGAAGGTTTATCTCCGCGAAACTCCGTGTTCCTGCTTCCTTTGACAACATCTGTCACAATCCCCCTGAATATCGTCTGAACGTTTGGTAAAGGCTATGGTTAACGGCCGTTCCTCATGGTAGAATTCACGATTGGCTGTTTAGCAAAAAAGCGTAAAGAGTAAAACGTAAAGCGTAAAAAACGGGCCAGAGCCATTACGTTTTACGCATTACGTTTTACCCAACACTTACCATGAGGACCATCCATGTCACTTGACAAAATCATCGTGCGCGGTGCCCGCGAACACAATCTACAAAACATTGACGTCGAAATCCCCCGCGACAGGCTCGTCGTCTTGACCGGCCTCTCCGGCTCCGGCAAATCGTCGCTGGCCTTCGACACCATCTTCGCCGAAGGACAGCGCCGCTACGTCGAGTCCCTCTCCGCTTACGCCCGCCAATTCCTGGGCCAGATGGAAAAGCCAGACGTAGACCAGATCGAGGGCCTCAGCCCGGCCGTTTCCATCGACCAGAAAGGGGTCAGCCACAATCCCCGCTCCACCGTGGGCACCGTCACCGAGGTTTACGACTATTTGCGCCTCCTGTTTGCCCGCGTCGGCACGCCCCACTGCCCCGAATGCGGCCGGCCGGTTATGCCCCAGTCGGCCGAGCAAATCGTGGAAAGCGTATTGGCCATGCCCGTAGACAGCCGCATTCAGGTGCTGGCCCCGCTGGTGCGCGACCGCAAAGGCCACCATCAGGGCATTTTCGACGACGTGCGTAAGGCCGGTTTTGTGCGTGTGCGGGTCAACGGCGAAGTCTATTCCATAGACGAGAACATCGAGCTAGACCGCTATAAGAACCACTCTATCGAAGCGGTAGTGGACCGGCTGGTCATCCGCCACAGCCCTGACGATCAGAGCGAAGATGCCCAGTCCGCCCGTTCCCGCCTCACCGACTCTATCGAGACCGCGCTGCGGCTGGGAGGCGGCATTGCCATCATTAACGACGTTAGCGACCCCAACAACCAGCGCGACCATCTCTACTCCGAGCATCTCTACTGCCCCTACGACGGCACCAGCATCCCCAACATCGAGCCGCGCACCTTTAGCTTCAACAGCCCGCACGGAGCCTGCCCCGAATGTGAAGGATTGGGCGTCAAAAAAGAGCTGGATGACGATCTGATCATCCCCAATAAAGAGCTGACCCTGCGCGAAGGGGCCATTGTGGCCTGGCCGACCGACGACAAACAGGGCTACTACTGGCAGTTGATCAAGGCGGTTTGTGACTACTTTGACATTCCCCTGGATAAACCGGTGCGCGAGTTAACCGCTGCACAGGTACACATCCTTCTCTACGGCAGCGGCCAGGAAACGGTTTCCGTCCGTTATGTCAATCGGCAGGGAGACGTGCGCCAATACCAGACTCAGTATGAAGGGGTCATCCCCAACCTCAACCGGCGCTATCTAGAATCCACTTCCGACTACGTTCGTAACAAGCTGGAAGAGTATATGATCAATCGGCCGTGCCGTGCTTGTGGCGGATCGCGTCTGCAACCGGTGGCCCTGGCCGTGACCTTAGACGAATTGACCATCAACGACATCACCCGCCGTCCGGTGGTCCATTTGCTGCCCTGGGCCGACAAGCTGCGCGACGAGAGCCACAGTCCGCTGACGCCGCGCCAGCAGATGATCGCCCGCTCTATACTCAAAGAAATCCACGAGCGGCTCTCTTTCATGGTCAACGTGGGGCTGGATTATCTGACGCTGGACCGCACGGCCGGCACGCTCAGCGGCGGCGAGGCGCAGCGTATCCGGTTGGCGACGCAAATTGGCAGCCAGTTAATGGGCGTCCTCTACGTCCTGGACGAGCCGAGCATCGGCCTGCACCAGCGGGATAATGCCCGCCTGATTCGCACCCTGCAAGGGATGCGCGATCTGGGCAATACGGTCCTGGTGGTGGAGCATGACGAGGACACGATGCGCTCGGCCGACTGGATTGTGGACCTGGGACCGGGTGCAGGACAGGAAGGGGGCCGGGTAGTGGCTCAAGGTCCGCCGGAAACGATTTGTGCCACGGAAGGGTCGTTGACGGGGGCTTATTTAAGCGGCCGTTTACGCATCCCCATCCCTAAAAAGCGGCGCAAAGGCACGGGCGAATGGCTGCGCATCCTCGGCGCACAGGAGAACAATCTGAAGAATATCGACATCTGCCTGCCGTTGGGCAAGTTCATCTGCATTACCGGCGTCAGCGGCAGCGGCAAGAGTTCTTTCATGATTGAGATTTTGAGCAAGCGGCTGCACCAGCATTTTTACAAGTCGAAGGATTTGCCGGGCAAGCACGTGCGGGTCGAGGGGCTGGAGCATTTGGATAAGGTGATTGAAATTGACCAGAGTCCGATCGGCCGTACCCCCCGCTCCAATCCGGCCACCTACACCAACCTCTTTAACCCCATCCGCGACCTGTACGCCGAACTGCCGGAGAGCAAGATTCGGGGCTATAAGCCGGGCCGTTTTAGCTTTAACGTCAAGGGTGGCCGCTGTGAAGCCTGCGCCGGGCAGGGGCAAAACCGGATCGAGATGCAATTCTTGCCCGACATTTATGTGCCCTGCGACGTGTGCAAGGGGTCGCGCTACAACCGGGAAACGCTGCAAGTGACCTACAAGGAGAAAACGATTGCCGAAGTGCTGGCAATGAGCATTGATGAAGCGGCCGTTTTCTTCGAGAATATCGCCCCCATCAAGCGCAAACTGAAGACGCTGCAAGAGGTGGGCCTGGGTTATATCAAGCTGGGCCAGCCGGCGCCCACGCTCAGCGGTGGCGAGGCGCAGCGGGTCAAGCTGAGCCGGGAACTGTCGAAAATCGCTACCGGCCGTACCATCTACATTTTGGATGAGCCGTCGGTCGGCCTTCATGCCCATGACGTGGCCAAACTGATCAAGTCGCTCAACAAGCTGGTGGACAAGGGCAACACGGTGGTCATCATCGAGCATAACCTGGACATCATCAAGGTAGCCGACCATCTGATTGACCTGGGTCCCGAAGGCGGCGACCGCGGCGGGGAAATTATCGCCAGCGGCACGCCGGAGGAAGTGGTGGGGATTGAACACTCTTATACGGGGCAGTATTTACGGCCGTATCTTAACGGGGCGAGTGGCGGGTAGTAAGCTATCAACTTTGGACTTTCACTCGTGAAAAATAGCGACCAACTGACCAAAGTCAGCCAACGCTTGCGGGATACTTTCCCGAAGCACACGATGGTCAATGAGTTCGTATAAGTGGGCCAGAATGTTACGCATTCCGGCTGCTTTTTCCAGCCGTTCGGCCAGGTCTGAGGGAATCAGGCCATGCTCACCGGCCAGACGGAATGTGTCACGATAAGAATCGGCCGTAACATCCTGTTCGGCCAGCAGATGGTTGAGCAAATCGGTAGCCGCCACCACCAGCAGTTCCAAAATGCGCTCTACTTGATAATGGTTTGCCTTCACCTCGGCTAAGGTGGCTTCCTGGTAAGGCTGCAAATCGGTCAGCAGTTGTTGGATATAGCGCAGTTTTCGCAATTGTACATCAGGCGCCATGTTTGATCTCCTCCACAAATTTGTCTAGCTTACGGCGGGCGGCGCGGCGGAAGGGCAGACTGTCGCAGTAGAGATGCCAGAGGCGACTGCGCTCCCGCTGCCATAGGTCCGGCTCGGCTTCGTGGACCACGATGCCATGTTTTACAATCTCAAAACCAAGTGTAGGGTTGAGCCGAGGGGTGACGGCCACCAGACTGACATCGCGCCCCAGCATATTTTCCAATTCCATGAGCCATTGCAGCCGCTGGTCGAGTGTCATTGCCTCGATGGGCCAGATAGCCAGGTCTACGTCGCTGCGGGCGCGGGCCTTGCCGGTGGCCTGAGAGCCAAACAAGACGCATAGGCGCAACGGCCGTTGCCGGCACCAGTCAGCCAGCAAATGAAGCTCGATAGAAAATGAGGATTGCCTGCTCATACACCCATTATACCTGAAACACAGTCCGATAACTGCTATAATCCTGCCAACCTTGTCTTGAGGCATACTCTTCAGCACCACATACGACGCAATACGCACGACGCACTAAACTCCATGCACATCGGCCTCCTCATTTACGGCAGCCTCGACACCCTCACCGGCGGCTATTTGTATAACCGGCTGCTCTGCCAGGAGCTAGAGGCGCTGGGCGATCAGATCACAATTCTCTCACTCCCCTGGCGCAATTACGGCCGTCACCTCAGCGACAACCTCTCTCGCGACCTCTACCGCAGGCTGCGCCAGGCCCCACTCGATGTCCTGATTCAGGACGAGCTAAACCACCCCTCGCTGGTGGGGCTGAATTATTGGCTGCGCCGCCGCGTCAATTATCCCCTGGTCTCCCTCATCCACCTGCTGCGCCACACCGAACCGCGCCCCGCCTGGCAGAATTGGGGCTACCGGCAAATTGAGCGGCTCTATCTGGCTTCGGTGGACGGCTTCATCTACAATAGCTGGGATTCACAACGGTTGGTGGCAGGATTGGTTGGCCCCAGACCGGGTGTGGTGGGCTATCCGGGGAAGGATCATTTGTTAACGGCCGTTTCTCCCCGCCACATCATCCGCCGCGCCCACCAGCCCGGGCCACTGCGCCTCATTTACGTGGGCAACGTCGTCCGGCGCAAGGGGCTGGACCTGCTGCTGGATGCGCTCAACACCTTGCCCCGCCAGCAGTGGCGGTTGACCGTCATCGGCAGCCTGGAGATGGAGCCGGATTACGCCACCCGCTTGCAGCAGCAGGTGACCCAACGCGGCCAGGCAAATTGTGTGCGCTGGCTGGGCCAACTGCCCAATGAAGCGGTCGCTCCCCACCTGCAAGCGGCCCAACTGTTTATCATGCCCTCCCGCTATGAGGGGTTTGGCATTGTCTACATGGAAGCCCTGGGGGCCGGGCTGCCCGTTCTGGCCACCACCGCCGGCGCGGCCGGCGAGATGGTACGCAGCGGCGTCAACGGCTATCTGGTTAAGCCTGATGACACGGCCGCATTGACCCGCCACATCCA
The DNA here is from genome assembly GCA_007123775.1 of Anaerolineae bacterium. Classification (GTDB taxonomy): domain Bacteria; phylum Chloroflexota; class Anaerolineae; order Promineifilales; family Promineifilaceae; genus SLGK01. Next base: position 46,659 of record SLGK01000033.1, on the reverse strand, counting down.
AACCCTGCACCATGACCGTGACCGCCTGGCGCGCATGGGCCTGGCCGCTTATCGACGCTATCAAAAGCACCCGACCTGGCATGAAACGGCCGTTGCCATTCGTGCTTTTTTACATGATTTAGTACATAGTGCGTAGTGCGTAGACCGCTTTCTACCGACTACGGCATGGTTCAAGTCAGCTTGAAAATTCGCTGACCGATGACGGAGGACGAAGGACCGATGACCAGAGCAATTCCGTCCTTCGTCTTCGGTCCTCCGTCAATATTTGTAAAGTTGGCTGCCAGAGAGCAGTGAACTATGCCCAGACTACACCAAAATAGGAACCATGACTACTTTTACTCGTTACCTTTTGTCCAAGCGCACGATTGACGACCGGGCTCTGAACGGCCACGTTTGGCACACCCTGCAAATGGAAGTGACCCGGCGCGACCGGCCGCTGCGCGTCCTGGAAGTGGGTGCGGGCGTGGGTACGATGGTGGAGCGACTGGCGGCGTGGGGTTTACTGACTGGTGGGGAATATACGGCCGTTGACGCCAACCCCGCCTGTATCGCCACCGCCCGCCAGCGGCTCGGTACGCGCCACGCCGGGATCGATCTCACCTGGCAAACGGCCGATCTGTTTGAGTTTGCCGCCCAATCCTCGTCGCAGCGGTGGGACTTGCTCATCGCCCACGCCCTGCTCGATTTGCTCGATCTACCCCACACTTTGCCCCTTCTTTTCAACCTGCTCCAGCCGGACGGCCTCTTTTACTTCACCCTCAACTTTGACGGCGGCACCATTTTCCAGCCGCCGCTGCCAGGCGATACGGCCGTTGAAACCGCCTACCACCAGACTATGGACGGCCGTCCCGGCGGCAGCCAGACCGGGCGCCAGCTTTTCCATCAGGTCCAGCGGGCCGGGGGGCAGGTTTTAGCTATGGGAAGCAGCGATTGGGTGGTTCATCCGGTAAACGGCCGTTACCCCGCCGACGAAGCCTTCTTCCTCCACTTCATCCTGGACACCATGGAGAATGCGTTGAGCGACCACCCCGCTCTGGACAGCGGCCTATTGCCAGATTGGCTCCACCAGCGCCGCGCCCAGGTCCAGGCCGGTCAGCTAGTCTACATCGCCCACCAGCTAGATTTAGCAGGTGTAGTGCGTAGTGCGTAGAAGGCGGTCTATGCACTACGAACTACGCACTACTCAACCGCAAAGATAAACACCCCATCCCGCGCATACAGCAATCTCATCTCAGGGTTTTGCAGCAGCGTGGCCGGATCAAACTGGCCGCCGCGAGCGCCGATGAAGACGTGGCTGACCCCCCACTGGCGCAGAAATTCGGCCGTTTCCGCCGCATCCCATTCCTCAATCCCCTGCAAGGCCTCATTAAAGCCGTTGACACGCTGCACCATATCCCGGCTGTAGATGTAGTCGGCCGGGGGCGTACTGGCCGAGCGGCCCGTCAGGGGCACAATCCAGGCCCCACCGTCACTGCCGGCCCAGGTGTTGCCCAACCAGCGCCAACTGTTGACGGCGATGTGGCTCTCCCGAGGCAAATGCTCATCCAGCCAGGCGATGGCCTGTATATCCTGTGGATAAACCAGAATAGTCTGTGGATTAAGGATGGTGATCTGTTGATAAGTGCCGAATAACCCGGCCAGCGTCAGGCCAAAGCCCAGCCCCAGTGCCGCCAGCCAGCGCAGGGGTGGCCAGTGACGCAAGCCACGCCAGAACAGCCCCCAGCCCAACGCCAGAAAAAGGGCCAGGGGCACAAAGAGAATGATGTACATACTGTTCAAATTGACCAGCGTCGTCTCCGGCAGACCCAGCCGCTCGCCTGCCAGCAAGATGAAAAGCAGACCCACCCAGGCAGCCAGCGTCAGCGGCAAAAACAGCCAGCGGCGCATCAGGATGATAAAGGGGAACAGGGCCAGCCACAGCCCGCCGGCCAGCCAGATAAAGTAGCGGTCCCAACCCACGCGGTAATACTGGTCGGGGAAGCGGTTATATCCGGCGATGGTGTGGCTGACGGCCTGTACCGGCTCGGTGATGATGATGAGCTGGTAGAGACGCGGGCCGACCAGGAGCAGGGCCACGGCAGCCGCCATCAGGAGATAACGGCCGTTTCGTCCCCGCCCACGTGCCAACGCCACCAGCCAGACCAATCCGGCAAAGGGCAGGTAGTAGAGGAAGACGCGGAAGTGGATCAGACACAATCCGGCCACCAGCAGCCCTACCAGCCACCAGCCGCGACGGCCGTCCCAGCCGCCGTGGAAGATGCGCCAGGTAGCGGCCAGCAAAACGGGGAGAATGAGTACGGCCGTTAGCTGCGTCAGCCGGCCCCAGGTGGCGTAGTAGGCGGGGAAAAAGAAGGGGAGCGCCACCAAAAAAGCGGCCAGCAGCGCCGCGCCCCGCTGCCGCGCCAGCAGCCAGACGGCGGCATAGATGGTCAGAGGCACCAGGGCGTTGAGCAGTTGGCCCAGGTAGAGCAGCAGTTCGGGCAGGGGCCAGTTGCCCATCAACTGCAAGCTGGCCGCCAGGGTATGAAAGCCAAAATGGTAGGGAAAGCGCTCCACTTCGGGCAGATAGGGAGCGTAGTTGCTGATCGTCTGGCCCGATTCAACCATAACGGCCGTTATCAGCGCGTGACGGCCGGCATCCACCCAGGCGGCCGTATCAAGCTGCCGCACCGCCAGCAGCCGCACGGCCAGAGCGAGCAGCAGCAGGAGGATTAGAAGCAGGTGGTGGGCGTAAAACGTAAAACGTAAAACGTGATGCGTGAAACGTGATGCGTGAGCAGTTTTACTGGCTACTGCATACTGACGACTGACCACGGCTCCCCAGCCCACCACCAATACCAGCCAGAGCGACCATCCCTGCCAGCGTCCGCCCAGCAGCGTCAGACCATACCAGAGCAGGGGCCAGACGGCCGTTCCCAACGCCAGCGCCATCCCCCACCAGGCCATTCTGTCCCAATAGCGCCAACGGGCCGGGCCAAGCTGGAGCAGCAGCGCCCCCGGCAGCGGCAAAAAAAGCAGCGCCAGCAGCAGTAGACCGCCTTGCTGCCAGAGCGTCCGGCCCAGGCTGGTCAACGCATCCCCCCACGTCAGCCGATAGCGCGTCACAAAACGCAGCACCTGCCCACTGTCTACTGCATACTGACTGCTGACTACTGAATCCTGACTACTGTCCAGCGAATACGCCCATACCGACACGCGATTGGTATTACTGCCGCTTATTTGCAGGGTATATTCGCGGCCGGCCGACGGCTGCGGCGGAAAGCGAAAGTGATGGGTCTGGTTATGCTGAATGAAGCGGGTGTCGAGCTGATTTTCGGCAATGAGGCGTTCGTTATCGTCATAGAGGCGGAGGAAGAGACGGCCGTTGTCTCGCTCGCGGAGCGAGAGACCCCCATCCCCCGGTTCCTCACGCCGCGCCAGCAGCAATTCAATCTCTTGCAGGCCATTCCATTGGGGCGTAAACGACTGGCGAATCACGTTGTCGCCCCAGGGCGCTTGCGGTACGCTGTTCAGGCGGGTTTGGGCAATGTCAGTAGCTACCATCGGGCGCAGCAGTCGGCCCTCATCCCACCAAAGCCAGAGCAGCGCCGCCAGCACCCCCACCAGCAGCAGCCCCACTTCTACCTTGCCACTTCGCCACTTCGCCACTCTGATGCTCCGCTACTCCACTCACCAAAACGAAACGGCCGTCTCGCGGGAGACGGCCGTTGGTTGAAAGTTATTGTGGCGCCAGCTGGGGTCGAACCAGCGACCTAAGGCTTATGAGTCCTCCGCTCTGCCACTGAGCTATGGCGCCAAAGCGACCCGTAGTATAGCCAATTCCAGACGTGTTGGCAACCCTTGATCAGGGCGTCATGATGCTGAAAGGCGTGGGCACGAACACGAAGACAAACACAACCATCGCCAAAATAGCTATGGCCCGCCGCCGGCCGTCAAGGGGTGTGACATCATCCAGTGGCTCAGCGTAGCGACGGCCGAATACAATCAGCAGCACCAGCCACAGCCCCCAGGTATAGGTTTGGGTAACAACCATCAGCAGCCCCAGACTAATAATCACCGGCCAGTAGAAGCGTCTGGCCTGCTGGCCGAACAGCACGTAAGAGATGTGACCGCCATCCAACTGGCCCACAGGCATCAAATTCATCCCTGTGACAAACAGCCCCACCCAGCCAGCCCAGGCCATTTGATTCAGGTAAACATCCTGGCCGCCGCCGGGCAGCATCTCGCCAAAAATGACCAGCTTCGACAGGATGTAGGCCAGCGAATTGCCTTCATAGTAGAACGGGTAACTGGGTAGCGGAGCCACATCAGAAGTAGCCAGGCCATACCAAAAAATGGGTAGAGCAAAAACCAGACCTGCCAGCGGACCGGAAACGCCGACATCCAGCAGGGCGCGTTTGTTCTTAACCGGGGCTTTTAACTGGATAAAGGCTCCTAACGTACCGATCAGCGAGAAGCTGGTTGGTAGGGGGATAAAGTAGGGTAACGTGACGGGTACGTTGTGGTATCGGGCAGCAAAGTAGTGGCCCAGTTCGTGTGCGCCCAGAATGAGCATAATGCTAAAGCTGAAAGGCCAACCGCGCCATATCTCGCGCAGGCCCAGTTGTAAATCGCCCGTTTCGTAGATGGCCCCAATGTATAGGGTGGAAAAGACAGTGGCGACAAAAAGAAGCAGATTGATAATCCAGCGGGAGTTGGGCGGATCGAAGACGTAGGGCAGGGCAATCAAAGCTACCAGGTCGCCCTCTTTACGGATAATAGGGGTAAAGCCGTGCCATTCAAAACGCTGTCGCAGTTCGTCAAAGCAGTCGGCCGGGTCCAAGATAAACTGGCCACGAAAGCGAATCTGCTTGGGCTGGGCCCAATCGACGGTTACGTCATGGACGGCAAAGTATGGGGCTATGTCGCGCTGTAGCAGGCTGGCCGGATCGGGCGGAGCATAGTAGGCAGAGTAGTCGCTGTTATACATAACGGTGGGTATTGTGCTGGCTACGGCCGTCTGTACGGTAGCCAAAAGCGCGTAAAGTGTGCTGATAGGCGGTGACGGTTTTATTCAGAAACGGCCGTTTCTTCCTCATCCTCTTCGCCCCAGCTAATGATCCAGATACAAAGACCGGCAACCAGAATGGTAATCACAATGAGCCAGAACCATTGCGAAGCAGCCAGACCAACGCGGCGCGCCTCGAAAACGAGAAGCGCTACCATGCCGGTTGCCAAAACGAACCAGGCCGTCAGATTAGGATGCTGTTGCACCCAAGACTTTACAGATTCCATAAGCTTAACCTTACTCCCTATTGTCTTTACTCAGCAAGCGGTCCTGAGCAATTACTCACCTTTTAACTGCTATTGGGCCACCGTTATGCGCTCGCGCAAAATGCGAATAAATATGGCGCTGTTTTCTGGCTGATGTTCGACGATCCCCGTTTGCCAGCTTCGGGGCAAAATACTCAGGTCAGTTACGGCCGTGTACGCCCGGTCAGCCAATAACTGCCTTAACTCAGGCCCGGCGTCCGCGGCCAGAAAGACCACCACCAGCTCGGCAATATGCTGGTCGGCCGAGCCTTCGATCTCTTCCAGGATGGCCGCTCCGGCAACGGCCGTTTCTGCTGGTGGGTAGATGTAAATCTGGTCAACACTGGCCACCAGATTTTCAATATGCCAGCCAAAGACGGCCCTTACCTCGCTATTCCGCTGCCCGATAAAATAGCTGCGCTCACCAAGTGCAATCAACAAATCGGCACGCTTCATTTTTACCTGGCCATCAGTGGCCTGCTGCATCAACAACAAGATAGCCGGAATGTCTGAGGGGCGGGCGCGCCGAACGGCCAGGTCATCGGGCCGGTTGACGGGCGACAGCGGGGGAAGCGGTTTCAGAGATGTATTGAGCGCGGGTTGCGATGTCGTGGGTTTTGAGGGGGCCTTAGGGCTGGCAAAAGAAGTTTGCCCGTTGGGCAGCGTCAGCTCTTTGGTGGCAACTTCGCCCGGTGATGGGAGACGACCCCAGGCCAGATTGAACTGAGCTTCAGTGGTTTCCATCAGGCCGTCGGTGTCAATGACTACGTCCGCCTGGGCTACCTTTTCTTCCTGCGGCGGTTGCGCTCTCATACGCTGTCGGGCGGTATCATGATCCATGCCCCGGCAAACCAACAGCCGCTGTAACTGCCGCTTAGGTGAGCAGCGCGTTACCCAAATCTGGTCGCAAAGCGTCACCAGATCACCTTCGAGCAGCTTGATTGCTTCAATGATCACAACCGGGGCATCGCTCTGGCTGATCTGCTCAAAGATAGCCCGGCGCACGGCCGGATGGATCATCATTTCTAAATCGCGTAAGGCAGCAGGGTCCTGGAACACAATTTCACCGAGTGCCTGGCGGTCAATACGGCCGTCTGCCAGCCGCACCCGGGGACCAAAGGCCAGGGCAATCGCCGATTGTATGTCGCTGTCATTGTCCAGCAGATTGTGGACCAGCTTGTCGGCATCAATGACCAGCGCACCGCGTTCAGCCGCCAGCCGCAAAACGGCCGACTTGCCTGTGGCAATATTGCCGGTCAGACCAATAATCAGTTTGTCTATCGCCAAAGTTGTCATTGTGGGCCTACTCCTGGGCCAGTTGCGTCCATTTTTCTAATAAGGCCTCGACACGTTTTTGGGCTGCTTCGTATTCTATGCCCAGGCTCTGTATCCTGTCAAAAGCCTGGGCCTCGGTAGCCGTTTGTAGCGCCTGTGTCAGGTCGTCGAGATGTTGTTCAGCGGCGGCAATTTCGCTTTCTACAGCCTGTATTCTTTGGGCCAGCAGGCGTTGTTCGTTTTTGCTCAGACCCTGCTTGCCCGGACTTTGACCGTTGTTATGGTCGTGGCTGTTGGCTGTGGCCGAAATGGCCGCTTGTGACGCTGCTGTTTTGGATTGGGAGCGCCAGGCCAGATATTCTTGATAAGGGCCGGCATAAACGTGTAAACGGCCGTTGGCCACCTCCCAAATTTGCGTCGCCAGCCGGTCTACCAGGTAGCGGTCATGCGATACCATTAGAATTGTACCATTAAATGCTTCCAACTCCGCCTGCAATTCCTCCTGAGCCGGAATATCCAGATGGTTGGTTGGTTCGTCCAGCAGCAAGAAGTTGGCTCCCTGGTAGAGCAAAATGGCCAGCGCCAGCCGGCTGCGTTCGCCACCGCTCAGGCTGCCTACCTGCTGGTAGACGTCGTCGCCCCGAAACAAAAAGCGTGCCAGATAAGAACGAGCCTCGCTGTTGAGCATCGGGTACTGATGCAAGAATTCATCCAGAACGGTGCGTGCCGGATTGAGTTCGTCGTGGGTTTGGGAAAAGTAGCCCAGTTCCAGGCTGGCCCCCAGCTTCAGACTGCCCCCCAGCGGGGGAATCTCGCTGAGGATGGTCCGCAGCAGTGTTGATTTGCCGGCACCGTTGGGGCCAATTAGCGCGGCCGTTTCGCCCCGCTGCAACTGCAAATCTTCTGACTCAAAAAGAACCGTGCCCGGATAGCCCACGACCAAATCCTGGCTTCGTAGCACCTGATCGCCGCTGCGGTCGGCACGCGGGATCGTCATTTTGAGGGTTAACGGCCGTGTTGGGGCCGGTATCTGGTTGATGCGCTGGTGGAGTTCGGCGATGGTGGCGGCGGGACGGCCGTCCAGTCCTACTTCATCGACTACCTGCGCCCAGCCCTTGCTTTTTAGCTTGGCCAGCACGTCTAGCCCGCCCGCGTGAATCGCTTCTACCTCCCGCGCCAGCCGGCTCAGCTTGCCCTGAGCCATCTGCGTGCGCTGCCCGGCCATGTTGCGCCGGATATAATCCATTTCCTTGTGCAGCCGCTCCATCAGGCTTTGGTACGCCTCTTCCTGCAGGCGCCAACGCTCCTCCCGCTGCACCACGTACGCGCTGTAATTGCCTCGGTAGGTGACAATGCCCCCGGCGCCCATTTCCCAGATGGTGTTAACCACCCGGTCCAAAAAGTAGCGGTCGTGGCTGACAAGCAGCAGTGCCCCGTTCCACCCCTTGAGCGTACCTTCTAGCCACTCAATCGCGCTTACGTCCAGATGATTGGTTGGCTCGTCGAGGATGAGCAGGTCGGGCTTTTCTAGCAGCAGCCGGGCCAGCAGCAGCCGCGTCTTCTGGCCACCGCTCAGGTGGGCCAGCGGCATAGCCCAGTCAGAGCGATCAAAGCCGAGGCCGGTCAACACCTGTCTAATTTCTAACTCGTAATCGTAACCCCCGGCCAGTTCGAAAGCTTCCTGAGCCTGGCTGTAGCGGGTCAACAACTCCTCAGAGGCGTGGCCCTGGGCCATTTCCTGCTCCAACTGACGCAGCGTTGCTTCCTGCTGCCGTATTTCCGCAAACAAGGTCAGCATTTCGTCGTAGACGGTGTGCGTTGCATCTATAAAAGCATCGGCCGATTCCTGGGGTAGGTAGCCGAGGGTGGCGTTTTTAGCCATGTAGACCTGACCAGCCGAGGGCTGGGCCAGTCTGGCCAGAATCAGCAACAGAGAGGTTTTGCCAATGCCGTTTGGCCCCACCAGCCCCACTTTGCCGTCGTTGGCAATGCTGACGCTGATGCCGCGAAAAAGATCGAAGTCACCAAAGGATTGGCCCAGGTAGCGGGTGTATAGAATAGCCATCAGTCCGTTTTTTCTTGCCTTGTGTCGGCTAAATGCTGACACGGCCCAGTCTGATTGTACCAACATGCGGTTGGCTCTACAATCTGCGAACCTGGTCGGTGCATGGTAGCGTTTTGAGGGAGACCTGGGCGATACCACGTTAGCTCGCAGGTCCATTTAGTCACTTTTGCCAACGGTTGGTCAGACTGGCGGGTAAAATATCGGCCATGATCTGACGCTCTTCGTCCCCGATGACGCGCAGCAGCCAGAGGCCGGCCGCGTAGACTAACAGACCCAGGGGCACGCCTACGAGCCAGCCAATTAGCTGCGTACCGCCCCACATGACCAGGAAGGAAACGGCCGTTACCAACCCCGGTCGCCACAAAAAAGCCCACCAATTCAGCCCCGGCATCTTTTGCCGCAGATAATAGTTAAACAGAAGTAGCAGGACCAGTTCCGACAGAATGGTGGTAACGGCCGCTACCACGTACCCATAGGCCACCATCGGGATGAAGATCAGATTGGTTGTTACATTAAAGCCGACGGCAATGGCAAAGGCACGCGGCTGCATCCGTTCTAGCCCCAGGGCAATGAGGACATAGTTGGTCACGCTGTTAAGCCACCCCAGCGGAATCGACCACATCACTAACTGCAAAGCCACCGCTCCGTGAGGCAAAAACTCGTCCCCGGCCACCACTTGCACCAGAAATGTGGCCATGAAGGTGGTGGCGGCGGCGATGGGCAACGCCAGCAGGAACATCAGCTTTAGAGAGAGCCGGTACATCCGTCGCGCCGAATCAAGCGAGCGGGTAATTTCCCGCGAGATGATGGGGAACAGGGCCAGCGTAAAGAAGGAGGGGATGATTTGCAGGGCGTTGAACCATTTGTAGGCGCTGTTGTACCAGCCCACCACCTCCTCGCCGCTCAACTGGCGCAAAATGATCACGTCAATAGAAATAAAAACGGTTTGCAGCAGGTGGATGAGCATGAGCGGATAGCCCATCTGCACCATGCGCCGCTGCAAGCGCCAGTCCAGCCGCCAGGGTCCGGGCAGGTCGAAGCGACGCAGAGCCAGTCCCACCAACAGGGCCAGCGTAATCAGGTTAACCAGAATGGAAACGGCCGCTAAGCCCACAAAGCCATAGCCCAATAGCAAAACGCTGACGCCAAAGCCCACCTTGAGTAGCGTGGTCACAGTGGTCATGGCCGCGGGTACTTCCGCCTGCTCATACACATAAAACAGCCCCGTCACCCCCTGGGCCATGCCGGAGAAGACCATACCCACCATGATCAGTAAGATAGCCATTACTTCAGCGCGGGGCAGCGGGTTGCCGGCCGCATTGACCCCCCACAAATAGAAAAAGATAGGCACACTGCCCAGTAATCCCGTACCAATTCGCAAAACGCTGGTATTGAGCAGATAGCTGCTGGCCCGGCTACGGTCCTGTGATACTTCTCGAATGAGCAGCATGTTGAGGCCAAAATTGGAGATGATGTCAAACAATCCGGCGGCGGCAATGGCGCTGGCGTAGCTGCCGGCCCCGGCTGGCCCCAACACGCGCAAGTAGAAGGCGGCAAACAGAAAGTCGATGGCCTTGTTGAACAGGTTGAGCGCCATGGGGACAAAGCTGTTCTTAGCCAGGCTGCGACTAAGGCTGAGCTGGGTCTGTGGTTGGTTGACCTGCTGCCAGCCCCAGACGCCCGCGCTGAAAAGAATAATCAGCAGCCCCATCGCGCTGGCCAGTCCGCCTAACTGGAAGGTAATCGGGCTGTAGCGAAAACGGACCTGCCATTCGCCCGCGTCGAGCAAGACGCCCCGAAAGTTGCCGTTGACGCGGTGGATGGGGGCCTCAAATTCGTCTCTGTCGTCGCTGTGCAACGGCCGTACAAACGCTTTCCAGCCAGGAAAATAACTGTCGTTGAGGATGAGGAAACTGGGCTGATCGGTTGCAGTTGTTACCACCACCTCAATATTGCCATAGCCCACGATGTCGGCCGGCCCCATGAGACCTGACAGGTTTGGTAGATTTAGACCTGACAGGTTTCGAGCAGACGAAGTCTGCCAACCTGTCAGGTCTTCGTCCCGCTCAACGACCACATGATGGCGCGGATCAAATTGGGTCAGGGCCGCCAGCGCGTCATCGGCCACCACCAGGCTGCTGGCGGGCAGGGTGTAAGCGCGGGGGGCCACCCCCAGATTTTCGTAGATGCGAACCCCTTCTCCTTCCCAAACGGCCGTATACTTCGGTGATTCAATCTGCTCACTGGTGATCACATACTTCACGTTTAGCACGTCCAGAAGGGGAGAGTGCAGCCCATCCCAGGTGGTAAGGGGCTGGATGCGGTTGAACTCCAGCCCGCCCTGCGGCTCGATCAGCCCCATGTAGTCGGTATACTGCCTGGGAATCATTGAGTCGTAGCCGCGAATATCTTCAAAATCAAACAGCCAGGCGGAGTTGGCGTGGAACGGTATATCGCCCCCGGGGTTATAGCTGGTAAGCCGCCAGGGGCCGGGCTGCTCTTTTAGCCACTGCACCATTTGCGGTTTGTGGTCGAGGAGGGTGGGAGAAACGGCCGTGTGAAAGCCCCAGTTGGCAATAGCCACATCGGCCATGATGAGCAAGGCGGCCAGGCTCAACGTGATGCGTGATGCGTAGTGCGTAATGCGTGAGGCGTAATGGCTGAATACTAATATCAGGCCGCTGCCTATCAACATCCCGGCCAGGATGAGCAGGTGGCGGAATTGATAGCTGTAAAAGGCACGAGCGTGGGGAAAGGCCAGATCAGCCAGGGCCAGGCTGCGAAAGATGCGGTCTAGCACTGGCTCGATCTGCCCGAAGGCTGGTCGTGAGGCCAATAACCCCAGTAACAGCAGCAGCCCGCCAGCGATGGCCAGCCCTGCCAATAGACCTGACAGGTCTTTAAGACCTGTCAGATCTCGCTTGCCCGCCAACAGATACTCAACCCCCTGCCCCGCCAAAACCGCCACACAGAGCGATAGCGGAAACACCCAGCGAAACGGCGTATGCAGTTGGTTGATAAAGGGCAGCCCGTAATACAAAATGGCATACAGCGGCGTGCCAAAAATAAAAGCCAGCGAAAAGCCGCTTAGCCCTACCCAAAACAATGTATGGTGGCGTAGCCAGCGCTGCCGCAGCCCGTGCCAGATGCCCAACAACAGCAGCAGCAGGGGTAAGATGCCGAAATAGATACCCCCTTCAACGTAATTCTTGATGCCCCATTCACTGGTTCCCGCTAGCGGGATATAAGCTCCGGTCAGCGCATCTACATATCCCTGATGGATGGGGTTGCCAAAAAAGTTGGGCAGCGCCAGCGTAATAATCCGGCGCAGGGGAAAGCCCCAGCTACGTACTTCCGCCAGCGTGGCCGCACCTTCCCGAAAGTTAACCTGCCCAATCTCAAACAGGGGGACCAACTGTACCGCCCCGAGCAGCAGCCCCAGCCCTACCATGCCCAACAGCCAGCCAGACTTTTCTAATAACCGGCGGCCTGCCCCCCGCCACTCGCGACCCGCCACCAGCCAGCCGCTTCCCACCAGGCGCCACGCCGCAAACAACCCCATCACCAGCAGCGTATAGTAGGTAATCTCCACATGCCCGGCCAGAAGTTGCATCCCCAGGGCGACCGCACCCAACAGTACCCAGAGCAATGTGCGATCAGGACGGAGGACCGAGGACGGAGGACCGAGATCCTCTTTTCCGTCCTCCGTCTTCCGTCTTCCGTCCTTCCGTCCTCCGTCGCCCGGCGCAGCCCGACTTTGCACAATCTTTTCAATGGAGGCCAGCAGCAATGGCAGCCAGGCGGCTGCGCCGATGATCATGGGGAAAACGGCCGCACTGGTGAGCATAAAGCCGCAACCCTGATAAACCAGACCAATGATGAACGAAGACGGCCGTTTTAGTCCCAGTACCCGCCCCAAAAAGTAGGCCAACGCGCCCGCCAGCCACAACTGGCTGATCGTATACCAACCATACGCCTGGCTCAACGGCAGTAGCAGAAACAAGATATTGAAGGGGTAATAACCCGCATTCTGGCCCGTAGCCAGAAAGGGCATCCCGGCAAAAAGGTGCGGATTCCAGAGCGGAATCTCTCCCTGGCTTAAGCTCTCGCGGATAAACCTTTTCCAGGGATAATTTTGAATAACGAGGTCGGTAATGAGGGCGTTTTGGGGGCGGTCAATGCCAAAATCGTCTGCGGCTGCCTGCCAGGGCTGCCACTGGTAGAGATTGTCAGCCGGGACCATCGTCTGGCCGGTCAGCGTCACATTGCCAAAGAACAAAAGTGGCAGGATAAAAAATCCTGCCACTAGCCACAAGTCAAGTTGGTAGCGTCGTAAACGACTCACGATCAACAATTAAATGGTTTGAACTGACTCAGACTTCACTTAACGCTGCCATTAGCGAATCCAGGTCAGACACCTGCACGTCCCCGGCCGACAGACTAACCACGTTGACCGTCAGCCGCTCCGAATCCGGCAATTGGTCAATCTGCTGACGCTCAACAGCCGGATAAAAATAGTGAATGGCCGACCGCAAGCGTTTCCGGCAACTTTCGGCAAGCTGCTTACTGCGTGCAGCCGAGGTGATCACCAGGAAATCTCCCGTATCGCCATGACCCAAAAAATCTTCGCCATCGGTGTTTTCCTGTACGGCCTTGGTAATCATTAGCATCACAGCCCGCGACACGTCGTCGGTGGCCACAAAGCCAAACCGGTCGCGGAATTTGTTCAGCCCGCGCAGTTCAGCCAGCACAAGACCCCAATCCGGTCTGGCTAACATCTCTGCCAGCTTTTCTTGCACAAGGGGACCTTCGGGTAAGCCTGTCACGGGATTAACCAGGCTGTTGAGGCGGCTGCGGCGCAGGGCGTTGCGGATGCGCAGCCGTAGTTCCTGAATATCAAAAGGCTTCGTAATGTAATCAACGGCCCCCATTTCCAGACCGCTCAGTTTATCCTTTCGTTCGCGCTTTTCTGTCAGAAAAATGACGGGCACGCTACGGGTGCGACGACTGCGCCGCAACTGGCGGCAGACCTCATACCCATCAATATCAGGCAGTCGAATATCTAGTACAGCAATATCCGGTGGCTCGTCAATAATAGCCCGCACGGCATCTTCACCGCGTGTGGCGTTGGACACGTCGTAGCCTTGCACCCGGAAATAAGCGGTCAGCATGTCTAACAAATCTGTATCATCTTCAACGATGAAGATTTTTTGTCTGGTTTCTGCGTTGTTCACGCTGTTCTTGCCTCAGAGTAGCTGCTTACTTAATTGGCTCTTTGTCAATGCGCAGCACGCCAGCTTTGTGCCCCTGGCCGATACATTCAACAATGTCCACTCTAAACTCAAGCCCACCGCTAATCCAGCGGAGTGTTTCCTGAAGAATGCCAACCGCCACATGGCATAACGGCCGATCTGTCTCACGCCCCCAACACATAGAACAGCGCTCAATATAATAGAGGAAATGGTCATCGTATTCTTCGACCCGGCTCTGCTGGTCGCTGAACTGGGTAAAGATACGAGCCACGGCCGGTACGCCAATTTTAAGCTTGGTTTGCAATGGCAACACCTTAAACGCCAGGTCACCGACGCCGGCCAGTGCCCCAAATTGTTTTAGCCCTCGCGAAAAAATAGCGCGTCCCCCCCGCAGCGCCAGGCCACGACCGCCGCGTGGACCGTAGATTTCGTCGAGACCCCGCAATAAGTTCGAAATATGGGAAAAATCGAACTCTTTCTCCAAATTGTCTGGCGGTGTTTCGTTTATAAACTGCCGCAGCTCGACGAGATTCAGCAATGCGTTCAAGCCGTTGCGTCCCATCACTTCTTCCATGGCAACCAGCAGAATACGCCCCATTTTATTGGGATAGTAATAGCCACTTTCGGGAACTAAGTCTTTCACGAGAAACCTCCCACAATGTTCGTTGAGTTGACCTGACAGATGTCATACCGGTTGACCGGCATCAATACCTGCCAGTAGGGATCGTTGCTATAATCGGTTGGTTTTTTTTGCAAGCCTATTATATCAGGTCATGGTTACTATTACCTATCTGGTGACAGGTGCTTTGAGAACCTGTGCTTTGCCGTACCCTGGTGAAAAGGGGCAAAGTAATTGGGGCAAGTATATCAAGGGCCATTTAATTCACCAAACGATAACTAACTTTTCGTCAGGGCTGACCGCGCTATAATTGTTGCCGGACTGATTTTTGCCTTGCGTCTCATTCAGGCAGAATTTAGGCTATGAAAGCGCGAATTTTGCGAAGCAGTCTGATTTCGTAGGGATTTGTGCCCTTCCTGGCAACTTTTTGATGCTACCGGGTTTGTAGAAACCCATCGTGTGGAGATTGTGCAGTGGCAGAAGCAACCATGTATTTTCCTTCTGATTTTCGCTGGGGGACGGCAACGGCCGCTTACCAAGTGGAAGGTAATAATGTGAATAGTGACTGGTGGGATTGGGAGGAAAACGGCCGTATTCTGCAAAACCACCGCTCTGGCCTGGCCTGCAACTGGTGGGAAAATGCCGAAGCCGACCTGGACCTGGCCGCCGCAATGGGCACCAACGCCCACCGGCTGTCGCTGGAATGGAGTCGCATTGAGCCGGAGCCGGCCCGTTTTGATACCGAGGCCCTGGACCGCTACCGGGAAATTCTGCAGGCGATGCACGACCGGGGCATTGAGCCGATGGTGACGTTGCACCATTTTAGCAACCCCCGCTGGCTGGTGGAAAAACAGGATTTCAACGCGGCCATCGTGGTCGATTATTTCCAGCGCTACACGGCCAGAGTCGTTGAGCATCTGGGGGACCTGGTGGCTCAGTGGGTCACCATCAACGAGCCGATGGTTTACATTTTTATGCGCTACCTGGAAAGAGTCTTCCCGGCTCCGTCACGACCGGGCTTTTGGGGCGGTTTGCAGGCGGGGGCCAACATGCTGCGCTGCCATGCGGCGGCTTATCACACCATCAAAGAGGCGTATCCGGCAGCCCCAGTGGGGGTAGCCAAAAATCTGGCCTGTCTGGACCCGAAGCCGAACGCCGGTCCGCTGGCACGCTGGTGGGCGGGGCGGCTCTCCTGGCTGTATAACGACGCCTGGCTGGATTGTCTGGTAAACGGCCGTTTGCGTTGGCCATTTGGTCGGGGCAAAATTCCGGGACTGGCCGGATCGCTCGATTTTCTGGGCGTCAACTACTATACTCGCTTTTATGTCAAGTTTCCGCCTTTGGGTGGGCTGCTCCACGAGGGCTGGGAAGCGGACGCCGTTGTCAGCGACGGCAACTACGGCGAAATCTACCCCAAAGGCATCTACCGCGTCATCAAACAGGCGTTGCGCTACAACAAGCCGATCTACGTCACCGAAAACGGCGTGCCCGACGCCGCCGACCGGCTGCGACCCGGCTTTCTCATCAGTCACCTGCGCGAGATATGGCGGGCCATCAGCTTCTGCTATCCGGTCATGGGCTACTACCATTGGAGCCTGATTGACAACTTTGAATGGGACCGGGGCTGGACGCAGCGCTTTGGCCTGATTGAGCTGGACGTGGCAACCCAGGCCCGTCACTTGCGCCCCAGCGCCCACCTCTACCGGGAAATCTGCCAGAGTGGTTGCCTCAACAGCGACATGACCGCCCGCTACGCCCCTGACCTGCTACCCGTCCTTTTCCCCGGCCAGGCTCCATCGCCTGCCTGAACAGGGGGGTGTGGTATAATGGCGTCAAGAGTAAAACGTAAATCGTAAAACGTAGTTCGTAGTGCGTAGCAGATGCTTCCACGCACTACGAACTACGCACTAAACTTCATTGTGGAGAGTAAACAATGTCCGGTCATTCGAAATGGTCTACCATCAAACACAAAAAAGCGGCCGTTGACGCCAAGCGCGGCAAGATATTTACGCGGCTGGCTAAAGAAATCACGGTGGCCGCCCGTGAAGGCGGCGGCGACCCCGAATTTAATAACCGGCTGGGGCTGGCTATCGACAAGGCCAAAGCGGCCAACATGCCCAAAGATAACATCGAGCGGGCCGTTAAGCGGGGCACGGGCGAACTGGAAGGGGGCGAGCTGCTGGAGATGGTCTACGAAGCCTACGCGCCGCACGGCGTGGGCATGATCGTAGAGGTCGTTACCGACAACCGCAACAGGGCTATCGCCGATTTGCGCCACGCCCTGAACAAATATGGTGGCAATACGGCCGAAAGCGGGTCGGTAAGCTGGCAGTTTACGCGCAAAGGCTACATCGCTATCTCACAGGAGGTAGATGAGGATGAATTGTTCCTGATTGCCGCCGATGCCGGGGCCGAAGACGTACAGTTCAGCGACGAAATGGCTGAAATCTACGTGGACCTGGATCATTTCCGTGCGGTACAGGATGCCCTGCGCGAGACGGGCCTCAAAATGGACGAGGCCAAAATGATCTATGACCCCAATAATCCCATCGAGTTGGGCCAGGTGGAGACGGTCCAGGTAATGAAGGTCATTGAGCAGGTTGAGGATCTGGACGACGTACAAAACGTCTACTCAGCCCTGGAAATCACCGACGCGGCCATTGCCGAGATGGAGATGGCGTAAGTTCTCGTAGTGCGTAGTGCGTAAAAATCCTACGCATTACGCACTACGCACTACGTTACCATGCGCGTCTTAGGACTTGATCCGGGCACGGCCACCACCGGCTATGGCATTGTGGATGGAATTGACGGCCGTTTCCACGTCGTCACCTATGGCGTTATCCGTACCCAGGCGCAGGACCCGATGCCGCAACGTTTACAGCAGATTTACCAGAGCGTGACCGATTTGATTACCGCCTACCGCCCGGACACGGCCGGGGTGGAAGAGGTGTTTTTCGGCCGGAACATCACCACCGCCATCACCGTCGGTCAGGCACGGGGGGTGCTGCTGCTGGCCCTGGCCAACGCCGGCCTGCCCATCGGCGAATACTCGCCGCCGAAGATCAAGGACAGCGTGACCGGTTACGGCAAAGCCGACAAGGCCCAGATGCAGCTCATGGTCCGCAATCTGCTTGGCCTGGAAGAAACGCCCCGCCCCGACGACGCCGCCGACGGCCTGGCGGTGGCCATTACCCATTACAACTATTATCGGATGGCCAGTTTATACGAATAAATCGTAGTGGGTAGTGCGTAGAGGAATCGCTACGCACTACCCACTACGCACTAACTATGATCGCCAGTCTCAGTGGAACCATTTTGCAGATAGAAGAAGCCAGCCTGGTTGTGGGCGTGGGCGGCGTGGGGCTGCGCGTCTTTGTGCCGCGCACGGTGCTGGAAGATACGGGCGGTGCCGGCCGGTCGATCCGGCTGCACACCCATCTGATCGTACGTGAGCAGGAGCTGGCGCTTTATGGCTTTGCCACGCTGGAGGACCGCCAGTTGTTTGAGACGCTGCTGGGGGTGAACGGCGTGGGACCAAAGGTGGCCCTTTCGATTCTGTCTACCCTCAGCCCGGAGTTAATTCAGGGAGCCATTGCGCGGGAAGAAACGGCCGTTCTCCAGCGCGTCCCCGGTATTGGCAAGAAAACGGCCGAACGGCTCATGTTCCAACTGCGCGACAAGCTGGACATTAGCCAGATCAGCACCCTTTCCCCCCTGGCCAGCGATGCCGATACCGACGTTATCGACATTCTGACCGGCCTCGGCTTTAGCATCGTCGAGGCTCAAACCGCCCTGCAACAAGTGCCGCGTGAAGTAACGGCCGTTGACGAGCGGCTGCAACTGGCGCTACAGTATTTGGACCAGTAAGAAAGAAGGAAGAGGGAAGAAGGAAGAGGGAAGAAGTAGGACTTGCCACCTGCCACCTGCCACTTGCCACTTGCCACCTGCCACCTGCTACCCCCTGCTCACCCCCAACCCAACCACCTCATCATGCCGCAAGCTCATGCAGTTGACCCCCTGCACTACCCCCTCTTTGGGCGGAATATCGTCGGCCAGAAAGCGAATCAGCTTGCCCTGCCGCGAGATAAGGAAGATGTCGTCTTGAGCGGTGACGGTGGCCCCGCCGACCAGCCGGTCGCTCTTGATAGCGATTTTGCCGCCCGCGCCGGGGGCTTTGTTCGCGCTAAAGCCGCTCATCAGGCGAATGGTGCCCTTGCCATCTTCGCTGATTAGCAAAACGCCACTCGCTGCGGTGACAGAGGCCACCCCCACTACCCGATCCGTCACATCCACGCGCATCCCCAAACAGCCCCGCGCCGGAATTTGCGCCTCGTTGAAGCGAATGCCCTTGCCTTCCTGCGTCATGATAAAAACGTCGCCCTGGCCGTTGGTCCAGCAGGCAGCGGCCAGCGGCCCACCTTCTTTAACGTCGTGGAAGCTGATGCCCTGGATCAGGTTGCTGCCCACGTAGTTGTGGCGCACGCGCCGCGCCCAGCCGCGCTGGCTGACCAGCACCACGTAGCCGGTTTGATCGGCCGGCAGCGCGGCCACAATCTGCTCATGGGGGCGCAGTTGGAGCAGGTCACGTAGGGATTGGCCTTTGGCCCGTACTTCGGCCTCGCCAATTTTGCCCGCGGGCAGGCGAAAGCCGCGCCCGTCGTCGGTGAACAGCAGCAGGGTATCAGATTGATCGGCAAGGGTGAGGAGGGTGGGGTGGTCGGAATCGGCCGTTTCCAGATCAAACACCCCCATACCGCCCCGTTTCTGCCGCGAATAAAAATGGCGCGGTGTTCGCTTGACATAACCATCCTTGCTGATGGTGATCAAGTTGATCGTCGTGGGTGGCTCGGCCGGCTCTGGCGCGGCGGTTTTGTCCGCTGCCGGTGAGGGGGCAGATTGCCTCCCTTGCAGCCGGGCCAATTTGGCTTCAAGCGATTCAATGTAGGCGCGTATTTCTTCAGGTACGTTGTCTAAATCAGGACGATATTTCATGTGGCTAATTTTACCATTGTCCCCAAATTTTTACCCCAATCCCACCGACCTCATCCGTATCGCTATTCGCAACCAGAGCTTGACCGGCACGAAGACACGGTAAAAGAGAGCATAACCCGCAAGTCAATGGCCGTCGGCATCATGAACTACAGTCGCAAAGGATTAGAAAAACGGCGGGCCAAGAATGAAAAGGTATCGGCTTCTGTGGTGGGAATGTTGGTGATTAGTGACGACGTTTCCCCCGAACTGGCCAGCGAAACGATTGAGTCAATCAAAGTGCTGGGCGTTTTACGGGCCAGCAAGGCGGTGCGTGAGGCGCTGGCGGACCGGATAAAGTAGACTGCTGCCCCGTGCCTGGCACCGCGCTTCAACCGATGCTTCATCCATCGGGTAAAATGTCTGTTATATGATAGGGTTGGTCCGCGAAATTGGCGAAGGTCAAATCGGTAAACGGCAGCTTGTGGTGCTGGATCAACTGGCCCATCAGGGCTAAATAGTTGGTCAGAATGCGCTTGTCCCAGTCGAGGCCCAGCCTGTCGGCCAGGCGGCGAATGGTGGCTTCATCTCCTTCTAACTCTATGAAATCGCCGTAGGGCAGTTCGTCCAGCACAATTTCTATGCCGTCGAGGGTGAAGGTTTCGCGGTATTTTTCGTAGACCTGCACCGGCGCGTAGCCCAACCGCTCTAAAATCGCGCTCATGGTGTCGAAGTCGCTGACGCTGACTTCCTGCTCTTGCATGACTTTGACTTGCAGGCTCTCCTGGCTGCTGGTGGGGGGTATTTTGAGGGTGAGACGAACGGCCGTATCCTGCCGCAGCCGCAACAAAACATCCTCAGCCAGGAGAGATTCCTCGGCCGTGTCAAAACGCACGTTCCGTTCATAGAGGCGCGGTTTATGCCCGCTTGCTCCAGCCGCCAGCAGCCGTTCCCGAACTGCCGGCAGATCATTCAGGTGAAATTTGACTTCTGTTTCAAGCATGGGCTACCTCGCCAAATTGGACAGCGTGGGCTACGAAGCAAGCATGACTTACCGTTCTGGCCAGACCCTATTGGTTTCTGCCACGATTTGTCCTCAACTACTGACGAAAGCGCAAATGGACCGCGCCTAAATGGATTTCATCGCCGTCCGTCAACTGCATGCCATATTCGGGAACTTGCTGGTCGTTTACCCAGGTGCCGCTGGTAGACTGGTTGTCGTAGATGCGGTAATAGCTCCCTTCGCGCAGCAGCGTGGCGTGTAAGCGGGAGACAGTCACGTCTTCAGGGAAGGTGATATTACTCTGGGCCGGCGAACGGCCGATTTTCTCTTCATATTGAGACAAGGAAAAGTAGTCGGGCGTAGCTGAGGCGGCCGCCAGGACTTCCAGGTAGGCGACGGCCTGATACGTATCCTCAACCGGTGCGGCGGCTGGGGCAGCGGCCGGCTGCGCTACCGGCTCAACATACCGCGTTCGTTCCCGGCGACGCAGCACCAGCCAACCCTGACGCCAGGCAAACGTGCCCAATCCTAACACAAGCAGCAGACAAAGGAAGCCAATGAGCAGCGTACCTATCAGGCCGGTTCGTCTGAGCTGGGGCGCAATGGCTGCCGGAATGTCGAGCGTGCCTTCCCTGACGGTAATTGTCACCTGCGGACTGGTGGCCCGTAGACCCTGGTTATCTAGCACCGCTAGCTGCAGCGTGTTGTCACCATAGTTAAAGCTGCTAATTTCCGCGTCAAACCCATCCAGGCTGTCGGGAGCCACGTCTTGAACGATTGTGCCATTGGCCAATAGTTGGGCGGCTACAATGGTGCGCGTCTGCCCATCCAGCCAGCCAGTGCTGGCGCTGAGGCGCAGCCGCACCGGGTCATCTAAATTGGGGACGCTCAGGGTCCAGGCTTCCGGCGGTATGTCCAGGCTGACCTGAGGTACGTTGGCCGGCAGCTCACCACTGGCCGAGGCGATCACGCCCGGCTCATTGGCCAGCCCGACCTCGACAGTAAACGTGCCACCAGTCATTTCTGGCACCGTGTAGACCAGTCGAGCGTGGCTGCGGAAGCTGGCAATGCGGTCAAAGATGGCGGTTATGCCAGCCGGGTTATCCAGACTGGTGGTGAGGCCGCGCGTACCGGCCGCCACTTCGCCCAAATAGTTTCGGCCAAACTGCTGGGCCGCGGCAGACAGGGCCTCATTTTGTAGCCAAACGGTATGGACCGGCACGCCCAGTTCGGCCCCCCGCGCTCGAATATCATCCGCCAGGTACTGGCTGCTGACAACGTCAGTGCCGTCGCTAAAAATAACGACCGAGGCGATCATGTTGGGTGATGGCTTGAGCGACTCAATGTTGTTGAGCAGGTTCACGCTGCTGTCAATGAGGGCAGTAGGGGCGTCAATCGGCTGCGGCGGATCGAAGAAGAGGTTGATGACGCTGTTGTGAAAGCGGTTTGGCTCCAGCAGACCAATGGGATTGGTCTCACCAACTTTGTAAATGGCGACGGCGTCAAGCTGCTCACGCATCGTTGGTTCACTGGCAAATTGGGTGAGCGCTGCTTCGATGTCGTCCATCTGGCCGGAGACACCGCTGGGAATGTCGATCAGAAAGAGTGTAAAGGTGCCGACGTCTCGCGTGCCGCTGAGACTAAAGTCAGTCACGGCCGTACCCTCGTGGCGCAGCAGCAGGTCGTTAGGGCCGAATTCCAGCCGCTCGCCTGAACTGCTGATGCCAACAATGTCCAGGCTTACGGTTGGCGGGCTGCGCACATCAACCCCACTGACCACCAGCAGCGTAGACGGCCGTTCGGCTTCCTGAGCCTGGACACCAGTGGCGAAAACGGCCAGGATGAGTATTGGCATCAGGTAGTGTATTGCGTATTGCCTATTGCGTATTAGGTATTGTTTACGCAATACGCAACACGCACCATGGATTACCATTTGAACAAAAGCAATTAGTTGACTGGTCATAGTTGATCCCCTTGCCTGAATATACCTGCTATAATAGCATTGATTCTCGGTAAACGGTAGTTAGATGATGGCCAATGGACCATTCACTAAAGACTATCCACCACCATCACCTATGAAACGATACCTCATCCTCCTGTTTCTCATCCTCCTGGTGTTGCCGGCACAGGCGCAGACGGCTGACCGACTGCAAATAGTACGGGTAGACAGCCGTGACTTTCCTCAAATGCGGCTAAATTTGCAGGCTGAGGATGGGCAGCGGGTTCCCTATTCTGCTGGCAGTTTGGATAACTTGCTGCTGCGCGAGAATGGGGAACTGATCAATGAGTATGATCTGACGGCCGTTCCTGTGGGCATCGATCTGCTTTTTGTTCTGGACGTAAATGAGACCAGTGCTGCCCAACTAGAGTTGATGCAGGCGGTAGTAGAGCGATACGCCAACCAGTTCATGAGCCTGTCTGATCTGGATCGGGTGACGCTAGTTGTTCCCGATGAGACGTATAACAACGGCCGTTTTCTGTTACAGAACGCTACGACGCCGGATGCGGTTCGAGCGGCCATTGCCGCCTACACGCTGCCCGCCGAGCCACAGGTCACGCCGCTTGAGAACATGATGACCCTGGGGCTGAACCATCTGATCGAGACGGCCGAAAACGGCCGTTTTCAGGCTCTTTTGCTCCTGAGTGACGCTGACCAGCTTAACGAACAGCTTGATTTTGAGGCTTTGACTGAAACGGCCGTTGTCCACGATATCCCCCTCTACACGGCCGTTGTGGGGCCAATCATCACGACCCAGGCCCTTAACAACGCTAACCAACTGGCCATACCCACCCGCGCCAGTCATGTCCACGCCTCTCAGGTCAATGCTATCAACAGCCTGTACCTCATCTGGCAGCGTCAGTCCAACCAGGTTCAACTGCGCTACACGTCACTGATCCGCAGCGGCGGACCACAGATTGTCGCTGTTAGCCTGGGCCAGCTACGGCACACGTTTACCTTTGAACTGGCTCTGCTGCCGGCTGATCTGATAATTGGTCTGGACAGCCTCATTCTGCGCCAGGGTGAGGCGGTCGATACGCCGCTGAACGATTTGGAACCTACCAGCATCGACTTTCCCGTTACTGTCAACTGGCCTGATGATAAACCGCGCCGTCTGGTCGATTTTGTCTGGACCGTCAATGAGCAGCCGCAGCCGCCTATCGACTCGCTCGTGCCCGACGCGGACGGCCGTCTCTGGTTGACCTGGCCGCTTGCCAACTTGAGTCCCGACACGTACGAGATTCGGGCTGCCGTTCGGGATGAGTGGGGGCAGTCTGGCACAACAGAGCCACTTAGGGTGCGGATTGTGGCCGAACGGCCACCACCGCCAACGCCAACGCCGGAACCGACGCCCGCCCCTGGTCTTCTGGATACGGCCGTCTCAGTGGCGGTGATGACTGGAGAAGCGGCCCAGGATTATCTGACGCCGCTGCTCATGGTGGGCCTGGCCGCGCTGCTGTTGCTCATCATCCGCGCCCGCTGGCGACGCCGACCGGCCGCTGCAACCGGGCCAGCCCCCCCCGCGCCACCACGGCCACCACCAACGCCGGTTGCCGACGGCCGTTTGCCTGTCCTCGAACTGTTGAGTGGCTCGTCGGTAAAGGTGATTGAAGACAGTAGCTTGGACACAGAAGCTGACAATTCGGTTCTTGATCCACCATCACCTGCCTATTTCTTGCCCCTGGCCCGCGATAACGTGACCCTGGGCCGTGACCGGCAGGCAGTCGATATTGTTTTCAACGACCATACCGTATCCCGGCTGCACGCTCGCATTCGCCGCCGCGACAACAGCTACTGGCTTTACGACGAAGGCAGCAGCGACGGCACCGAACTCAACTTTGAACGGTTGGGGTTGGCCCCGCGTAGCCTCAATGATGGCGACCGCATCCACCTGGGCCGCGTTCAACTGCGCTTCCGCCTGCTGCCGGCCGAAATGATTACTGCATTGGAAGAAGAGGAATAGTGCGTAGTGCGTAGCTGTTCTACTACGCAATACGCACTACGCAATACGCACAAACCCCATGATTGACGCGATTATTCTCGATATGGATGGCCTGATGGTTGATACCGAACCGTTGTCCCATCAGGCTTGGAATATGGCGGTACGGCCGTATGGCCACACCCTCGACGAAGCCACCTACCAGCGCATGGTCGGCCTACGCAGCGACCAGAGTATCCAGGTCGTGCTGCAAACCTTTGACCTGCCCCTGACCGCCGACGAACTGTACGCCCAGAAGAATGAACATTACCGCCAACTGCGGGTCAACGGCGTTCCCGTCATGCCCGGTCTGTGGGCTTTGCTGGAAGTGATTGAAGCCCGCCATCTGCCCTGGGGCGTGGCCACATCCAGCAGCCGCGCCCAGGCCGAGGAGGTTTTGGCCCAGCTAGGCTTGCAGGAGAAATGCCATGCGCTGGCCGCTGGCAATGAAGTGGCCCACGGTAAACCAGCCCCCGACATTTACCTGCTGGCCGCCCAACGGCTCAACGTCGCCCCCGACCGCTGCCTGGCGTTGGAAGACTCGCTGCCCGGTAGCCAGGCAGCCGTGGCGGCGGGAATGTTGACGGTGGTGGTTCCCAACGGCCGTTCCCCCGCCGACTTCCCCCACGCCCACTACATCCTGCCCAGCCTGCACGAAGTAATTCCGCTCCTGATAGACGAGTAACCATTCACTTCTCCCTAAAATTAACCGCGGATTTAACAGATTGTGCGGATTAAAACGGATAAAAATCCGTACAAATCTGTTTGATCCGTGTCATCCGTGGTTGAAAATATGTGCCGAGTGAATAACTACAGTAGCAAGACAGGATAGGCAAAATTGACAATTAACCATTGATCATTGACAATTGACCATTATGAAACCACTCTCCAACCTCATTAGCCAAATTCCTGCCTCGCTGACGCTGGCAGTCAATGACCGGGCCAAAGCGCTGCAAGCGGCGGGCAAGGATGTGATCGCCCTGGCCGGGGGCGACCCTGATTTTAAGACGCCCGAACATATTATTGAAGCAGCGTTCACGGCCATGCACGAGCAGCGGGCGACCAACTACCCGGCGCCGATGATCGGCATTGTGCCTGCCCTGGAAGCGATTGCCGCTAAGATGGCGCGGGATAATGACGTCCAGATCGCCGATCCGCGCCACCAGATTATCATCACGCCGGGCGGCAAATGGGCGCTTTACCTGGCGCTGTCGGCCGTTACCAATCCGGGCGACGAGGTTTTGATTTTAGAGCCGTATTGGGTTTCTTATCCGGCGATGGTGAAGCTGACAGGGGGCACGGCCGTTCCCATCAGCCTTGATCCCGACGACAATTTCCGCATAACGGCCGAGCAGTTACGCGCCCACCTGATGCCGCGCACCAAAGCGATCATGGTCAACACCCCCTGCAACCCCAGCGGCCGCGTTTTGACCGCCGCCGAAATCGAAGCCATCTGCCAGGTAGCTATCGAGGCCGACCTCTATGTTATCTCTGACGAAATTTATGAGAAGCTGGTTTTTGACGGCCGTCAACACCTCTCCCTGGCCGCCCAACCGGGTATGGCCGAGCGCACCCTCACCATTAACGGCCTCTCCAAAGCCTACGCCATGACCGGCTGGCGGCTGGGCTGGCTGGTAGCCAATCCCGACATTATCAAAACGGCCACCCGGCTCAACAGCCAGGCCGTCTCCTGCGCCGCCACCTTTACCATGCACGCCTGCGTGGCCGCTCTCAACGGTCCCCAGGAGGCCATCAGCCAGATGCGCGACGCCTACCAGGCCCGGCGCGATTTTATGGTGCCGGCCCTGAACGCCATCAAGGGCATTGCCTGTAACAACATCGAAGGCACCTTTTACCTGATGGTCCGCTTTCCCGGCAGCCGGAAAAACAGCCTGGAGCTGGCCGAAGCCCTGCTGGAACACGCCCTGATTGCCGGGACGCCGGGCATCGCCTTTGGTCAGAGCGGCGAAGGTCACGTTCGCTTCTCCATTGCTACCGCTATGAGCGACCTGGAACGGGCAGTAGAGCGGCTGGCCAAAGCTGCGCCTTTGATTATGTAAACCTTGCCTGTATCTTAATATGCCTTGCAGTAAGCACAACCCACAACGATAATGACAACGGATAAAAGCACGGCAACGGCCGTTTTGCAAACTCTTCTACACGGCAACCAGCTCAAGCGAACGCCCCGCACCGGCTGGGGCCAGCGTGGGGTCGTGGGGGCCGAAGACGTGGCCGCCCACAGCTTCGGCGTTGTTTTCACGGCCCTCATTTTGGCGCAGGTCAGTGAAGAGCCACTCGATTTAGGGCGGACGCTGGCTATGGCCGCTCTGCACGACCTGCCCGAAGGGCTGACCAGCGACATCCCTTCGCCCGCCTGGCGCTACCTGCCGGCTGGCATTAAACTAGACGTGGAGCGGGCGGCTATGGACGAGATGTTAGCGACAGCCCCCTACCGTGACGACCTGATGGTTTTGTGGGAAGAACTTCACGCGGCAGAAACGGCCGAATCCCGGCTGGTAGATGATGCTGACAAACTCGACCTGTTTATTCAGGCGCTCATGTACGAACAGCAAACCGGCAACCGGCAGTTAGCCGAATTCTGGGCCGTACCCCACCAGTTCTACACACCTTTGGCCCAGGCTATCTACGACCTGCTGCGCGAGCAAAGACAAGGATAGACGAAGGACGAAAGACGGACGACGGAGCTTTTGCCGTCCTCGGTCCTCGGTCCTCCGTCAAATGGCATTACCAATGACCGCATACCGCAAAATCCGCAACGAAACCCGCGACAAAACGCTGCTGGCCCACGCCAAATGGTGCGACGGCTTCGCCAGCAAGCTGCGCGGTTTCACTTTCCGCCGCTGTCTGGCTGAGGATGAGGGGTTGGTGTTGGTAGAGGCCAGCGACAGCCGGATCAGCACTGGCATCCATATGCTCTTTGTCTTTTTTGACCTGGCCGTCATCTGGGCGAATAATGAAGGGCAGGTAGTTGATACCGTTCTGGCCCGCCCCTGGCGGCTGAGTTATTTGCCCCAGGCCCCGGCCCGTTATGTGATTGAAGGCCATCCCCGGCTGTTGCGTGAGGTGGCGGTGGGGGATTATGTGGAATTTTTGAATAGCACATAGTGCGTAGTGCGTAGTACGTAGGGTTCTTACTACGCACTACGCACCACGTACTACGATCACTATGAGACAACTAACTAAACGTTTTTCCAGGCTCGTTTACCTACTCCTGATCATCGCCCTGGCACTGCCGGTGTTGGCGCAGGATGAGACGCCCATTCCGCTGGTCCATACGGTGCAGGAAGGGGAGAATTTGACCTTTATTGCCGAACGATATGGGGTCACCGTGGCCGACCTGCTGACTTTGAACGGACTGGATGAAGAGGCGTTTTTGTGGGTAGGCCAGGAGTTGATTATCCCTGGTGGTGAGGGTGAGGCGGTTTTTGCGGTGCATACGGCCGTTTTCGGCGACACCCTGGCTACCATTGCCCGCCAATACAACACGGGTGTGGGGGAACTGTTGGCTGTCAACCAGGCCATCAACCCCCACTTCCAACCACCCATTGGCCAGCGCGTGACCGTTGTCAGCCGCACCGGTTCGACCTCACCTCAGCCGCCACCCACCGGCTTGCCCCATCTGGTGCAGCCCGGCGATACGCTGCTGACCATCGCCGCCCAACACGGACTCTCCCCACTGCAAATTGCCAGGGCCAATGGGCTAGACTATCCTACCTACCTCTACCAGGGGCAGCGCCTGCGCATCCCCGTCGGCGAGCGTGTGTATCGTGATTTGCCCGGTAGCTGGATTGATGTGGTGGTACGGCCGTTGCCCGTCCGCCCCGGTCAAACCCTCTCTATTTATGTCGAAAATCTGGCCGAGGGCCAGCCAGAAGGCCAACTGGCCGGTCAAACGCTCCCGTTTAGCCCCCATGAAGATGGTTACGTAGCCCTGATCGGTTTTGATGCTTTTGCCGAACCGGGTGACTACTTACTAGAGCTGACCGGCGCAGACACGCCCCACTGGACGCTCCTAAGCCAGCCCGTCACCCTCCTGCCGGGCGACTTCGGCACCGAATTCATCAACGTGCCAGCAGACCAGGCTGCTCTCCTTGAACCCTCCATCCGCGAGAATGAAGATGCCTTTCTCGATACGATTTACACCCAATTCGAGCCGGAGCAGCTTTGGAACGGGCTGTTTCAAGTCCCCGTGACCAACACCATTGTCACCTCCGTTTATGGCAACAGTCGCTCCTACAATGGCGGCCCCTTTGACATCTTTCACACCGGGGTTGACTTTGCCGGCACCATTGGCACACCGATTCTGGCCCCGGCCGATGGCGTGGTGGTTTACACGGGCAATTTAGAGCTGCGTGGTCGGGTAGTAGTGGTCAATCATGGTCTGGGCGTCATGACCGCCTATTTTCATCTCTCGGACATTTTTGTGACTGAGGGAGACGTGGTGACTACCGGCCAGGCTATTGCTGCCGGTGGTAACACCGGCCTCTCTACCGGTCCCCACCTGCATTGGGATTTACGGATTATGGGAACGGCCGTTAACCCGCTGCAATGGACCGAAACGCCCTTCCCCTAAACTAACAGCGCCGCCATCAGTTTCTTTTTGTCGTTAATGACCAACAGACGCTATCGGCCAACTGCTTCTAACAAAGCCAGCGTAGCCGCCACCACCTGGGCTGACTGTTCCTCGTGGCTAATGGTTGCCTCCAGGTCGCCCGTCTGGGGACCATACCAGCCGAATTGAGCGTGATTACCTCCCTCGATGGGAACCCAAACTGTATCCGGCGGCAGCAAAACGGCCGAATCCTCTACCTGTTCGGCCGTGGCCAGGCCATCCAACGTGCCATAAATGGAGGCTACCCGCAGATCGGTGCGTGTTGACAAATCATGCCAATCCGCCGGGTAAGAAGCCCACAGCACCAGTCCTCCTACTAAATCCGGGTGGTTGTAGGCAAAGCTGGCGGCCATCGAGCCACCCAGCGAGTGACCACCCACTACCCATTGCTCAATGTGGGGATAAGCTTCAATGACCTCTGCCGCCCGATTGGGCGCGATCACAGCCAGATTCAGCGGCATGGGCATAATAACCACGAGATACCCCTCGGCAGCGATGGCTCGCGCCTCCGGGGCATAGGCCCGCGCATCCACCCGACCGCCGGGATAAAAGATGAAGCCGGTTGTAGGCGCATCATTGACCGGCTGGAAAACATACCAGGGGTCGGTGGCAACCTGTACCTGTGCGTCAGATTGCAACGCTTGCCGGGCTTCGGTCTGAGGCTGGGCGGCATTGCCGGCCCAGGCTACAAACCCACCGGTTGCTACTAAAAGCAAGAGAATAAGCGATAATGGCAGCCATAGCCACCAGCGTTTCCAGGTGAACCGTTTTTTATTCATAGCGGTCATTATAGTCTACCTGGACAACCAACGGGCCAAAATTGTCAGCAGTCACTCAGGATGATATAATTCTCCACTGTACTTATTCAAATGATAGGAGTTTGATAGTGATTCAAGCCCAGATTCAAACAAATGCATATTGGGGAGCAAACTTTACCCTTACCGAAGCTGACATCGAGCAAATTTATAACCATCTGCTAGAGGTGGAAAGACCGCAGACAATTGATCAAATTGCCCGTGTTATTATTGCCCACCGGGTGCGGCTAAGCACACAACAGATCAAGAAGCAGCTAGACGGCCGTACTGTCTATCAGCCGCAGGGTAATTTTGAAATTGACCAGGAACTGGTTTTTCCCCAGGCGAAATTTGCCCACGGCACGGTAACGGCCGTGCGCCAGGGCTACAATCCCGGCTACGGCAAGTTTGACGTGATTCGTGTTGATATCAACAACAAAGAACGTGAATTTGCCGCCAATCTGACGGTTGATCACCCCTTAAATTTTGGCGACGAGGAGGAGGCGATCACCACGCTGCTCGCCGTCGATCTTGATGCGCTGTATGAGCAGCATGTGGACACGGTTGTTGCTAAGCTTCAGCCAGAATTGGAAGAGCGCAGTGAATTTGTGCGGCTGGGTTCAGAATGGTTTGTCAAGGCGCTCATGGCTGAAGTCAACGTAGGCCATCTTCATCTGGCCGAGGCCATTCTGGAGTTGAGCAATGGCGGTCCGCTTTCGCCTGACGAAATCCTGCCTCACCTGGACATGGATGATGGCATAGACAAGTCAGTGCAGCGTTTTTCGCTCAATTATGCCCTGCAGCAAGACAAGCGGTTTGACGAAATTGCGCCCACCGGCCAGGTGGCCTGGTTTTTACACCGCATGGAGCCGGCGGGCGTGCGCGAGACGCCGGAGCGATTGGTGTACCAGCCAATTCCATACGATCGGCCGTTGCTCAGCCCCCAACTACTGGCCCTGGAGCGCGAATTAGATGATGAATGGTCTGATGTAAAATCGCCGGTTACGGATGATGTGGTTCAGTTTACCCTCATCTATCCCCATCGCTGGGCAGGGACGCTTCCGTTGAGCAGTCGGGTGCGAACGCTATTGCCAACCAGTCGTTCGCCCCGCCAGCGCATCATTCTTTTGGATGCCGAAACGGAAGAGGAACTGGCAGTCTGGATCGTAAAAGAAAAACGTTATATCTACGGTTTAGGTGATTGGTACGAAGCCAACAAAATCCCGGTAGGTGGTTACATTCAGCTAAAAGCGGGGCCGGAGCCAAATGTATTGCTCTTAGACTATGAGCGTCGCCGTTCGCAGCGTGAATGGGTACGTCTGGCTCACGTGCTGGACAACAAAATACAGTTTGAGTTAATGCGCCGCTCCATTGGCTGTGGCTATGACGAGCTGATGATGGTGGGTACGGACGTGGTGGCGGCAATTGATGCCCTGTGGCGGCGGGCTGAAACAAATCAGCGTTCGATTGCGTCGCTGCTTAGCGAAATATTCCCGCCTCTGGCTTCATTGACGCCACAGAAGACCGTTCACGCGAAGACGTTGTACAGCGTCATCAACATGCTACGCCGGGTTCCGCCGGGACCATTGTTTGCCGAACTGGTGCGCCATTCTTCTTTCCAGCCGATGGGGGACCATTACTGGCAGTTTGACCGTGATCGTTGGCAAGAGGAGAGAAACTAAGGTGTCTACAATGCCCCGCCCCAAACTCAGTCCAACTATGCTGAAACGTCCCACGGCCGATACCAAGTTTCACATTGATTACAATTGGTGGGAAGAGTCGAACCTGGATTTGAAGACTTACCTGTCGGCCAGCCTGCCGGTCAGTGAGGACGCGGAGGCCTTTGATACGGAGGCGGAACTGGTTGATCTGATCGACATGAAAACGGGTGAAGTGCGCCAGGTCGACAGCTTCCAATATCTAGTGCAGACTTATTTCCGCCAACTGCCGGAAGACTTTGCCAGCCGCATGTCGCTGGTAGATGCTGTGTTTTGTGTGTTATTGGCCAATGGCAATATTCCCATGCCGGCGCGGGATTTGGGTGAGCGGGTGAACCGGCCAACTGAGACAATTTTACGCACGTTCGGGGGAGCGAAGGTCTATTTAGGTGTTCGGCCCCTGCTCGATGATGAGTGAGCCAACCATCGTCGTTTCTGTCAAACTGTATGGCTTGTTGCGTTCTTACCGGCCGGCAACGGCCGTTGGCGCTCCCCACCACCCCTTTGCCCTGACCCTACCCGCGGCCACCACTATCGCCGACCTTACCAACCAACTGGGCATTCCCGATGGCTTTGTCAACGCGGCGGCGGTCAATGAAACGGCCGTTATAACCCCGGACGGTCACACGCTCCATGATGGCGACGAAGTCAGTCTTTTCCCGCCAACGGTTGGCGGTTAGCTCCATTCATATAATGGGGTACGATTTAGACATCGTCTGCCGCTGGTGCAGCCACGGCTGAGTTCATGTGGCCTCGATAGCCAGGTGAGTGGTGTCCCTTCATGCAGAATTGAGAACGGCGGCAATTTCATCCAGAATGGCCGGATCATCAATCGTTGCCGGTACTCTATAGGCTTCACGGTCGGCAATCTTCTTAATGGTGCTGCGCAGCACCTTGCCCGACCGCGTTTTGGGTAGCCGCTGCACCACCCTGGCCTGCTTAAACGAGGCTACCGGGCCAATCTGCTCTCGCACCAATTGTATGACTTCCTGTACAATGTCCGCCTCGGCCCGCTGCACCCCCGCCTTTAGCACCAGGAAGCCCAACGGCACCTCCCCTTTCAACTCGTCTTTGAGTCCCACCACGGCACATTCAGCCACGTCAGGATGGGCGGCAATGACGCCCTCAATGGCCCCCGTGGAAAGGCGGTGCCCGGCCACGTTGATGATGTCGTCGGTGCGGCTCATAATAAAGATATAGCCATCCTCGTCTTTGTAGCCGGCATCGGCCGTTAAATAATAACCTTCGTAAGAGCGCAAATAGGCATTCTGGAAGAGCCGGTCATTCTGCCACAGCGTCATCAGCGTACCCGGCGGCAGCGGCAGCTTCACCACAATGTCGCCAATTTCACCCGGCCGCTGCTCATCCCCGTCCAGGTTTAGCACGCGTACGTCGTAACCGGGCACAGGCTTGCTGGCCGAGCCTGGCTTGACGGGCAGTTGAGTTAGCCCTAACGGATTGGCTACAATCGGCCAGCCCGTTTCTGTCTGCCACCAGTGGTCTACCACCGGTACGCCCAATATCCGCTCCGCCCATTGCAGTGTGTCGGGGTCGCAGCGCTCACCGGCCAGGAACAAGGCCCGCAGGCTGGATACGTCATATTTGGTCATATAAGTAGCGTTGGGGTCTTCACGCTTGATGGCGCGGAAGGCGGTGGGGGCGGTAAAAAGCACATTCACCTGATGCTGGTCTACCACGCGCCAAAACGCGCCGGGATCGGGTGTGCCCACCGGTTTTCCTTCGTATAGCACAGTGGTGCAGCCGTGCAGCAGCGGCCCATAAACAATGTAGGAGTGGCCTACTACCCAGCCCACGTCAGAAGCGGCCCAGTAAACGTCGCCCGGTTTGACATTATAGACGTATTCCATGCTCCACTTGAGGGCAACGGCGTGGCCACCGTTATCGCGCACGATCCCTTTGGGCACACCGGTTGTGCCGGAGGTGTACAAAATGTAGAGGGGGTCCGTGGCGGCAACGGGTACACAGGCGACCGGTTCGGCCTGGGCCACGTAGTCGTGCCAGTCGTAATCGCGGTTGGGAGTTAAGTCGGCCGTTAGTTGCGGCCGTTGCAAAATTAGACAGTGATCCGGCTTGTGGGTGGCCAGTTCTATCGCCTTATCCAGCAGCGGTTTGTAGGCCACAACTCGGTTCGGCTCCAGGCCACAGGAGGCAGACAGCACCGCTTTGGGTTTGGCGTCGTTGATGCGCGTGGCCAACTCATTGGCCGCAAACCCACCAAAGACGACGGAATGAATGGCCCCAATACGGGCGCAGGCCAGCATAGCCATGACCGCCTCCGGCACCATCGGCATATAGATGATGACCCGATCCCCTTTGCCCACCCCTAGATTGCGAATAGCACCGGCCAATTGGGCTACCTGATCCCGTAGTTGGGCATAGGTGAATGTCTGTATGCTGTCGGTCATGGCGCTGTCGTAGATGAGGGCGGCCTGGTCAGCACGGCCGTTTTCCACGTGACGGTCCAGCGCGTTGTAGCAACTGTTTAACTCACCACCGGCAAACCAGCGGTAGAAGGGGGGATTGCTGTCGTCTAATACCTGCTGCCAGGGCTTGTCCCAATCTATTGCCCTAGCGGCCTCGGCCCAGAAGTTTTGTGGATCAGTTTGCCATTTTGCATATGTTGTTTCGTAACTCATTTAGAATCCCCTCTGTAATTTGGTAAGCGCTTGTTATGTAATGTACTACTTATGGAGGAACCGCGCTATCCACAAGCGCGGTTCCTCTTTGTTCAATTTATGCCTGGCGGTGGCGGCCTGTGGCATCGGCCGCTTTTAGGGCGGCAAATACCATGTGCGGTTCCACCGGGATTGGCTCATTAAAGATAGTTTCACCCGGCGCGCAGGCCCGCTCGGCCACAATCATCAACTCTTCATCGGTAACGCCTTCCAGACCGATTTCAGCCAGCGTCGTTGGTAGGCCCACTTCTTCGCAGAAGTCGTACACCTCGTCAATAAGATCGGCCGGTTTATCGGTGAGGAACAGCGAGGCAAGCACGCCAATGGCGACCTTTTCACCATGCCAGTAATGGTGCGTTTGCTCTAGTTCAGTCAGACCATTGTGAATGGCGTGACATGAGGAAAGCCCGCCGCTCTCAAACCCCAATCCACTTAACAATGTATTGGCTTCGATGACCCGTTCCAAAGCTGGCGTCACTGTGTTGGCATCACAAGAAGCTATGGCGAGCGCACCATATTCCAGGATGGTATCATAGCAAAAAGCGGCCAGTTTACGGGCGGTCATGGACCCCACATCGCCAGTCATGTTGCCGGCGTAGCTGCGCTCACAAGCGTCAGCCTCGAACCAGGTAGAGAGTGCGTCACCGATACCGGCTACCAGAAAGCGTACTGGCGCTTCGGCGATAATGCGTGTGTCTACCAGGACGACATTGGGGTTATGTGGCAAGATGAGATATCTTTTGAAGACCCCTTCCGGGGTGTAAATCACCGAAAGGGCGCTGGTGGGGGCATCGGTAGAAGCAATGGTGGGGACAATGATCACCGGCAATTCAAGCGCATGGGCCACGGCTTTGGCCGTATCTAGCGCTTTGCCACCACCAATACCCACGATAATGTCGGCTGCCGCTGTCTTCACCAGAGCCACCAGGCGCTCAACTTCTTCGTCAGAACACTCCCCATGGAATGCTTCCACGGTGACGGCGACTTCTTGTTCAACATCTGCCTGGAAGCGAGGCAATAACTGCTCATGGGCGAACGGGTCGGCAATGAGAAATGCCTTTTTGCCAAAACGGGCCGCTTCTTTGCCCAGGCGTTTGGTGGCCTCGTAACCCTGAACATAACGTCCGGGAAAAATGGTTGTACTAATCATGTTTAGCTCCTTATCGAACATGAACTGTAGTTGGTCGCCAGACGATACGAAACCCTCCGGAGACCAACTGCAGAGAAATACAGGACGTGAAGCGGTAATTCTGCTACGCTCGCTTCACGTCTACAATAGTTTAGAGATTAAATCTTTGTGGGGCGAGGGAATAACGGCAAACGAGTCGATGACCCCATCTTCTTTCAGTCTTTCGGCAGCGGTATTGACGGCACTGCGGACGGCGCTGACTTCGCCGGTAAAGACGGTAAAGGCTTTACCGCCCAGGGCAAAGGGCAGCCGAATTTCGATCAGGTCTACCGGCGCGGCCTTGACGGCCACGTCGGCGGCGACAATGGCGGCGGCCAGGGTAAAGGTTTCCACTACGCCGATGGCCCGCACATGCTCAATTTCGGTGGTGGCCGTCAGGGCGGGGAAAACGCTGGGGTGGACGTTGGACAGGATGAAATGGTCCACCACTACCTCCGGCGCAATCTGCTGGCCGGTAGCAACGGCGTTGCGAACGTGGCTGATGGCCCCGGCTACCAGGATGATATATTTGCCGGGGCAGACGACGTGCGCCCGCAGCAGCTCGACATCGGCCGCTTTGAGAATAGCGTCGGTGGTCAACATGCCGCGAGCGATGCTGCGTAATTCGATCAAGCCAATAGCTCGTTTAACGGTTGTAGTTCTGGGTATTGCACTTTCTGGCATCATATCAATTCGCCTCAATTACGACTGCTTCAAAGTTTGCCTCACGGACCACGCCATCAATACTGGCGTGGATGGGAGTGCCCATGCCCCCTTTGACAATTTCGCCGACCGGATCGCCCACTTTGACGGTGTCGCCCACTTTGACGGCGGGGGTGGCAGGCATACCAATATGCTGCTGCATGGGCAGCCTGACGCGCTTAAACTGAACGTCAACGGCCGTTAACGGCGCCGCCACATCATACTTAGCCAAATCCAACCGGTGGATCAGCCGGGTCATCGGTACGCGCCGGTATTCCCGGTATGGATCCACCTCGGTGGTGCGGTGGTAGGGATTCTTTAGCCCGGCCTGCACCAGGTCCCGTTTGATGTTCAGGGCAATATCGCCCGGCGAGAGGTGAACAGGGCAGGCATAGTTACAGGTGCGACATTCACAGCAGAGCATGGCCCCGGCCATCTGAGCATCGGTGAGGGGCACACCCGACGCCAGCAGCAAAATCAGCTTGTGGGGCTGAATGGCGTGGCCCTGGGCGTAGCGGGGGCAGAAGTCGGTACACATATAGCATTGGTCACAAGAGGCAATCGCCTGCGCGTCAAAAACGCTGCGCGGGGTGCGCCGCTTGACACTTAACTGATGATCGTAGGGCAGTACCAACAGCATTTTGGTTCGTTTGGTCACAGGGTCGTTCAGGTCACCAACGACTTCACCCATCATGGCCCCGCCGTCGAGAATGACGGGATCGGGGGTGGTGGGGCCACCGGCCAGGTCCAGCGCTTCACGCTTGGTGATGCCCAGGGGCACTTTGACGGTCAGGGGCTGACGGACGGCACCGATGACGGTGATATATTTTTCGGTAACAGGACGGCCGTTTAATGCCGCCGTTACATTGTAAAGTGTTTCGATATTTTGCACCACACAGCCCACGTCAATAGGGATGCCACCCTCCGGCACGACCCGCTTTAGCACGTCATAGACCAACACCTGCTCGTCCCCGGACGGGTAAAAGTTGCCCAGTTCGGCAATGGTGATGTCGGTCGCGCCGCCTAGTTCGGCCCGCAGCCCGGCGATGATTTCTTTGAATTTGCCCTTGACCCCCAACACGCCTTGCCGGGCGCCGGTGGCCTGCATGGCGGCCCGCAGCCCGGTAATGACTTCGGGGGCGTGATGGATCATAAGCTGCTTATCGACGTGGGTCAGCGGCTCACATTCGGCCCCGTTGGCGATGACCACCTCGGCCTGGGCCTGGAGCTTGACGTAGGTGGGGAAGCTGGCCCCACCGCCGCCGGTCACGCCTGCTTGTTGTACGGCCGTTACAATTTCTTGTGTTGCTTCCACAATAATCTCCTTCAGGGAGCGCTCGCCTTTAGCCGGCCAGCAAGATGCTGGCGCTCCATTTTATTTTATACGGCCGAAAAAGCGCCGACCAGCGTACAGCGACGAATGCGGGTAAAGGTGCGGGCCGTTGTCATGCCCTCGCCGGTGCGGCCGGCGATAGTGAAGCTGGTATGCCCCTCGCCGCCAAAGCCCAGCCCGGCGTAGGAGGGGGCGTTTTTGACAAAGATGGAGGTGTTGATGGCCCGACCGAACTCGCTCATGTGGTAGATGTTGGAGGAGTGGATGATAGCCGAATGACGCAGCCCTTTTTCCAGGGCAACGGCCGTTTCTACACCTTCAGCAAAATCACGCACCCGCACCACGCCCAATACCGGCAGCATCAGCTCGCGCTGGACGAAGGGATGGTCCTGATCCACTTCAACCACAATGGCCCGCATCTCTTCATCGGCAGCAATGCCCAGCTCGGCCAAAATAACGCAGGCATTCTGACCGATATAGTCGGGGCAGGGGCCGGTGCGCCGGTCGTTGAGAACCACTTGCTCCAACTGGGGCAGCAGAGCGGGGTCTAAAACGTGGACGTCGCTGGCGGCGCGGAAGGCGTTCATCAGGGCATCGGCAATACCGGCCGTCACCACCACCTCTTTCTCGCAGGTGCAGGGCATGTTGTTGTCAAATGAGTGGCCCAGAATGATGTCGCGGGCCGCTTTGAGGGGATCGGCCGTATCGTCTACCAATACCGGTGGATTACCGGCGGCTGCCCCAATAGCCCGCTTGCCCGATGTCAGAGCGGCATCAACCACCGCCTTGCCGCCCGTAGCGCAAATAAGCGAGATTTGGGGATGGTGCATCAGGGTTTGGGCCACTTCGATAGTTGCTTCGGCAGCGGCCGTTAATAAGTTGGCCGGACCGCCCGCTCTTTCAATTGCCTCGTTTAGCAGGTCCATTGTTGCCAAAGATGATTTCTGGCTGCCGGGATGGGGGGCAAACACAACCGCATTCCCGGCCGCTATCATGCTGATGGCGTTGTTGATCACGGTCGCAGTGGGATTGGTGACGGGTGTAATGGAAAGAATGACGCCAAAGGGGGCACACTCTTCCAGCGTCAGGCCATCATCGCCCACGTAGGCATCGTTGGGCAAAAATTCCACGCCCGGCGTTTTCTCAGCCACCAGCAGGTTTTTGAGAACTTTGTCTGAGACGCGCCCTTTGCCCGTTTCTTCGACGGCTAACTGGGCCAGTTTTTGGGCGTTCTCGATCATTGTCTCGCGCATCGCCTGGATGATCGCTTTCCGCTGCGTCAGACTGACGCGGCTAAAGCGGGTCAGGGCAGTGTGGGCGGCCTGTACGGCTTCATCGGCCGTTTCAAAGACGCCGCGATAGTGAGCCGCACGGGGCAGTTCGCCGGCACGGCCGTTCATCTGGGCCAACACTTGTTGAATAATCGCTTCAATTTGTGATTCCGGTATCGTCATAGTCATGGGTCATTCCTCTGTAGGCACTAACAGTGCCAACATTGACAGCTTTTTGTCGATAACAATTAATTCGTGAATTTGCGAATTGTTGAATTGTTAATGGCATGGCTGGCGACGCTCATTAACAATTCAGCAATTCAGCAGTTCAACAATTAATTATTTGTTCCCAGCATTGTCTGGAAAAACGTCGTTTCCTAATAGGCGTCCACCATGGCCTGGGCTACATCAATATCCTGCTCAACAGAGCCGCCGCTGACGCCAACCGCGCCGACGACTTTGCCCTCTTTGTGCAGGGGTAGGCCGCCACCGACCAGCGTGAATTTGGGCAGGTTAATGTCAATCCCGTAGAGTGATTGGCCTGGTTGGGCCGCCTGAGCCAGTTCATGGGTAGGTAGACGTACGGTAGCGGCCGTATACGCTTTGTGGGGGGCCAGGGTGACACTGACAATGAGGGCCTCGTCCATACGGCTTGTTTCGATCACATCGCCATTCTGGTCAACGACAGCCAGCACCATCGGTACGCCGATAGCCTCGGCTCGTTTGATGCCCGCTTCGACCATGCGGTTACAGTCGGTTAAAGTTAAGGTTGTCATATCCGTTTCTCCTGAAATATAGGGCCAGGCAGTTTCTTGCCCGGCGTTGGCCAATTCGGGCGGCAGGTTGGCCTCAATGGTGCGGATCAGCGTGCGTTGTTCGTCAATGCGAGCCAGGACGTAGAGCAGGTCCGAAAGGCGGTTGACGTATTTCATCAGGTGGGGGTTGACCGCCTCGGTGCGGTTAAGGGAGATGAGCCGCCGTTCGGCCCGGCGAAAGGTAGCGCGGGCCATGTCCAGGGCGGCCGCTGCCTGAGAGCCGCCGGGTCGCACAAACTGACCCGTTTGTATCCACTCCTGGTTGTAATGGTCAATGATGCGTTCCAGTCGCTCCACCTGGTGGGGCTGCACCTGGGGTATGTCGAAGCTGAGGGGCTTGCCGCCCGGCACAAAAGCCGCCTCAGACATAACGGGGATCAGTTCCCCTTGCAGATCGATAATATGGCGGCACAGGTCATCGTGCTGGGTGGTGGCACGGGCCAGCCCCAGAGCTGACGTACCTTCGTCCATCGTGCCGTAGACTTCGATACGCAGGTCGTCCTTATCGACCCGCAAACCGCCTAACAGGGAGGT
Organism: Anaerolineae bacterium; assembly: GCA_007123775.1. Lineage (GTDB taxonomy): Bacteria > Chloroflexota > Anaerolineae > Promineifilales > Promineifilaceae > SLGK01. The sequence continues at coordinate 6,544 of SLGK01000033.1, read as the reverse complement.
CTGGCCGGCGTCGCCGCCGCGGGTATATACTTTGCTACTCATCGTATGTATCCACCGAATCAATAATGCCCACAATAGCCACGTCGAGCGGGGCTTTGCGATGCTCTTCGCTGACCACTCGGGCCGCGCCGCCTACAACCCATAACACAATGTCGCCTTCACCGGCACCCAGGGTGTCAACGGCGACCAGCCGGTTCTTGACTTCACGTTTGCCCAGGGGGTCTATTTCTTGAATGACCAGCAGCTTGAAGCCGGTCAGGGATTCTTCTTTACGGGTGGCTACTACAGTGCCAATTACTTTTGCCAGGCGCATATTTCACCTCGATTTGGTAACTACTCAGGTGCAAGGCACTGGCCACAGGAGTTGCAAGTGCCTAAGACCGTTCGGCCAGTGCCTCGCACCACTCTTAGGCTTAGTAGTTACTCGATTTACTTGTTTATAAATTGCAGACGCAGATTGCGCTGCCGCACGATGTCTTGGGCCAGGGGAGTCAGGCGGGTGCTGGCAGGCAAGTGCAAACGGGACCCCGGCGCGTGGCCAGACAGGTCGGCGGCGGTCAGAATGGTGGGAAAACGGCCGTTTTCCGTTAGCAGCGGTACGGCGGCGGGCAGTTCCGGATCGGCCTGGGCGGTGCAGTGGAGCTGGTTGATAACGGCCGTTACAAACCCATCCGCCTGCACCAGATTGATGCCAAATTCGATCAGCCTGCCCAGATAGTTCGACATCGTTTGCCGCAGCGCCGGTGCGCCCTCAAACGTATCGCTAAAAATCAGTCCCCCATTGCCATAAGGATCGGCCCCATCACAGACGGCAATGACCGGCTTGTTGTTCAACAGCGCGCCTAAAATCAACGTCGAAAAGAGCGAGTCCATCATCCCTAGCGCCAGCCGGGCCGCTGTACTCATCGAAAGGGTGGGGACCAGCAGCATATCTATCTCGCGGACCATGCCGGGCGTATCGACCCACTCATCAGGGCCAACAATGTGGCGGGCACCGGCCTGGCGCACGTTGTCTTCGCCAACCACATACAGGGCCGAGGCCGTCATGATGACCGTCAGATCGTGGTTGGCGGCGGTGAGCATCTTGATCGTTTCCATACCGGCCACATAGCCGGTGCTGGCCCCGCTGTAGAGCATTAAGACACGCTGGGGAGGAACGGCCGTTGCCAGCCGATTCCGCACCAGAGCCACGACTCTAGCCACAATCTGGTCGATCATTGCCTGGTCTAGCGGTTGGTCTGTGTTGGGTGTCGTCATGGTTGGTTTTAAGCCTTTTTATCGTAATGCGTAAAACGTAATGCGTAGTGCGTAGTGCGTAAGGTTTACTTTTTACGTTTTACTTTTTACGCCTCATGTCTTGGTATGATAAGGGTGCCCATCTGCCCACTGCGGATGCCGACGGCGTTGCCTTCGTCGGTGTCCAGATGGACTTCGGTACGCCAGCCCGCTTTGGTGCGTACCAGAATGCCGTGCAGGGTGGTGGGGCGCGGACCGTCAATGCGCAGATCGAGCATGTCGCCACTTTTGACGCCAATTTGTGCGGCCGTATCATCACTCAGATGGATGTGGCGCCGGGCAATAAACGCGCCTCCCTGTCCCTGGCCGATGAGATTGACGTTACCTTCTGGCCCCACCAGGGTAATAGGTTGGCAGGCCGGGTCGGCACCGTTGGTGGCGATGGGCAGCTTCATCCCTAACACCAGCGCGTCCGTTTGGGACAGTTCCACCTGTGAATAGGGGCGGGGCGGGCCGAGGACGCGCACTTTTTCAATGGCCCGTTTGCGCCCGACCACCATCACCTGTTCCTGGGCGGCATAGTAGCCCTTCTGGTACAGCTCGTTAAAGATGGTCAGGTCGTGGCCTTTGCCAAACAGAATTTCGACATGCTCCGGGCAAAGGTGAACGTGACGCACCGAAACGCCGATAGGCACTTCTAGCTCCAGATGGCTGTTCCGCGCCACGGCGACCGGGGCCGCGCTTTCGGGCGACTGCCGGGCCAGCAGGCGGCGCATCACCTCCTGGGAAATGCGCTCGACATTAAGGGGCGTGCCGTTGACCGTCAGATTGGTAACAGTTTGCACGGTACTCGTCCTCCTTACTCAGCGTCGCTATCGTCCGTCTCATCCTGCGGGCGGTGGACAAAGCAGTAGTCTGAGTCGGCCAGGGCCGGCAGTTTACAGCGTTCACCCGTCTTGGTGAGGGCGCGGCATTGTGCCGGCGCCGGGCTGTCTTCTTCGGCTGCGGTGTCGTTGGCAGTTTCGGCCGTTGCTTCGTCTGCTGCTTCTGTTGGTTCATCGGGTGCCAGGCCGAGTTCTGCCTGTGCTGGTTTTGCTTCTGCCTCAGCCTCAACTTCTGGCTCGGCTTCGACTTCTGGCTCAGCTTCGACTTCTGGTTCGGCCGTTTCTGACAGCCCACGCCCCCGATCCAGATTGTCGATCAGGGCCTGAATTTCGTCATGCGGTCGGGGGATGATATGGTGGCCATATACCTGGCCCATGCGTGAGGCTGCGGCCACGCCGGCCGCTACGGCCGCTCTGACGGCCCCAACGCCACCGGCCAGCTTGATGGTAATCTTGCCGTTGCCTTTGGTATTCTCATACCCTAACAGGGTGACGTCGGCTGCTTTGACAGCGGCGTCGGCGGCTTCGATGGCCGCTGACAGCCCAATTGTTTCTATTAAACCCAATGCTTTTTTCATCGGATACCTCGCTCTTCCAATTTCTGTACGACCAGGGCCACAATGGTAGCAAGCTGGGCCAGGTCGTTTGTTGATACCGGTTCGTTCGCGGCCGGGGTGGGTGGTGGTGGGGGGGGATTAACGGCCGTTTCCTTTTCTTTTTCCTTGCCTGTTCCTTTCTCCGCTGCTGTCTCTTTGGTTGCTGGTGGCGGTGGAGTCGGCTGCTTTTGGGGCAGCAGTTCATCCTCTTCATCAGCAAACCGGAACGGCTTGCGTACCACCATGCGGGCCGCGTTGGCCCCTATCAGACGGCTGACAAAAGACGGCCGTTCGGCCAGTGGCTCTGACATAACCGGCTGTTCGGGTGGCATGTGCATTTCGTGTAAAACGGCCGTTTCCGCCGACAGCGCCACGCCAATGTGAAAACGAGAGCTGCGGGCCGCCTCATATGCCAGCGCCGTTAGCTCATCGGCCTGCCCCTCTACCTGACGGCAGGGCACGCCTTCTTCTTCGGCCCCAATGTGTACCCAGCGATAGAGGGACGCATCGGTGCCCGGCAGCAGGCATACGTGGATACACGGCCGTTCCTGCTCCTGCACACTCATGCCGCCTTCCCCGCCTTCCGCTTCTCGTGATAGCTCAGCACCAGGCCGGTGGCGACCGCATTGACCGGCCCCAACTCACCGCGCACATTGGCCGTACCCACCACCGTGCCATAGATGGCCAGCTCATCCATCAACATCTGCGACAGCTCAAAATCCTGCCCGGAGCCGCCCACGATAGCTACAAACTCAATGTTACGGAGATTACCCAGCGGGGCCACCATCTCCAGGGCGCGCAGGCTATTACGCAAAAAGACGCGCCGCTTGGCTTCACGCCGCACCGTGCGGATGCGTTCAATGGTATGTTGGGTAGGGATGGGAACCAGGCCATTCTGGGTAATCAGAGCCACCCGCCCAAACAGGCGCGGGTCCAGCGGCTCCTTAAAAAAGCGCACCGAATTATCCTCATTGCGAATGTGGAACAAACTCTCCACCTTCGCCAGCGGATAGCTCTTAATCTCTTCAGCTACGTCCACATTGGTGCCGGTGGGCAAATCCAGCTCTCGCTGCAGCAGCAGCGAAACCATGTTACCCGCCCCGGCCAGATGGATACTCTTGACCGGCTTACCGCGCACCATCAAGGCCGCATCAGTCGAGCCGGCACCCAGGTCCAGAATGGCCAGGGGAACATCAATGCCCGGCGTGGTCAGTGCGCCCAGAATGGCCATGTTGGCCTCCACGCCGCCCAGCTCCACACGAACGCCGATCTCTTGAGCCAGGGCCAGGGCCAAACGCTGCATCAGCAGTTGGTCCGTATTGACCATGACGGCCAGCCCGACCGCATTTTCCATTGAGAATTCCTGGGCCAGCCCGCCGGCCACTTGCTGGGGAACCAGACAATCTACAGCCAGCACATCCTGTATTCTTACGTCAGACAACGGCTTTTCGGTCACGTCGCTCATTGTCTGGCGCACGCGCTCGATCATGCCGCCCACGTTGGTGCCGGCCTCGCCCGTCACATTGTTGAGCCGCCCCACCTTTTTAAGCCCGGCCATAATCGCTTCAGAACCGCCATCCATCTCGACCGTCACCGTTTGGGTTTCACCTACTAGCTTCAGAGTGCCAGCCGGAATACGACGGGTCTTCACGTCTCCTTCCGGGGTGCGAATCACCACCGCCGAGCGCAGGCCAATCAGCGCTTTGGCAATGGGAATCACCATCTGGGTCTCTTTAGGCGACAGGTCGAACAGGGTGGCAATGCCGTAAGGATTAGACAACTGGCGGATGACCTGACCATGCTCGCCTACCTCAACGGCGGCGAGCATGTTGAGCGGCACCTGCTCGATTAGTCTAACCTCATCAACCAGGGGAATTGGTTTGGGCAGGCGATTGGCAATCAGAACGCCGTCATCGGCCTGCACAATGCCGCCCTGCACGTCCACACCCGCTTCCAGTGCCCGCCGAATCAGCGAAGCAGCCACCTCAAAATCATACTCGCGCGGAATAACGACGATAACCGGTTCGCCCCGCTTGACGGCCACCAGGTTTTTCAGGTGAACGGTTTGGCCTACGCCAATGCCCATGCCGCCGGGTGAACCGGGGTTGTGGCCGATCATGGTCGATTCGGTGATGATGGTCTCGGTGATCGTTTCCATGGCGATGTCGCCGATGACCGGGGTGGCCTCGTTGAGCAGGGCCAGATCGATTTCGCCAACGCTCATATCAGCCGCTTCGGCTGCCCGGCGCAGGGCCAAAACCATACCGGGGATGTTGCTGAGCGTACCTTTGATGCCGGTGGTGGGTACACGGCTGGCGGCCAGGAAGCGGGGGGCGGTGTGGCTATCGCTTAGCTGGGCGATAGCCACCTCCGTTGTTGAGTTTCCTACATCTATACCAGCAATAATTGTTGTCACAATGCGCTTCCCTTTGTAGGGTAGCCGTGTAGCCTGGTCGCCGTTAGGGTAACGACCAGACTACACGGCTGGAGGGTTACTCTTCCTTAAGGACTTCGCGGGCCTCATAGACATTTGCCGCCTCGCGCACAAAAGCGGCGCATACTTTGGCGTTGAACTTGCTTTCCAGTTCGTCGGCCATGGCCAACAGTTCCTCTTTGCTAGAACGGTTGGGCCGTAGGGCGTTGTACATTTCCAGCACACGCTCGTCGGGGACGCGAGTCAGCTCACCAGCGCGGCGCATGTTGTTGGCCAACTGGGGCCGGCCGATGCTTTCCGCAATTTGGGCCTGGTATTCTAGCGTCTGGGGGGTGATGCGAATCTCGTCGGCCTGAATAGCGCCAGACATGATGGCGTTCAGGGTGATGTCGTCCAGGCTTTTGCCGGTGGCTGTTTTGACCAGCTCGGGCCGTTTTTCGGATAGGGGGTAATCGGCCTGGTAATGGAGGGAACGGCCGTTGTTGTTAACAGGCGCAGCGGGTGTCGCTTTGACGCCGTTCATTTCAGCCAGAACCTCTTTTACGATTGCCGCAATTAAATCTTGTTGTGCCACGTTACCTTACTCCTTGATAAATGGGACACGGATTTGGTGGCGGTAAGGGCTTGCGCCCTTTCGTTCCACCATCATCCGTGTCCAACTTAACTAAAGCGGACTTCCAACTCAACCGGCCGCTTGCCTTTGACCACAAATTCCGTCTCGCGGATGTGGTATACAGCAGCAATCGCCTGGTATTTGGGCCGCGCCATTTGATCGTTCATCTGGGGCACCGGTGCCGGGGAATCACCCTTGGCATAGCGAGCCGCGTTACGGCCGATGTGCCGGTAGGTCTCTAGCGTAATGACCGGGGCCTGCGGGAACAGCTCAATGTTTTGCAGGGGGAACAGGTCACGCTGGTGGATCACGGTGGTGCCACGGGATTGAATACCGATGGCAATGCCGGACCCGGACAGTTCGGCGCCACGCTTGCCGATGAAGGCCACGTCAGACGTATGCCAGACGCGGATCACGCGCGCTTTCAAGCCTTCTTCCTCGATGCCGGCCATGATCTCGCGCAGGACGGTGGCATGGGGCACGCCGGTAATGGTTTGTTGTTTCAACTTATCACCAAACGCGGGGGCCAGGGCGATCACGACTTCGTCAGCCGCGGTGCCTTGCCGCGCTTCGCCGGTTTCGCGCAGGGTCATACTGGCAGAACCGTTGGTGGCGGATACAGTAGGGTTGGAAACGGCCGTTGTCCCGTTACCGGCCATTACCTGGCTCAGTATCTCTTTGACAACGTCACGTACCATTGCTTCATTTATTTGGGCCATGGATATTGCTCCTTAAATGTCCTCTGGACTCATCGCGTGGCGAATATCGGCTAACTGCTCCC
>SLGK01000236.1 GCA_007123775.1 Anaerolineae bacterium | reverse complement strand
TTGTCTGTTACTGATGCAGAGATGAAATTGTTAATGATCGAAAAACACGCTACTTGTCCACAGTGGAACTATACTATTCGTCCCAGGAAAACGGGAAGTAATTATTAGACGCTTACTTAGCCGACTTAAACGAAGCCTTTGGCCTCTTCTTCAACCCATCTCGCATTAAGCCGCGCCATGTGGCCTGTGGGCCGCAGGGGAATATAGTTCCCATTGCCCTGGTAGAGATGTAGTGTGTGATCAGCAGTGGGTTTACACGCACGATGGGCCAAGCACTACACGCTACCCAATTTTTTTACAAAGATAGTTAAACGGAGATTAAACTAATGTCGATAACAGTTGATTTTACTGATGAATTAACCTTAAACGAGCCGAAAACGGCCGAAACAATGGTCGAAATTTACGATCCCCCTATGTGCTGCCCCACCGGGTTGTGTGGTCCCACCCTGGACCAAATGCTGCTGGACGTGAGTGACATGATCCTGGCGCTGGCAGAGAAAGGAGTAGTAGTAGAAAGGTATCAAATGACGACCAATCCTCAAAAATTTATGGCCAATATGGAAATCATGCGCCTGGTGCGCGAACAGCAAATGGCCGCCCTGCCGATAACGGCCGTTAATGGCCAGGTCATCAAAGTGGGAGCCTATCCGACTTTGAATGAAGTGCAAACTTACCTGTCGTAAAACGTAAAGCGGAAAACGTAACTTCTTGACACACGCATTACGGTTTACGGATTACGCATTACGTTTTTATGGAGCAACCACCACCATGAACAACAACCAATTCATCTTCTTCTCAGGCAAAGGCGGTGTCGGCAAGACCAGTATGGCCTGTACCACCGCCGTGCGCCACGCCGATGAGGGACGGCGCACCCTGATAGTCACCACCGACCCCGCCGCCAATCTGTCTGACGTCTTTGAGCAGCCGATTGGCCATAAAATTACACCCATTGCCAACGTGGACAATTTATGGGCTATGGAAATAGACGGCGACCAGGCCACCGAAGAGTATATCGACCGGGCCATGTCCCCCATCCGCGAAGCTTTTCCGCCCCAGATGGTGGCCGTTATGGAAGAGCAGATGAGCGGTCCCTGTACGGCCGAAGTAGCCGCTTTTGACCGTTTTGTAGACTTTTTAGAGCCGGGTATGGCGGTTGACGATAGCCATAATGGCAGCGGCCCCAGCCCTATGCCACCCTTTGATACCATTGTCTTTGATACTGCCCCCACCGGCCATACCATCCGCCTGCTGGAACTGCCCAGTGAGTGGACGGAAAGCATCAATGCCGCCGAAGAGGGCAGCGGTCAGACCTGTATCGGCCCGACGGCGGCCATTCAGGACGCCAAACAAAAATATGAGCGGGCCATGCTGACGCTGCGCGATTCGGCCCAGACCACTTTTACCTTTGTCTTGCACCCGGAAGCGACGGCAATTAAGGAAACGAAGCGGGCTATCAATGAGTTGGGCAAGCTGGGCATTCACACCCACCAACTGATTGTCAACGGCCTGATTCCACCCGCCGCTACCCAAAATGCCCTCTTTGCCGGCCGCCACCAGATGCAGGCCGGTTATATGGACCAGATTGCGCGGGAACTGCCTTTACCGGCGCAGCATATGTACCTGCTGGATGGAGAAATTAAAGGGGTTGAGCGGCTGCGGCAGGTCGGCCGTTTACTCTTTGATGGCGCGGATTATAAAACGGCCGTTAATGGCTCTGTCAGTCCAGGGCAATTGGTTGATTCAGTTCCTAACGGGATAGCCTCAGCTTCCCCTCTGCCCCGGCTGCACCCCAATGGCCAGTCCCGCACTATTTTCTTTGCCGGCAAGGGTGGCGTGGGCAAAACAGTCGCCTCCTGCATAACGGCCGTTTGGCTGGCCCGCCAGGGGTACAAAACCTTGCTTCTGACTACCGACCCCGCCGCTCACCTGGCCGATGTTCTCGAAGTGCCGGTTGGCGACGATCCCCAGCCCGTGCCCGGCCAGGACAATCTATGGGCCACCAATATCGACCCGAAGGCGGTAGCGGCCGTTTACAAAAAACGGATTCTGGATGATGCTCGACAGCGCGGCCGGCCGGAAGCAGCTATCAAAGTTATGGCCGAAGAGCTGGAATCCCCCTGCACCGAAGAAATTGCCGCCTTTGACCAGTTCATCGACTATGCTACTCAGGACAACTGGGACGTCATTGTCTTTGACACGGCCCCTACCGGCCATACGCTGCGAATGTTGGAACTGCCGCTTGACTGGAGCAAGCAGATTGACGTAAAAGTTTTTGCCTCGGTCGATACGGTGGCCGCCGACGATGTAGCCAAGCAGCGTTTCGACAAGGTGATCAACATGATGCGCGATCCCCATCTTAGCACCTTTGCCTTTGTGATGTACCCGGAATCGACGCCGATTATTGAGGCTTACCGGGCCAGCGAGGAGCTGCAAACAGTAGGCATCACGCCCGGTCTGGTGATGGCCAACTTGATCATCCCGCCGGAAGCGGCCGATACCGCCTACACCCAATCACGGCGCACCATGCAGCAAAACTACCTGGGCGAAATCGCCGAGCGATTTGCCACCCCCATCGTGCAAATTCCGCTGCTGCCTTATGAGGTGAAAGGGCTGACTATGTTGACAGAATTGGGCGAACAGATTTATGGTCAGGGGTGAAACGAGAAAACGTGATGCGTGACCACCGAGCGTTCACGCATCACATGTTTCTTATATTTCCAGATACTTCTTCCACTCTACCGGTACCTGACCGCTAACGACCAAAACGTTGGTGCGCGGAATTTTTGGTTCGTAGCGCATCTTCATACCGGCTTCGTGGGGGGTGCGGTCTGCTTTGCGGTGGTTGCAAGGGGCGCACGCGCAGGCGGTGTTGCCCCAGGTGTTATGCCCACCCCGGGAACGGGGCCGAATGTGGTCCAGGGTAAAATCAGTCTGCTGGTAGACTTTGCCGCCTTTACGTTCGCCGGGCCGCACGCCACAGTAGATACATTCCCAGCCGTCCCGTTTGAGGACGCCCAGGCGTGACCAGGTAGCGCCGCGCCGGGGCACGTTGACAAAATAGGTCAGCCGTACCACAGAAGGCACGTCCACAATCCGGTTAACGGAGCGAACGCTGCGAGCAATACCTTCTACCGCATGGACTTTTTCAGCCAGAATTAATTGAATGGCTCGACGCCAGGAAATCGCGCCTAAGGGTTCATAGCTGGCGTTGAGCAGTAGTACCTGAGCCATTTGTTAACTCCCTGGTTTGGTGCCAGTAATCAGTAACCAATGATCGGTGACCGGTGGCTTAAGTTGTGTTGCACCTTTACAACATTACTATTATGCCACGCTGCTATATTTATACAACTTTCCATAACAATTTGCCAGTAATAAACGGTTAAGAGTTGGTAAACGGCCGTTAACATAAAGGAAAAATAAGGGGCGCGACTCACCTGGTAGCAGCTACTTTCTCAACCATTGGCTAATCTGAGACAGATCGTCTAAAATTGTACAATAACCATCAAACGTGAACTACCCTGGAATCTATGAAAATCGACCGACGCATCCAACGCACCAAACGACGCCTGCGCCAGAGCCTGATCGACCTGACGCTGGAGCAAGGCTTTGAAGCCCTGACCATTCGCGACATCACGCGGCAGGCCAACGTCGGCTATGCCTCCTTCTTTCGCCACTACAAAAGCAAAGATGATCTACTGCTCGACGTGTTGGACCATCTACTGCAAGAGGTCCAGCTACTATTGCAACCGTCACGCGAAACGGCCGATGCCACCACCAGCGGCACCCTCCTCTTTAACCACGTAGCTGACAACGAGGCTCTTTACCGGGTTTTGTTAAGTAGCGACGGCAACCATTTTGCTCTGGACCGGCTGCGTACTTCTGGCGTCGAAAGTTTTCTGGCACAGCACACGCCCCTGCCTGACAGCCCTATCCCGCCCGATATTGCCGCCGACCACATCGTCAACGCCACCATCAACCTGATCCAATGGTGGCTGGCCCACGACATGCCTTATCCACCGGCCAGAATGGGGGAAATCTACAGCAAACTTGTGGCCGAACCGGCCATGTCACTGGCTTTTGCCCTGCCTGAAAATGTGGCTGTAGAGCGTAGAGCGTAGTGCGTAGTGCGTAGTGCGTAGTGCGTAGTGCGTATTTCGTTACGCATTACGCACTACGCACTATTATTTACAGGTAGAACAGGTAGAACATCGCCACTACTACAAACAAGAAGAGCAGCGTCAGAATGCCGCCGGCCTTCAAATAGTCGGCGTTTTCGTAGCCGCCGGGCGTTTTGTAGAAGGCATTGACCTGATGGGTGGGCAGCAGGAAAGAGTTAGCGGCCGTTACCGCTACCATCAGCACCACCGGCCGCGGATCCACGCCAAAAATTTGGGCCATACTGATCACCAGCGGCACCAAAATGACCGTCGCCCCCACGTTCGACATAAACAGCGAAAAGAGCGTCGTAATCAGAGCCACGGCCAACAAAAAGAGCAGTAAATGCTGCCCGGCCACAACCTGCATCACCGATTCGGCCAGGAATTGGGCGGTTCCCGTTTTTTGCATCGCCGTTCCCAACGGAATCAGACCGGCCAGGAAAAATACCACCTTCCAATCGACGGCCCGGTAGGCTTCATCAATGGTAATCACGCGCAGCAGCACCATTGCCAGCGCACCGGTCAAAAAGGCTACCGAAATGGTCGCGCCGCTCAGAGCCAGGCCAATGGCCAGCAAAAACGCAGCCAGGGCCAGGCCGCTCTTGGTATAGTCCCGCTTTTCCCCTTCCGGCTCCGTAACCAGTACCAAATCGTCGGCCGCTTTAATCTCATCCAGATTGTCCCACAGACCATAGACCACAAAGGTATCGCCGGCCGACAGGGTGACATCGGAAAAATCGCCGCGCACGTTTTCCCCTTCGTGAATCAGCATGACCGGCTCAACCGAATACCGCTTCCTCATCTGCATCTGGCGCAGCGACTGGCCCACCAGCGGCGAACGGGGTGGTATCATGACCTCGGCGAAACCGGCCGTGGTGGGATCGCGTAGAATGTCCAGCTTGCCCGACTGGGCCTGCTCTTGCAAGGCAAAATCGGCCGCGGCCTGGCTGATGGTCGCATCGTCTCCCAGCAGGGCAATGTGCTGACCGGCGGCAAAACGTACCTCCCGCCAGGGGGCAAAATCAGGCGTGCCCTGGGCTGCAAGACCCAACACATTCAACTGATAGCGGTCCCAAATATGTAGGGATTCGGCCGTTTCGTCAACCATCGCACTGCCGGCCGGAATCAGAAAGTAGCGGACGGTAATGGGCAATTGCCATTTGTCCACAATGAGCTGCTGCGTCGTTTTGGGCTGTTCGCCCCCACCCGTCTGGGGCAAAATCCATTGACCCAAAACCAGGAAAAGAGTGATGCCCGAAAAGAGGAGAACCAGGCCCACCGGCGTTACGGCAAACAGTTGGTAGCTTTCCAGATCGGCCGTTCCCAACAAGTCATTGACCAGAATAAGCGGACCAGAGCCAACCATCGTCAGCGTACCGCCCAAAATAGCGGCAAAGCCAACCGGCATAATGAATTGGGAGGGGGAGATATTTTTGCGCCGGGAGATATTGAGAATGGCGGGCAGCAGCAGAGCCGCCGCGCCGATATTCTGAATAACGGCCGACATCAGACCGGCCGAAGTAGCTACCACGCCCGTAATTTTAGGACGGCTGTCCCCGGCAAAATCGACCACCCGTTTGGAGAAGCGGTCCATAATGCCCGATTTGGCGATGCCATGCCCCAAGATCATCACTGACAGCATGGCAATGACGGCGTTACTAGAGAAACCAGCAATCGCCTCGGCCGGTTCCAATACGCCGGTCCAGGCCAGGGTGAGCAAGCAGAGAAGGGCTACAATGTCTATGCGAAAAATGTCGAAAACAAGCAGAAAAATTGTGCCGCTTAAAACGGCAAGTACGATGAGGATTTCCAGTTCCATAAAGAATTACATTCTAACGCAGAGGCGCGGAGGCGCAGAGATTAACTCTGTGTCACTGCGACTCTGCGCGAGTTACCAGTTGAAGGAGACAACATACGCAGCAGCGCACCAGCAAACGAATGAAAACCTGTAGCGCAAACATCCTTGTTTGCGTGGTCAAGCAGGGATGCCTGACGTACAGTTACAGTGTAGCGCAAACATCCCTGTTTGCGTGGTCAAGCAGGGATGCTTGACCTACAGTTACACAAGAGATCATCTTGATCTTTTAGTTAACTGCCAAACGGCCGTTGCTAACGCCAGCCCCCCAGCCACCAGACCGACAATTTTAACGCCGTGATCCAATGCTTCTTCATCCACTTCAACGGGCAGATGGTCGGTCAACGGCCGTAGCCGCTGCGACGGGCTGGTACCAAAAGCAGCCTGCATAATAGCCCGACCCAGCTCATAATGGCCTGGCTCACGCAAAATGGTAGCCACATCAATCGAAAGCGGCGGCTGGCCCACCACGTACGATTGGGTAAAGGTAAATTGCAGCAAATCCTTCTTGCCGTGCGTACGGCCGATACCCGACTGCTTGATACCGCCAAACGGCAGCCGCGGAATCCCGAAATGGGAGATGGTGTCATTGATATTGACCGACCCCACCTCTAGTTGACCGGCCACCCGCTTGGCCCGCGCCAGGTTGCGGCTCCAGACCGACGCGCTCAGCCCCAGGTCCGAATCATTGGCCAGATAGATCGCCTCCTGCTCGGTGGGCACGCGCATAATTGGCAAAATTGGACCAAACGTTTCTTCTTGCATGATGAGCATGGTATGGTCCACGTCGATCAAAATCGTCGGCTCCATCATCATGCCTTCACGACGGCCGCCCAGCAAAATCCGCGCCCCTTTGTCCAGCGCGTCCTGCATATGACGCTCAATGATCTCTACCTGGCGGGCAAAGGTCAGCGGCCCCACGTCGCTGGGATTGTCAAGCTGGGGCGAGTAGCCCACTTTCAGCCCGGCCACCTCGGCTACGGCGTGGCGCAGAAACTCATCATAAACCGAGTCCATCACGTAGACGCGCTCAACCGCCATGCAGGTCTGACCGGCGTTGTAGGTCGCGCCCCAAACGCCCCAGCGGGCAGCCGCCTTCAGGTCGGCATCGTCCAGCACAAGCATCGGGTCTTTGCCGCCCAGTTCGCAAATGACGGGGGTCATTGTTTCGGCCGCTTTACGCATCACAATCTGCCCCGTTTTGGTCGAGCCGGTTAAGAAGAGGAGATCGGGCCGGGCATCAACCAGGGCCGCGCCCACTTCGCCGTCGCCGTGCAGAAAGCGCACAAAGGGGGCCAATTCGGGTATGCTTTGGAACAGGCCAGCCAGCATGACGCCGGTAGCGGCCGTTACTTCCGACGGCTTGGCCAGGACGGTATTGCCCGCCAACAGGGCGCTGATAATCGGCGATATTTGCAAAACCAGCGGGTAGTTCCAGGGACCGATGATGCCCACCACGCCGTGCGGCTTTTGCTCCATGTACGCCTTTTTGAAGATTTGTAGGCCGGTGGGCACACGGCGACGGCGCAGCCAGCGCGGGGCGTGTTTGCAATACTCGTCGATCAGATTGACGGTGACAAAGACCTCGGTCAGCGCATCTTGCCGACTTTTGCCGCCGTCCTGGTTGATAACGGCCGTTATCTCATCCACCTGATCCACCATCAACCGCTGCAACTGGCGCAAAATACGCACCCGCTCCTTGACCGGCTTGGCGGCCCAGGCCGGTACGGCCGCCCCCATCTCCCGCCGCGCCCGCTGCACCTCGGCCGGGGTGGTCATCACCACCTGGCCAAACGTCTCGCCGGTGGCCGGGTTGACAAAGGGCAATACGCGCGCCTGCCCATTATGGCTAGAACCATTGCGAAAAGTTTGGACTACAGCCTGCCCTTTAATATGCTCTATGTTCTCTGTGTTCATTGACTTGTCCTCACTGACTTCTGAAAACTGACTACTGAATCCTGCTCACTGGATACTAAATGCTGCTCACTGGTGACTGAAAATGGCTGACCGTTCACCGGAATGTGGCTCATAGCCCGCTCGGCCATAGCCGTGATAGTCAGGCTGGGGTTAACCCCCAGATTGGCCGGAATGACTGAGCCATCCATCACGTACAGGCCGGGATAGTTAAAGGCCTGGTGGTTGCTGTCGATAACGCCCGTTGTGGCATCGGCCCCGATGCCGCAGCCGCCGAGGATGTGGGCGGTAGACGGCGTATCGAGCAGCACTTCGTTAATGGTTGCCTGGGGGATGCCGTTGATTTGAGCGGCAAACTGCTCTACCACATGTCGGCCGGCGTTAATGACGGCCGGGATGGGTAGACTGCGGTCCCGCTCGCTGACCAGGCCGCGCCGCAGCAGCGTGTAGAGGCTGCGCCCCCGTTTGAGGCGCATCCGGTTATCGACCGTTTGCATGATGAGCAAAATGGTGGAGTCTCGCGCCCAGTCGGGCAACAAGCGGACCTTGAGAAAATCATAGGGGGAACGGAGAAATTCTTTGACGAAACGGCCGATCTTCTCACGCACCCCACCCTCTAAACTAACCAGCGGCACGGCCAGATTCCGCATCAGGGAGGAGCCGCGCGGGTAGCGCACCGGCTCCACGCTGGTCACGTCGTCGATCCAAAAGTGGGAGGTGATGGCTACCCCTTCCGAAAAATCCTGCCCTTTGCGGCGGGCAGTGACACCCATGAGCGCCTCGCTGTTGCTGCGAACCACGTGGCCCAACCGTTTTGAGAGCAAGGGCAGACTGCGTGTCTCGTCGCGGCAGCGCAGCAGCAGATTGACCGTGCCCAGCACCCCTGCCGCCACCACCACCTGGCGCGAACGCACGGTGTAGCGGCGTTTGCGCCCCCAGTCGGTGGTGCGCTCGTAGACCACTTCGTAGCGGGTGCCGTCAGGTTGTTGGCTGTAAAACGGCCGTATATCCACCACATTGGCCTCGGCTTCTACCTGTGCCCCATACTTTTCGGCAAAATAAAGGTAGTTTTTGTCCAGTGTGTTCTTGGCGTTGTGGCGGCAGCCGACCATGCAGCCGCCGCAGTGGATACAGCCGGCGCGCTCTGGCCCCGCGCCGTTGAAGAAGGGATCGGGCACCGTCTGGCCCGGTTCGCCAAAGAAAATGGCGACGGGCGTGGGCTTGAAGGTGTGGCCTTGCCCCATCCCTTCGGCAATATCGCGCAGCAGGTGGTCAGCCGGCCAGAGGCGCGGGTTGAGGGTGACGCCTAGCATTTTTTCGGCCGTGTCGAAGTGGGGGGCCAGTTCGCTCTCCCAATTGGCCAGATCGCGCCATTCGGGCGCTTCATAAAAGGCGTGGCCGGGCCGGATGTGGGTGCTGGCGTAGACCAGGCTGCCGCCACCCACGCCGCTGCCGTTGAGGATCATCATGTCGTCCAAAAAGTTGATGCCCATGATGCCAAAGCAGCGGGCGGCCGGCAGCCAGAGATATTTGAAGATGTTCCAATTTGTTTTGGGGAAGGATTCGGCCGTGTACCGTTTGCCCCGCTCCAGCACCAGCACACTGTACCCTTTTTCGGCCAGGCGCATGGCAGAAACGCTGCCGCCAAAGCCGGAACCAACTATCGTAAAGTCAACAGGCTCGTTCATGTGACCTCGTGGGAGATGACGGAGGACGAAGGACGGAGGGCCAGCCCTTTCTATCCGTCTTCCGTCTTTGGTCTTCCGTCCTATCTTATTTTTAATACGGGAATGGCCCTCACCCCGCTATTATAACACAATGCGTCATATTTTATAACACGCCGCGTCACATTTGACCAATTTTCGTAAACGGAGTATAGAGGGTGAAGCCAGAGCTAGAGGACGCTATACTTTGGTCCTCGTCACATACCTGGCTAATTTGGAGGTGTAAGATCATGAACGTTGTTTTGATAACCGGTGCTTCGCGTGGGCTGGGCGCGGCCGTAGCCCGCATTTTGGCAGAGATGGATACGGCCGTTGTCTTAAATGCACGCTCGGCCAAACCACTGTATGAGCTAATGGCTGAAATCGAAGCCAACGGCGGCATGGCTTTGGCCCTGCCCGGAGACGTGGGCCAACTGGATACCTGTCGCTGGCTGGTAGCGGAAACGATTGAGACCTTTGGACGGTTGGATGCAATCATCCACAATGCGGCCGTTATTGATCCCATCGCCCCCATTGCGGAGGCGGACCCACAAGCCTGGCAAACGGCCGTTTCTGTCAATCTGCTCGGTCCGGTCTGGCTGACGCAGGCGGCCCTGCCCCACCTGCGCCGGCAGCAGGGGCGGGTCATCAGCGTTTCCAGCGGCGCGGCCGATTACGGTATTCCCGGCTGGGGGGCTTATTGTGCGACAAAGGGGGCGCTCAACCAGTTCAGCCGGGTGTTGGCTGAGGAGGAGGAGCGGGTAACGGCCGTGGCCGTGCGCCCCGGCGTGGTTGATACCGTCATGCAGAATGAGATTCGGGAAAAGGGCGCGACCGGGATGACCGTCCAGGCCCACAGCCGCTTTATGGAAATGCACGAACAGGGCAACCTGCTACCGCCGGAAAAGCCGGGCCGGGCGATTGCTTTGCTGGCTTTGCGTGCGCCGAGAGAGTGGAACGGCCGTTTTCTTTCCTGGGACGATCCCGACATAGCCACACTAAACAGCTAACATAAGAAACCTACGAGGTCTTTGAGACCTCGTAGGTATAGCCCACCATCCCCCGTTAACAAACCGTTTACAATCCCATAGCAACACCTTAACACACAATTCAATCTTCGTTAACCAGACACAGGTATTCTCCTGATCGTGCATAGACGTGGCTCGTTCTAAACGCTTGTCACGCCTGATGGAAGCACAATTATCAGTTGAC
>SLGK01000312.1 GCA_007123775.1 Anaerolineae bacterium | reverse complement strand
CCTGGTTTACTTTTGGGAACAGCTGGGCGAAACGGCCGTGCAAGAATTAGCCCGTCATCCGGCCAACGGCGTGGCCTCGGTCTGGTCGGTGCTGCAAGGGTTTGCCCCGGAACGGCCGTTGCCCAGCTTCGTAGCCGATTGGGCCGTGGCCAACCTGCTGGATGACCCCGACGCCGGGGACGCCTACTATTATGAGAACTTGCTGCTGACTGAGTATCCCGCCGCCTATACGGTCAGCAGCCTGCCCCGCTCTTTTACTGGCAGCCTGTCCCCTTTTGGCGTGGACTACGTGGCCCTTGATTTGCCGGGCGAGATTGTGTTGAGTTTTGCGGGGGATACGGCCGTTCCCCTCAGTAGTAGCCCACCCCCCGAAGGTCGCTGCTACTGGCTGGCCCCACCCATGAACGATACGGCCGCTTACCTGGCCGGCACCTTTGACCTGACCGGCCTGAGACAGGCCACGCTGACCTTTGACGTCTGGTTTGACCTGGAGCCAGGCTGGGATTGGGCTTACGTGACCATCTCGGCTGACGGCGGCGCTACCTGGTCGATCCTGACGCCCCATTACGGCAGCACAGGCGAGTATGGCCCGGGCTTTAGCGGCTACAGCGGCGATCTGGTCGCTGGCGGCTGGCTGTCTGAATCAATTGTGCTGGATGCGTACGTGGGGCAGGTAGTGGAGATTCGTTTTGAGGTCGTTACCGATTATGCCGTTCTGGGTCGAGGCTTGGCTGTGGACAATATCGCCATTCCCGAACTGGGTCACTTTAGCGGCGCAGAGTTGGCCTGTGGTGAGGGGATACAAACGGCCGTTGAAGGCTGGCAAGGGCAGGGTTTTGTAGCCACCGGCTGGCAGCTTCCGCAAAAGTGGGAACTTCGCCTGGTAACGTGGCCTGAAAACGGCCGTTCGCCAATCGTTACCTCCCTGCTGCTAGATGAGCTAAACCAGGGAGAATGGGCACTGACGCCAGGAGAAAGAAGTGTGTTGGTGGTAACGGCCGTTACCCCGTTCACCGAAGCCGAAGCCTTATACTGGCTTTCTATTCACGAGAACCAATGACCAATCCTGGCAACCAATCGTCAGTTTTCAGCACGCTGGGCGAAGAAGCGTACTACCAACTGTCAACTGTTAACTATCCCTCGCTTTCAGCCGTTCAAACTCCGCTTCCAACTCCATCTGCTTCAGTTGGCTGGCCCGTCGGGCCTCGGTCAGCGCCTCCTCCCAGCGATTGGTAGCCTGCTGTCGCAGTTCATCCCCTGACGCGGGCGTCAACAGCAGGGCCGTCACGCCACCTACCAACGCCCCACAGATTGCTCCCGCCATAAAACTGAATATTTTGTGCATATAAAACCCCTTGTTAGAATTAACCCATTCAATCCTCTGCCACTGCACTCAGTAAAAATTGTCACGGACCAGGCGTAAGAACACTGCTGGTTACCGACAGAGTTGAACGTTTACCTTGATATGCTGAATTACCTATCGGCCATCATTATACCATCAATTGCCTGATGCGAGAGTTTTCAAAGCTTTCTGTAAGCTGGTAGCGTCGGCGTGTGATACGACTCAGGCAACATCTGGCCCTCATAGAGCTACCATCCTGTCATTACAATAGATGCTGTCTCACGATAAGTTGGTTTGAAAGAGTAGGCGGCAAGAATTGCTTCTGGTCTGAAACAACTTTGATTCAATTATGATTTACCCTGGTTTGCCCAACGCTATTATCTACTTTTGGAACCAACGCTGTCATCTAAATGAGAAAGTTATCCTCTGCAAGACATAATATTGCGATCGTCCAATGGTATGATAGGGACGAAATAGCCGAGGCCATTCATTTCGAACTAAGGCAATTGGGCCACGAGCCTTTTTTCTTTAAGGCAGACACATCTGTGCCCGATGGGGCCGATATCGTTTTTACCTTTGCCCCATACGGCCGTTTCCTTCCCATTGTCCAACAGTTAGGCCAGCTTGCGCCAGAGAAACGGCCGTTGCTAATCCACTGGAATACCGAAGGCGTACCCGACCTGAGGCTGCCCTGGCGGCTCACGCGCCTGCTGGGCGCCGGTCGCTCCTGGCTGGAACGATCGATCTCCCAGTCATCGGCCAACAGAAATTCTCTTTTGACCCTACTTGAGTCCAAGATGCTGCGCTTTCGTTACGTGGGCGACTACTACTACGCTCACAAAAAAGGTCTCCTCAACCTCTTTTCCGACTCGTCGGCCGTTTACGCCCGCATCCACAGCAAACATGGTTTGCCCACTCTGTATGTACCCTGGGGTGCGTCCCCACTGTGGTATGCCGACCTCAACCTGGAACGAGATATTGACGTGCTGTGGATGGGCAACCGTCATGGAGACCGGCGCAGTGAATTACTGGACCAGATTCGTGAGCGTCTGCTGCGGCACGGTATTCAGATGTATGTCGCCGACGGCCAGGAAAACCCGTTTATCTATCGGGAAGAGCGAGTGACCCTGCTTAACCGGGCCAAGATTACCCTAAACATCACCCGCACCTGGTACGACGACAACTTCTCCCGCTTTGCCCTGGTTGCGCCCAACCGGTCGTTGATTGTATCGGAGCATTTACTGCCCCACTGCCCCGCCTATGAACCAGGCGTTCACTACGTAGCCAACGCCCCGGAAAAGCTAGCCGAGACTATTGTTTTCTATTTGCGGCAACCACAAGCACGTGCTGAAATCGTAGACAACGCTTGCCTACTTACCACCTCGCAACTCACTTTTAATGGTAGTATCAAAAAGTTGCTAACGGCCGTTAATGGTCTAAAAGGATACTAGACATGGAAGAAGAGCTACAAGACACGGTGCAATCAGTTCACGATTACTGGAACAACCACACCCTCGGCTTTCAGTACGTCACCGACCACAGTCTGAAGCCAGGTTCGCCCGAATTTTTTGCCCATATACGACCGTGGATGAACCCCTACAAATTCCCCTGGATCATGGAACGCATTGACAAGGAATCAAAGCTGCTGCAAGATAAACATTTGCTAGAAATCGGCTGTGGCATGGGCTACGACAGCCTGGAATTCCTGAAACGGGGCGTGCGCGTCACCGCCACCGACCTGACCCCCAACGCCGTGGCCATGACCCTTCGTCACTTTGAGGTGGAAGGCGTGCAGGCGGAAGCGGTCCACACAGCCAATGCGCTTGATTTGCCCTTCGAAGATGACACCTTTGATGCCGTCTGGTCTAACGGCGTGCTGCACGCTACCGGCGACACGGAGCGGGCCATTCAAGAAGCACGGCGGGTGCTGAAACCGGGCGGCCGGGCCATCATTTCCCATTTTTACCGCAGACCCTCCTGGATGTGGCTGCTGCACCGTTACGGCCGTGAAAACATTGAGTACAAAGAGGAAGACCCGCCGGTAAACGAGTTTTACACCGATGCCGAAGTGCTGGCCATGTTCCACGGCTACAAGATTGTGTCTGTGGAGCGTGAGCATCATCGCCTACTGCCGGTGCGTCGGGATGGACTGAAAGCAGCCCTATATGAGTATGGTCTGCGCCCGATCTATAACCTGCTACCGGAAGGGCTGGCCAAGAAATATGCGTATAAAGTGTCGGTAACGGCCGTTAAAATTTAGGAAGCTTCAGAAAACGGGTTTTTCCAAAAAACCCGTTTTCTCAACATACCATCAATGTGCGGAATTTGCGGAAAATACAGCCCGGCCGGCGTCCGGGACGAAGAGATACAGCCAATGCTGGATGCCATCATCCATCGCGGGCCGGATGATGAGGGGATGTATGTCAACGGCCGTATCGGCCTGGGCAGCCGTCGCTTAAGCATCATCGACCTGCCCGGCGGTCGCCAGCCCATCCCCAACGAAGACGAAACCATCTGGGTTGTCTACAACGGCGAAATCTACAACTACCCGGCCCTGCGCCATGAATTGCAGGCGCGTGGCCACACCTTCCGCACCCAGAGCGATACCGAGGTTATCGTACACCTGTACGAAGAGATGGGCGCACGCTGTGTGGAACAGCTGCGCGGCATGTTCGCCTTCGCCCTGTGGGACAGCAACCAGCAGAAACTGCTGCTGGCCCGCGACCGCATCGGCCAGAAGCCCCTCTTCTACGCCCAGCTTGGCGATGACTTGCTTTTCGGCTCGGAAATTAAATCCATTCTGGCCATTGACACCACGCCGCGCGAGCTGGATTACGAAGCGATGCACCATTACCTGTCGCTGCGCTTCATCCCGCCGCCGCGCACCATGCTGCGCCACGTCAAAAAGCTGCCACCGGCCCACACGCTGGTCTGGCAGCGGGGCGAGATGACCATCAGCCGCTATTGGGACCTTTCTTTCCGGGAAAAGCTGGCCCTCAACGAGCAGCAGTACATTAGCGGTCTGCAAGAGAAGCTGAGCCAGGCCATTGCCTCTCATTTAATTAGCGACGTGCCCGTGGGCGCTTTCCTCAGCGGTGGCCTCGATTCCAGCATCATTGTGGCCATGATGGCCCAGGATTTGGGGCTGACGGCGCGCACCTTTGCCGTGGGCGTCAACGGCCAGGAGTTTAATGAGCTACCCTTTGCCCGCCAGGTGGCCGAACACCACGCCACCGACCACACCGAAGAGCGTGTCACGTCCGATCTGATCACCAGCATACCGCGGATGATCTGGCATCTGGACGAGCCGTCAGACCCGATTGCCGCCTGCCAGTATCACGCCGCAGCCGTGGCGGCCCGGCACGTGAAAGTGGTCCTGGGCGGCGACGGTGGGGATGAACTGTTTGCCGGGTTTGACCGCTACCTGGGCATGAAATACGTCTATCATTACGCGCTGCTGCCCTCGGCCATACGCCGCCATCTGATTGGACCGGGTCTGAACCACATTTCCGACAGTTTTGCCTACAAGAACGGCACGCAAAAAATGCGTTGGTTGCACCAACTGTCGCTCATCCCCGACGTAGGCGAACGTTACGCTGAAGCCACATTCTTCTCCCGCTTTAACCATGCCGACAAGCGGGCCTTGTTTGGTAACGAGTTGTGGCAACAGGTGGGCCATTTGAACTCGGCTGAGATAATCGGCCGTCCTTTCCGCGAGGCCCCGGCCGGCAACAAAATTGACCGGATGCTGTACGCCGACTACATGACGCGGCTGCCGGAACATTCGCTGATGCTGACCGACCGCATGACGATGGCCCACAGCCTGGAGCTGCGCTCGCCGCTGGTGGACCATGAACTGGTGGAGTACCTGGCCGCTTTCCCCAGCCAGATGAAGATAAACGGCCGTCAACTAAAATACGTTCTGCGCCGCCTGTCGGAACAATATTTGCCCCCCTCGATTGTGCAGCGGGAGAAGCACGGCTTTATGTTTCCCGTCGCCTACTGGTTCCGCGAAGAGTGGAACCAACCGCTACGGCGCATATTGCTAGACTCCCACTTTGTGCGCGAGGGGCTGTTCCGCGCCAGTGAAATTACGCGCCTGGTGGATGAGCACCGCCAGAACCAGGTGGACCATCACAACCGGCTCTGGCTGCTGCTGAATCTGGACCTATGGCACCGCGTTTACATTGAGGGCGAATCGCCAACGGCCGTTAGCGACTTTGTGGCAGATAAACAGCCTGGGTTTGTCGCATGAACGATAACAAAACTAGACAGACTTTGCTCGATCAGCTTAGCCAGGAAGAACAATCCACAGCCAGAAAATATATGTCTCTGGCCGTTGGCAGTGACTCCTGGTGGGCGTTGGGGCAGTATGAAATAATCACCTTCTGCCTGGCCTCGCTGCCGGGTGCGTTGGGCCTGGCACTGCGGAAATTGTGCTACGGCCGTATCCTGGCCCAAATTGGTAAAGGGAGCGTCATCGGACCATACGTGACACTGCGCTGCCCCAGCCGCATTTCGCTGGGCAGTAACGTTTTTGTCGACAGCGGTGCGCTGCTAGACGCCAAGGGTACAGGGTCGCTTATACAGCTCGGCAATGGCGTATTGATTGGGGCCAACACCGTACTTTCCTGCTCATCGGGCCGGATAACTATCGGCAATGACGTTTCTCTTGGTCCCCACAGTCACATTCGGGCCGGCATTGGGCCGGTCACCATTGGTTCGGCCGTAACAATTGGGGCCCAAACTGTTGTTATTTCGGGTAACCCCAGCTATGAACGGACCGACCTGCCCATGAAGCAACAGGTGGGCAGTGTTGCTGGCGTCACCATTGGCAATGACGTCTGGATTGGCGTGGGCGCGCGTATTGTAGATGGGGTCCACATTGGTGATGGCAGCGTGGTCGGCGCTGGCGCGGTTGTCATCAAAGATGTACCGGCCATGGCTATCGTGGCCGGCGTCCCGGCCCGGGTGATTGGCCAACGATCGGCTTCTGCACCTGGTTGACAATCCCCGATTGCTTTTTAGTGAGCGAAAGCCTGTAGCGCAAGATTGCATCTTGCGACGCAAATTGCCAATTTGCGCTACATTTTCAACGGAGTTTTTGATGCGTATTGGTATTATGCTACGAGCAATTGATGAAAAAGGTGGTGTTGGCGTTTACAGCCGCAACATTGTGCTGGAACTGTTGCAGATGGATCGGGACAATGAGTACGTACTGTTTTACCGCAATCCCGAGAATATTGGCCTTTTTGCCCACCACCATCCCCATGTTCAAGAGCGCCTAGTTCGGGCACCCAACAAGGCGCTGTGGGACCAGGCGGCCATTCCCCTGACCTGCCGCCACGAGCAGATAGACGTGCTGTTCCACCCCAAGTTCACCGCACCGCTGCTGGCCCCCTGCCCGACAGTGATGACCGTACATGGCGCCGACTGGTTCATGCCTGATCAGGCCATCTACTACACCTGGCTGGACGTGCGCTATATGCGGATCATGACGCCGCTCTATATCAAAAAGTGTACAACGGTTATCTCCGTGTCCCAGTTGACCACGGACAATTTTAACCAGGTGTTGAACTTACCGCCGGATAAGATGCAGACGGTCTATTTTGCGCCAGCCCGCCACTTCCGGCGGGTAGCGGATGAGGCTGAACTGGCGGCCGTCAAAACACGTTACCAGTTACCCGACCACTTTATTCTGACCCTGACCAAGCGACTGGGCGACGGCCGTAAAAACCTGGGCCAGATATTCAAATCATACGCCTACTACCATCAGCAGACCGATAACCCGGCCAAACTGGTCGTGGGCGGCAAGGATTGTTACCTCTACAAGGCGGAGTACGGTATTCCCGACGACGGTTATGGGGCCGACATTCTGTTCCCGGATTGGATTGATCAGCAGGATTTGCCGGCCGTCTATTCGCTGGCCGATCTTTATCTGTACCCGTCTAACCTAGAGGCATTTCCGATTCCGCTGACGGAGGCGATGGCCTGCGGTACGCCCATCATCACTTCCAACGTCAATGGGCTGGAAGAGATTGGGGGCGACGCGGCCCTGCTGGTTGATCCCCAAAATACGACCGAAATTGCGGCAGCCATTGGCCGCGTCTGTCACGATCCGGCGCTCAGGCAAAAGTTGTCGGCCCGCGGCCTGGCCCGCTCCGGCCTGTTCAATTGGGATGACTGCGCCGCCCGCACGCTGGCCATTTTGCAGGAGGCGGCATGTACATAATGACCGAAGACGAAGGACCGAGGACCGAGGCCGCGCCCTTCCGTCTTCCGTCTTTCGTCCGCCGTCTGCCGCTGGCCACTGTAGCCGACTATTTCGCTGGTACCGGCCTGATTTTGGTGCCGCATATGGACGATGAGGCGCTGGGCTGCGGCGGCACGATTGCATTGCTGCCGCACAAAACCAAGTGGCACGTGGTTTATGCCACCGACGGCATGGGATCGCCGGAGCCGGTGCTGCCCAAGCGGGACAAAATCTCGCCTGACCTGGGGCGTATCCGGCAGGCTGAGGCGCGGGCGGCGCTGGCCGTGCTGGGCATGCCGGCACCCAACGTTCACTTTCTTGATTTGCCCGACGGCCGTTTATCCCGGCATGGTCAACAGCTTTACCAATTGATAGCCCGGCTGGTGGCTGAATTGCAGCCCGACCATCTGCTGGTCCCCTTTCGCTTCGACCGCCACCCGGACCATCTGGCGCTCAACCAGGTGGCCACGCGCCTGGTAAATGAGGGCACATTTTCGGGACAGATGACAGAATATTTCGTCTACCACCAGTGGCGGATGCTGCCTACGAAGGATGTGCGGGCTTATGTCAAGCCGGAACTGTTGGCTAAGGTAGAGGTAACGGCCGTGGCTCAGCAAAAACGGGCCGCGCTTGACTGCTTCAAGAGCCAGACGACCCGCTTTTATCCCTGGCAGGCGCGGCCCAATCTGACGCCGGAACTGCTGGATGAGGTCAGCCAATCGCCGGAGCTTTTTCTGCGCTATGATAAGAAACTGGCGGGAACGGCCGTTTTCAGCCACAACATACCCTGGATTCGCATCGCCCACCGGCTGGAGCCATTTCTAAAGAAGCGCAAAGACCGACTGGTGGCCTGGGCACGGCGCGGGAGCGTGACAAGTGAGTAACAGTTGTCCAGATGTGAAATTTCACCGCCAAGACGCCAAGAACGCCAAGAAAACTGGTAAATCTTTGCGCCCTTCGCGTCTTAGCGGTAAATGGTTTGCAAGATGAATGGTTTGCAACGGCCGATTCGCGTGGTCATGTTTGGCGGTGGCCCGGTCCTGGAGCGGGACGTGAAGCAGTTTTTAGTGCGGCTGGAGGACCATGCCGACATAGAACTGCTGGGGGCCTTTTGCCAGTCGGCCGGCCAGTCGCTGGCCGACGTGGTGGCCAACACCTGGCAGCGGCGGCGCTGGTTGGCGCCGGCCGTCCTGGGGCTGCAACTGCTGAGTATTGTGGCCCGGTGGCTGCGTCACCCCCGGCAGGAGTGGGCTTTGCGGCGAGAGATGGGACGGCTGAACGGCCGTGTCCATTTCATCCCCAACATCCACGACGAGGTGGCGCTGGCCCAGGTGCGGGCGCTGCAACCGGATTTGGGCCTGATTTATGGCAGCCCCATTCTCAAGCCAGCCCTCTTTGAGATTCCGGCACAGGGCACGCTGGGTATCCATCATGGCCAGGTGCCCCAATACCGGGGCAAAAAGACCACCTTTTGGGCCATGTATCATGGCGAACCGGTGGCGGGGGTGACTATTCAAAAAGTGACGGTTGGGCTGGATACGGGCAAGATTGTTGGCAACGGCGCGGTGCCCATCGGCCGGCGCGGTTATGGCGATGTCATGCGTGACGTGCTGGCCCTGGGGCTGGATCTGTACATTGAGGCGATTTTGCAGGTACGAGACGGCACGGCCGTTTACCGCCCCCAGACCGGCCGCAAAGGCAAGCTCTACCGCGACCCTAAACCAGGCGATATCTTGCGCTTCTGGTGGCGTCGAATTTGGGAAGTGGACGTGAGACGTGGACGTGAAGCGTAAAACGTGATGCGTGAGGGCTTTTCACGCATCACGCATCACGTTTCACGCAAGTACCTGATTAAGGAACAAAAATAATGAACCCGCGTGTCTTGATTGTCATACCGGCCTACAACGAGGAGAAGACAATTACCGCCGTCATTGAGGGGCTGCGCCGGGCCGTGCCGGATTATGACCGCGTGGTGGTCAACGACGGCGCCAGAGATCGCACGGGTGAGATTGTGGCTGCTCTGGGCGAGAAGCAGTTGTGGCTGCCCTGTAACCTGGGCTATGGCAACGCCCTACAAACCGGCCTCAAATATGGCCTGCAAAGCAGCTATGACGTGATCGTCTCCTTTGACGGGGATGGCCAGCACCGGCCCGAAGATGTGCAGCCGGTGGTCGAGGCGCTGCTGAATAGCCAAGCGGACATGGTCATTGGTTCGCGCTATTGCCACGGCCGTACCTACAACAGTCCCCTCGGCCGCAAATTGGGCCAGATTCTCTTTTCACAGTTGACGCGGCTGCTGCTGGGCCGGCGCATTTACGACACCACCTCCGGCTTCAAGGCGATGCGCCCCAGCGCCTGCCAGATGGTCGTGGGTGGCGTCTTTATGGATTTCCATACCGAAAGCCTGGTCCATCTCAGCATGGCCGATTTTAAGATTGTTGAGCATCCAATTACAGTCCACGAACGCGAGTCCGGCCGTTCCATGTATTCCTTCGCTAGTGTCTTGGCCTACCCGCTGCAGACGCTGCTGCTTACCGTCGTGGCTCTGGTGGATGCGCTGCTCCAACGGAGGAAATCATGACTTTACAAGGTATACTGCTGCTTGATCTGTTTGGTCTGGTGCTGATCGTACTGATCATCAACATGGTCCGCACGCGCAAGCTGCACCCCGGTTATGCGGTCATCTGGCTGCTGGCGCTGGTGGGCATGATCGTTATCATCTCCATTCCGCCACTGCTCTTTTTCGTAACCCAGGTTGTCGTCGGCGCCATTTATCCCGCATCCGCTCTGACGCTGCTGGCCTTTGCCCTGGTCTTTGGCATGTTGATCTTTTTCAGTATGCAGTTGTCCATTATCTCCGCCCGCCAGGTAGAAATGGCGCAGAAAATAGCCCTGTACGAACTGGCTGAGCGAGAGCGCAAAGCCAATGCGGCAGTGCAAGAAAAGTGAAAGCGTAGTGCGTAGTACGTAGTGCGTAGCAGAAGGTCCTACGCACTACGCAATACGCACTACGTAAAGGTAAAAACCGTTGCCTACGCCCCGCATCTGTTTACTGACCGAGACCTACCACCCGCTGGTGGGTGGCGGCGAGACGCAGGCCCGCACGCTGGCTGAGGGGCTGGTCGGGCAAGGCTGGCCGGTGGTTGTGCTGACCCGCCGCCACGATGCGGCCCTGGCGCGCCGGGAAAAGGTTGGCGGCGTGCCGGTTCATCGCGTGGCGCCGGCCGGCGTCGCGCATTGGAAGAAGTGGGGACTGCTGTTCACGGCCGTCCCGGCCCTGTGGCGGCTGCGGCGAGAAT
>SLGK01000067.1 GCA_007123775.1 Anaerolineae bacterium | reverse complement strand
CTACGCGCCGCATAAAACTATGCGCCGCATAAAGCTATGCGCCAAACGCGCTTTGCTTAAATGCCTCAAAAAGTTGGGTAGACCGTTCGCCTCTGGCCTGAAAGCGTAGCCTGCGGCGAGTTTCACTTTCATAGGCCAGGCTAATGGTGAACCGATCATCGCTCAACATCGACTCAATCCGCTCTGGCCATTCTATCATGAGTGCGCCATCTCCCGCCAAAATATCCTCCAGCCCCGTGGTAATGGCGTCAGCCTGTGTTTCCAGCCGGTAACAATCGACGTGGTAAAGGATACGGCCGTCAACTGATCGTGGATACGCATTGACCAACGTAAACGTAGGACTGGTGACGCGAACGGCCGTGCCCCAGCCACGCCCCGCGCCCCTGGCCACCACTGTTTTGCCTGACCCCAACTCACCAGATAGGCAAACCAGATCGCCAGGTTGCAACAGTTCGCCCAGGCGTACACCTAAACGAAGCGTTTGCTCCACGCTATTGCTGATAAAATCAAGGGTCCACTTATCTAAAATCGCCATAACTTTGTCCGACTAGTACCAAGCATTCATAGCAAATTAGCCAGTTACCATTTATTATACCTTCTTAACGCAATCGTGGTATCATGGAATAATAACCACGAAGTGAAACTGGAACAGCAAGAATCGCCATGCCGGTCCTCAGTTCGAGCAGGCATCGGGCAAACGCTTCTGCTTACATGGGAGCAGTAAAATCAAATGCGAGTATTGGTCATCTCAGACATTCATGCCAACTTAGCTGCCTTTGAGGCCGTACTGGCTGACGCAAAGGATAAGTGGGACATCATCTGGTGTCTGGGCGACTTGATTGGCTACGGCCCTAACCCGAATGAATGTGTGGCTTTGCTACGTGAGCATAACCACATCAGCCTGTCGGGCAATCATGATTGGGCGGTACTGGGTAAACTAGACATCGCCACCTTTAACCATGAAGCCCGCTCAGCCATCGAGTGGACGCGCTGCCACACCTCTGTAGAAACCAAAGAGTATCTTGACCAGCTACCCTCCATGCTCGTACAGGGTGAGTTCACGTTGGCTCATGCCAGTCCGCGCCAGCCGGTATGGGAGTATATTTTAGACCCTTATACGGCCAGCATCAATTTCGGCTTTTTTGAAACAGCCTATTGTCTGGTCGGTCATACTCATGTGCCCGTATGGTTTGAGGAAGAAGATGTGCAAGTCACCAGGCCCCATCTGCCAGACTATACCAACCCGATTCAGCTAAACCACCATCGCCTGATTATCAATCCTGGCAGCGTCGGCCAACCGCGCAATTCAGACCCCAGAGCTTCGTATGCGCTGCTAGACACAGCAGCCAAAACCTGGTCATATCGGCGCGTGTCCTATGCCGTGAGCCATACCCAGACCAGTATGCGTCAGCACAAGATGCCGGCTCGCCTGATTCGTCGCCTGGAGCATGGGTGGTGAGCTAGAGGCTGGAGCCAAGAGATAGAGGGTCGAGGAAAGAGTGGGGAGCGGGGAACTTTTTTAGGGGGCTATTCGTCTTTAGGATATAGGTTTATTTTGGGGCAGCCGGTCTGTTTGGCGGCTCTTTGAATTGGAGGCTAAAGATGAATCGCTTTTGGTTTTTTGCACTAGTGCTGGGGTTGTTGGTGGGCTGTGCCGATGCCCAACAGATGGAAATGGCCAGTGAACCGGGCTGGGGCGCGGCTGACGGTATTGAGTTTGTCATGTCGGAAACAACCGAATCAGCACTTGCTCCGCCAGCGCCGCAGGTGAACGATCAAATTCCCCTGGCGCAAGATCGCCTAATCATCCGCACCGGCCACATGAGCATTGTGGTAATGGATACGGAGGCGGCCCTGGCTGACATTGCCCGACTGGCGGAAGCAAACGGTGGCTGGGTGGTGAGCAGTAATGCTTACCAATTTGATGAGCGGGGCAAACGGGGCAGCATCACAGTGCGTGTGCCGGCCGACCGCTTTGATGAGATGGTGGCAGGGGTGAAAGCAACGGCCGTGACCACCACCCGCGAATCAACCGAAAGCCAGGATGTAACCGAAGAGTATGTCGATCTCTCCGCCCGGCTGAACAATTTGCAGGCAACGGCCGATCGGGTCCGCAGTTTCCTTGACGAAGCTCAAAACGTCGAAGAAGCTCTCGAAGTCAACCGCACCCTGAGCCAGCTTGAAGAGCGCATTGAAGTAATCCAGGGGCGCATGAATTACCTCAGCCAATCGGCCGCCTACTCCACCTTGACCATCAACATCACCCCGGACGCGTTATCACAGCCTCTGGCTCTGGGCGGCTGGGAGCCACAGGGCACGGCCCGTGCTGCCATCGAATCCCTGGTGGTGGCCCTGCAAGGATTGGCCAATCTGGCCATCTGGTTGCTGCTCTTCCTGCTGCCGCTTGGTCTACTGGTATTTATTCCCCTCTGGCTGCTGGTTCGCACCATTCGCCGCCGCCGGGCAGTTGCGTAAACAAAAAGCGGGGCCATTTGGTCCCGCTTTATGAATGTTGGTCAAGCATCCTTGCTTGACCACGCAAACAGGGATGTTTGCGCTACAGATTTTCATCCGTTTGCTAATGCGCTCCTGTCGGTTTGTTACACCTATTCGACCGGAATATCTTCGGAATTATCCGCCTTTTGCCGCCGTTTAACGGCCGCTTCCTTAAACCCCGGCAGACTCTCCACCGCCTCAATCAGGTCAATACCCGTCAGCGCTTCCACCGTGGCCGGTACCTGGGCGATGATGTTCGATACATCCTGCGTAATGCGCGATGCACCAGCCCCGCTGCCGTTATCGCCACCTGTGCTAACCACCACAATGCGATCCGTCTTGGCCAACGGTTGGGCAATGGCTGAGGCCACTTCCGGCAGCCG
>SLGK01000038.1 GCA_007123775.1 Anaerolineae bacterium | reverse complement strand
TCGTCTTCCGTCGTTTAGGAGAGATCAATGCCCACCCATTATGAGGGTACAGAACAGGAGCAACTGGCTCTGGACAGTTACATTAAGTTGCAGCGAGCGGCCGAAACGTCGCTCCACCGCACCACTGCCCACCTGAGTCATCATAATCTAACAACCAGCCAGTTTGCCATTCTGGAGGCATTGTACCATCTGGGCACGTTATCACAGCGACAACTGGCGGACAAAGTGCTACGTAGCGCCAGCAATATTTCGATTGTGCTGAAAGCTATCGAAAAAAGGGGTCTGATTGAGCGGGAACGGGATCCAAGCGATAACCGCTATATGCAGGTCCAAATCACTGAGCAGGGACGAGCGCTTATTACCAGCTTCTTTGACGAACACGTAGCCGGGATCGTAGCTGAAATGAGTGCCCTAACTGCTGCCGAGCAAGTAGAATTGGGACGACTCTGCCGCAAGCTGGGACTGAGACAGTAAACAGTTGATAGTTGACAGTTGATAGTTGACAGACTATTACGCAATACGCAATACGCATTCAACCAATTCAGGAGAAAATCATGAAAAAAATACAGACACAAGGCGTACACCACATCACGCTGGTCGGGGCTGACCGGCAGACGAGCATTGATTTTTGGGAAGGGCTGTTGGGTATGCCCTTTGTCTTTGAGCAGCCCAATCTGGACGTGCCGGAGGAGAGCCATCTTTATTTTGATCCGGGCGACGGCCGTTTAATCACCATCTTTACCAACGAAGAGCGCACGCCAGATTCTACCCCCAACCCGGAGGGCATCGGTAATCTCCACCACCTGGCTTTTACCGTTTCGCGGGCCACCTATACCCAGATTGCCGGGCGGCTGGACGAGCGGGGCATCAACCATTCAGGCGAGATTGATCGGGGCTTTATGTATTCGATCTATTTCCGCGATCCGCTGGGGCAGTTGATTGAATGTTCTGCCTACAAATTTGAGCCGCCGGTAGGGTATACGCATACGGCCGTTTTGCACGAGGCCCACAAAATTCGGGTAGAGCGGGACGACCACCACATCGCCGACGAGCATCTGGCCGATGCCATTGAAAATTTAACCAGACGCCAGCAGGGATCGCTGGCTTCCCAGCCGGCCTATAGCCAGCTATGAGCGAGCGATGATGCTGGCGATCCCTTTACAGCGGGAATTAGTTGCCTGGTTCAAAGGGCGGCCGTCGGGCGACAGTGTTAAACTGCCAGGCAATTTCTATACCGTTGACGACCAGATTTACCGCATAGGTGCGGCCGGCCTCCAGTGGCTGGCGCGGTATCAGAATAATTCCATTCTGCTGAGCCAAAATGGTGCGGCCGGCAAGTTGGCGGTAACTGTTTTCATTGTAATACGTGTTTTCTGTGAGTACGCAATGGGCAACGGCCGTTCCGTCTACGGTAATCGAGCTGCTGGTAACAACTGGCGTCTGGTCTTCGGGGCCAATTTGCACAATGAGCGGCGCACCTACCGAGCGTACATACCCGGGACAGCTTGCCAACGGATTTGGAAACTCAGGTAGACGACTCTCCAGAAACCAGGTTTGCCCCCCATTTTTGGGGAAGGTAAGCGGATAGACAACCGATTCAACTGAATCATGCAACACACTCTTAACGTCTAGCGTGGCCGCCATCTTCATGTCACTGGCCGCATCTCGAAAGATACCGTAGCCAGTTATGTGCAGCCGCGGATTCAGCATAAGCAGCGCATGGAAGGGAGCCGTCATCCAGTAATCAAAACCCCAGTTGTCCGGTGCCTCAGCCCAGCCGCTCACGGCGATATTGCCATTGATGCCAGCCTGATTTCCGTCATGGGTATAAAATGGACTGTTGATGTCCTGCGCGTGGACGGTCCTATTGGTGCGTAACATGTACTCACTATGGTTTGTGGCCCCTTGGGACAAAGCCGCATCGGCCTGCACAGGCGGCAGTCCCCCTTCTGACCGAATTTGATTGAAATAAACCAGCCAGTCAGGACCAGAAATGACAGGGGCAACAGTTGGTGAAGGCACGGCCGTTTCTATTGGTTCTACTGTAGCAGTTGCCTCAATGGTTGGTGATGGCATCTCAGTCGGAGCCGCAATAGTGGGCGATGGTAGCGGGGTTGCTGTGGCTATAGCTATGGCCGTGGGGGTCGGCGCGGCTGTGGTTGCCGTTGGCGAGGGGTCGAAAACCGCGCTAGATGTTACCGTGGCCGTAGCCACAGTCACATCTGCGGCCAGTGCTGTCGCTGGCGGAGATTCGGTCACTTGTGGCCGGGTAAACCACAAAAACGCGACGAGCAATGATAACAATACATTGAGTCCCAGTGATAAGGGCAAATAAGGCTGCCTGCCGGCTGGTTCTGCTTGATCATCCATCCCTCTCATCACCTCCTAAAAGACCAGACAAGATCGCTCAATGTGTAATAGTATAAAGCATATGTCAAGTTAACTGGGCGACCGGCGACTGTTACCCTGGCTTGGGCAACAGGGGCATGGCGGGGAAGTTATGCGAGGACGGCCGTTATCCTAGCTGCCACGCCTGACGAATCTGGTTGAGCATGGCCAAAGACCGGCCAATCAACTGCTGGTTGGCCGGTTGGTTGGGCCACAGACTGGCTCCGGAGGGATGGGGTAACGGCACCAGCCAACGGCCGTTTCTTTCTAATCGCGCTAAATGGGGGGACAAATCGGCGTCGTCCGGCCGCAACTGCTGCGCTCCTTTGAGATGAAACCGAATCGGGTTGTCCGTCAGCAGGTCAGGTGGGAAGTAAACGGCCGTTCCGATCACCTGATCCAGCCGCAGTTTACTGGGAAAAAAGAGTTTGATCGCCAGGCCGCCCACAGGAATAATCAGGCGGGGCCTGACCAAAGCCATCTCGCGCTCCAAATAGGGGCGGCAAAGAGCCTGCTCGGCCCGACTGGGCACGCGGTCCCCTTTACCGTTTGCCGCCTTGCCGGGAAAACATTTGGTAACGGCCGTCATATACTGTTTGGCGCGAAATTCAGCTTCTGACCAACCAGCCTCAGCCAGCCATTGGAAAAGACGTGTACCGCTGCCGGCGTTAAACGGCCGTTTCACTTCCGCTTCCGTTACCCCAGGAGCCTGCCCGATCAGCATCACCTGCGGCACTGGACCACTGCTAAAAACCGGTCCCGGGGCAATCTCATAACCCGCCTCCAGACACAGACGACAGGCGCGTAATTCGGCGTGGAGTTGGGCAAGGGTCATAGTCAAACGTAGTGCGTAGTGAGTAGTGCGTAGTAAGGCTATTACCTACTACGCACTACGCACAATTAGTTACTCACTCAATGCCACAAACCGATCTATATCCGCCCGCAGCACATCCAGACTGGCCTCCCAAAAAGCGGGCTGGCGCAGATCAATGCCAAAATCGGCTGCCAGATCAGCCGCTTCCCCCATGCCGGTGCGGGCAAGTAGATCATCATAGCCCGTCTTGAAACCTTCGGCATCTTGCTGATAATGAGCATACAGACCCAGGCCAAACAACAAACCAAAAATATAGGGGAAATTGTAGTAACTGGTGGTGTAATAGTGAGGCACATAAACCCAACGATACTTCTGAATCGTCTCAGGCTCGATGGCCTCCCCGAACGCTTCACGCTGCGCCGTTGCCGACAGCTCTGTCAACTCATCGGGCGACAGGTCACGCTGGCGACGTTGCTCAAACAAACGCTGCTCAAACGTAAAATCGCTGCTGGCTCCCAGAATAACTCGTGTGGCATATTCCAGTCCGCCATCCAAAATGCGAAGCTGGTCCTGTGGTTCGGCCGTTTTCAGGGCTGCGTTCTCCACGATTTTCTGACAGAAGGTGCTGGCGGTTTCGGCCAGGGTCATAGGCAGATCACGCTGCATGGGGGTACGATGAGCCAGGTTGAGGTTATGATAAGCATGGCCTAATTCGTGAGCTAACGTAGAAACGGCCGTAAAGCTTGGCTGAAAATTAGACAATATACGGGAGTCGCCTGCTTGCAGCCACATACAAAACGCTCCGCCCCGTTTGCCATCACGCGGTTCGGCATCAATCCAGTTCTCGGCAAAAGCACGTTCGGCCAAATGGCGCATCTTAGCCGAATACGTGCCAAACTGCTCCAGGATAAACGTCTGGGCCTCCTCATACGACCAGCTCTTACCCCCTTCCCCCAGCGGGGCCAGCCGGTCATATTGGGTCAGAACGGGCAGCCCCAACGCCTGCGCCCGCGCCCGCAAATAGCGCTGAAAGTCGGGATAAGCGGCCTGTGTCGCCGCCATCATGGCCTCTAACGTGGGGCGATCAATCGCATTCTCAAATAAAACCATGTCCAGCGGATCAGACCAGCCGCGCCGCTCGCACAGGGTTAGCGTCTCACCCTTGATGCTGTTTAGAGCCGACGCCAGGGGTACGGTGACGCTTTCTAACGTCTGCCAGATGGCTTCGTGGGCCTGCTGGCGTAGCGAGCGATCTGGGTTATGCATCAGGTTAAAGGCAGCCGTCAAGGGCAGGCTCTGTCTCTCCCCGTCAATTTCGACCTCTGTTTTGAGCTGTGAAACGGTATTTTCAAACATGCGATACCAGGCGCTGCGTCCCGTCAGGCTTAAATCGGCAGCCAGCGATTCCTCAACCGGGGACATTTGATGTGTGGCCTCAACCTGGGCACGGCGCAGCGCAAAAGCATGATTGCCGGCCAGTTCTGATTGGTGGATCAGCGCTGCCACGTCGAGCGAGCCAAGCCAGGCGGCCAGGCGCGTGCGCAGCAGCCAGAGACGAGAGGCCGGTCGCTGAAGCTCGCTGTGGCGGGCCTGGGCCAAATCGTTGCGGGAATTGGTGGCCAGGTTGGCACTAATGTAAGCGTAGAGGGTTTGTACACGCTCGCCAAGCTGGTTGAACTGATTGACAATTGTTTCAAACGTTTGGACGGTATCGGCCGTTACCTCAACGGATTCGTCGGGTCGATCAATCTGGTGGGTATCAAACAGGTCCACCAGATTATAGATTTCGGCGATGATAGCCTCAAAATCATTCTGAAACGCATCTGATTCCAGGCTCTCATAAATGGGTGTGAGGTCCCAGTGGGGAAGTTGATTATCATGAGAAGTCACTTGTTGCTCCTTGTTCTCGTAGTGCGGGGATTATTGTTGCGG
Source organism: Anaerolineae bacterium (assembly GCA_007123775.1). Classification (GTDB taxonomy): domain Bacteria; phylum Chloroflexota; class Anaerolineae; order Promineifilales; family Promineifilaceae; genus SLGK01. The sequence continues at coordinate 25,400 of SLGK01000038.1, read as the reverse complement.
ATGGCAACGTGACGCACCAATGGTTCACTGCGCTGGCAGCGAAAAGTCAACGATAATGGGAAAATGGTCTGAACCAACGTGGGGACCACGTTGAAAATCGTGAATCTTGATGCCCGGTGAGACCACGGCATGGTCAATGGGAACGCCGGCAAGCGGCAAGCTGGTGGGCCAGGTCGGGGTCAGGCCGTGACCAAGGCGCGCATCAACCAGGTCGGCTTCCGCCAGGAAATCGCGGAAAACGGGCGACCAGGGCGTGATATTGAAATCGCCGAGCAGCATAATCGGCTGGGACTGTTCTTGCACAAATTGAGCCAGGCTCGCCATTTGCCGGTTGCGCTGAGCGGCTCCTTCTAGCTTGACGGGTGCTCGTATGTGGAGACCAACAATGGTTATCTGGCTCACACCCAGATCAAGTGTAGCCACAACAGACGGCCGTTCCCCATCTTCAACGCGGCCTGTGCCATTCTCTACAAAGGGAAAGCGGCTGTAAATAATACGGCCGTGTTTGCCATAACCCACGAAATGGGTATAAGGGTACTCAGACAGCAGCGGCAGCATCCCATCGCGCCACGGCTGGGTGGCTTCCGACAGAACGACAAAGTCCGGGGAAACAGCCTCGACCAATGCCAGCACTTCGTCATAGGCATCATTGTGGTAATGAACGTTGAGGGCCAACGCCCGGTAGACGACAGCGCCTTGATCCGCCCCAACCCACTTTGAGCTAAAGTAAAAAGGAGCCAGCGAAGTGAAGCCAATCAGACCTACCAAAGCCGTAACGCCCGCCATTGACCACTGCCCAAACAACAGGAACAGGACGGCAATCCCTACCAAGCCTACCACAAGATGAACCCGCAGATGGCTCACTAGTTCAAATATCCACGCCCAGCGTGCCAGATAAGTACCCATTAAGGCCAGTCCCATTAAGAGGGCCGCCAGCGTAAGCAGACCAAGCAGAATCTGCTTGATTCGACTCGTGGGTGCTGCTGACAGCCTGAGTTTATTCATTACTTGCCCCTGACGTTCTTCAACCATATCGCTATTGATGATACATGTCTACCTAACAATCAACCATACGAGCCGGCCCCAGAGACTAGCCAGCGCAGGCTACTTATCCCCTGCTAAGGTGCTGTTAACGACGGTTGTATCCGCGTGCAAACTGGAAAGCCAGTCAACGATGAAACGAATCAGATGATGGGTGCCGACCGTCGGTCGTGGGAAGCCAATATCGTGCAGCTCAACCACCAGTTGCCCATTCTGGCGACAACGAATGGCGGCGGCAATGTGCTGACTGAGTGCGGCTTCCTTGACGTAAGCTTCAATCAGCAGCTTGTTTTGTTGGGCAGAATGGAACAATTCGATTAGGGAAACGGCCGTCTCACCTACCGTCACCGAATCTGGCCGAAATTGGTCGGCAATCTCTGCCAACGTCAGAGGAGATTCCAGAACCACGTGGGGCATAGCTGACTCCTTTAGCACTGGGAAGGGAAAAGCAAGCGGGGTCTGGTTGCGCTCAAAGTAGAAATAATAGCCAGGCCGCCCCTCAGCCAACCCTTTCTGCTCATATTTGGTGCCTAATAGGCCGTGGGCAACAACGGCCGTTTGTCCCCGGCGACTAACAAAATAAGGCGTGGTCTCCAGGCAAGTGACAATAGCGGCCGCATAGTCGGGATGGTCCGTAGCTATATTGAGCCTGGCTTCGGCCGGCATTCGACTGGCCAACAACCGCAAAAAGTAGGGGTTGATCAGGCGGCGATGCTCATGGCCGGGCTTAGGCCAGGGATCAGGGAAGTTGATATACACTTCGCTCAGGCTGGCCGGGCGAAACAGGGCGTGCAGGGCATAATTGGCATCCGCCTGGACAATCGCCACGTTGGTCAGACCGCGCCGGCTAACTTTACGCGCGCCCTTTCGCAGCGAGGGGAGCGATATTTCCAGACCGACCACGTTGGCCAACGGCTGTTTTTGCGCCAGCTCAACCAAGAAGTCACCCCTGCCAAAACCAATCTCTAACAGCAGCGGGGCCGGGCGTTCAAACAATACCGACCAGTCAACGGGCCAATCTAGCTGTAAACCAGACAAAATAGATACGGACATAGATGCTCATTATAAATGGGGTATCTATTCCTTGCCAAACAACTTGCCGATTCTCTAAAAACGATCACAATTGAGCAGGGTGGCGGAGTGGCGAAATGGCGAAGCGGCGGAGTGGCGAAACAGAAACGTGCTACTCAAGCCATACATGACCTCGCTACCTGGCAGCCTCGCTACCATGCAGCCCGGAGAAGACTGAACCGTGCAACAAAACCAGCCTGACATTCGCATAATTGGCGTACCGATGGACCTGGGCCAGAGCCGACGCGGCGTTGACATGGGACCCAGCGCCTTACGTTATGCTGGCCTGCAAGGTCGCCTGGAAAGTTTGGGCTACACCGTCTATGATGAGGGGAATATTCCCGTTCCCAACCCGGAAGAAGCTGTAGCCGGTCTGGGGCGACGGCGGCGGGCCGTTGCAGCCGTTTGTCAGCAGATCTATGAGAAGGGCCGCCACTTTGCGGAGAAAGGGGACTTCACCCTGTTTATGGGTGGTGATCACAGTATCAGTATTGGCTCAGTAACGGCCGTTTCCCGTCCTGGTCCCATCGGGGTTATCTGGATTGACGCCCACGCCGACTTCAACACACCTGACACCTCGCCCACAGGCAATATTCACGGCATGCCCTTGGCCGCCCTGGTAGGGCGCGGCGCACCTGAACTAACCGGCATTGGTTACGAAGGCCCTAAACTACACGAAGTACACGTCGTCCAGATCGGCATTCGTTCTCTGGACCCCGGCGAACGGACCGCTCTGAAACGGAGCGGCATTCACGTCTACACCATGCGCCACGTAGATGAACTGGGCATGGCCGCTGTGGCCAGGCAGGCTATCGACCGGCTGCGTCACCTGCCCCACATTCACGTCAGCCTGGACATGGACAGCCTGGACCCAGACGAAGCCCCTGGCGTAGGCACGGCCGAGCCGGGCGGTCTTTCCTACCGCGAAGCCCATCTGCTCATGGAAATCCTGAGCGATAGCGGCCGTATTCGCTCGATGGATATTGTCGAAATCAACCCCATTCTGGACACAATGAACCGCACGGCTGAATTAGCAGTTGGTTTGACTTCTTCGCTGTTGGGGCAGCGTATTTTATAATGGTCTGGTAGTCTTGTAGTCATGTGGTCTTGTGGTCTGGTAGCCATTAGTCTGTTGGTCGTTAGTCGGGAGCAAGTGGCTGGTTACGAACTTCGCACTACGAACTAAGTGCCACGCACCACGCACAGTAACAAAGGACACCCTATGGCAACCATCATGCGCGGTCTGGAAGCTGAGGCTTATGACCGACAATACAGCGACAAAGAATTAACGCGACGCATTCTCCATTACTTTCGCCCCCACAAACGGAAAATCATTACGGTTTCTACCGCCATCTTTTTGATGGCCGTTTCCAGTGCCGCACTACCGATTGTGATCAGCGGCGGCGTTGATGTAATGGCCGAAAGCCAAAATGAGGCGATCATTCCAGCCCTCGTGGCCATCGTTTTTATCACTGGCGTGGGCGTCTGGGGGCTGAACTGGGTGCGCCGCCGTCTAACGACCGAGGTTATCGCCGACGTCATCATGACGATGCGCACAGATGCCTTTGATGCAGCCGCCCGCCAGGACCTCTCTTTTTATGACGAATATAGCTCTGGCCGGGTGGTTAGCCGCATTACCAGTGACACACAAGAGTTTGGCGAGGTGGTGACGCTGAGTACCGACGTGATCAACCAGTTGTCGGTAGCACTCTTCTTGATTGTGGTTCTATTTGCCATTCAGTGGCAGTTAACGCTGTTGCTACTGGCAATGGCTCCTTTTGTCGTGATTGTTGCTCTTGCCTTTCGCCACATCGCTCGCCGGGTAACGCGCCAGAGTACGCGGGCGGTGGGTGAGGTTAATAAGTCAATTCAAGAAGCGGTAACGGGCATTCGTATTGCCAAGAACTTTCGGCAGGAGGAGCAGATTTATGGGGAGTTCACGGCCGTTAACAACCAATCCTACAGCATCAACGTGCGGCGGGGCTTTGTGCTGGCCAATATCTTCCCGGTACTGAATATCTTGGCCGGTATTGGTACGGCTGCTCTGGTCTACTTCGGCGGGCTGACCGTGGTAACGGGGGCCATTAGTATTGCCGGCTGGTATCTTTTTGTCAGCACCGTAGACCGCTTCTGGTTCCCCCTGACCCAGTTGTCTGCCTTTTGGAGCCAGTTTCAGGCCGGTCTATCGGCCGTGGAAAGAGTATTTGCTCTGATTGATGTGGAGTCGGCCGTGGTACAAAAGTCGCCCACACAGCCGGTAGCGGGCCGTCTGCGCGGCCAAATCGAGTTCCGTCACGTTGATTTCCGCTACACGGAGCAAGAGCAAGTGCTGTCTGATTTCTCTTTGACCGTTGCGCCCGGAGAAAGCATCGCGCTGGTAGGCCATACGGGAGCGGGTAAGTCAAGCATTATCAAGCTGGTGGCCCGTTTTTATGAGTTTCAGGCGGGGGAACTATTGATAGACAACCGTGACATTCGCACCTTAGACCTGACCGACTATCGTCGCCAGTTGGGGCTTGTCTCGCAGGTACCTTTTCTGTTTGCCGGTACCGTCTCCGAGAATATACGCTACGGTCGTCCTGAAGCAACCGACGCGGAAGTTCTGCATATGGCCCGGCGCATCGGCAATGGGGAATGGTTAGAAACGTTGCCGAACGGGCTGCATAGTCAAGTGGGCGAGCGGGGCGGGAGATTGTCTATGGGGCAGCGCCAATTAGTCGCTCTGACCCGCGTGCTGCTGCAATCGCCCTCTATTTTTATCCTGGATGAAGCCACCGCCAGCGTAGACCCCTTCACCGAGTCCCAGATTCAGCAAGCGTTAGACCTGATTATGAAGAACAGCACAGCGATTATCATCGCCCATCGCCTCTCTACCGTGCGTTCGTCTGACCGGATTATTGTGCTGGAAAACGGCCGTATTATTGAGCAAGGCAGTCATGACCAGCTAATCGCCCACAGCGGCCACTATGCCGAGCTGTATGACACCTATTTCCGGCACCAATCGCTGGCCTACATCAACCGTGAAAGCTCCCATTTTCGGGCGACTGCTGCGGGAAACAACTTGACCCCATGATGACAGTAACGCCCATCGGTACAATCCACACCCCATTTACAGACCCCAAAGGGATGCCCATCCAGCCAACTGGCGGTGCCGGTGTAAAAGGCCGGGTGACATTGTTTGAGCAATTTCAGCCAGGCTTAAGAGACCTGGAAGGCTTTTCTCACCTTATTTTGTTGTATTGGTTTCACCAAAGTGAGGGATTCGAACTAGAAGTTGTTCCCTTCATGGACACACAGTCTCGCGGCCTGTTTGCCACGCGCGCCCCTAAAAGGCCCAATCCAATTGGTCTATCTATTGTCGAGCTTGTGGCCGTGGAAGGGGGGGTTTTGCACATACAAAACATTGACGTGCTGGACCAAACGCCACTTTTAGACATCAAGCCCTATGTGCCTGCGTTCGACCAGCCTCAAGCAGCCTGCAGCGGTTGGCTGCAAGCAGCCGAAGAGAATGTAGTTAAAACGCAGGCGGATGATCGATTTGCCCCGTGATTCAAGCTGGCTGATTAGCCATTCTCCACTTCCTCTAACTCATCGTTTTCTAGCTCGTCGGGCAGGTCGGTGTCGTAAATGATGAAGGCGACGGCTACCCAACCCTCCTGACCACTAGGCGCACGCACCTCTTGCCATTCAAACTCCTCACCCACCACAAAGCCCGGCAGCAGCGTCAGCACGGTGCCATCCAGCAGCCACTCAAGCTGCTCTGAATCAGGATCGGGGCCGGCACGGAGCCACACGCCAACGCCACTTTGGACAACGGCCGTTTCTGGCTCAGGTTCAGGCGTATTGGTAGGGGTCGGCGTTATGGTTGGGGTATCTGTCGGCTCAGGCGGGGCTGGGGTGGGTGTTACAGTCGCTGTCGCTGTAGCTGCCAGCGTCGGTGTAGCCGTGCTGCTTGCTTCAACATCTGTCTCCGTTGTCTCTGGCACGGCCATCGTGGGCGTCGGCCCATCAGATGGTTCAGAAACGGCCAATTGCGTCAAACCACCTAAGCCAGTAGTGGCCAACAGTAGCAGCAGACCCACAACCGCTGCGGCAAATCCTCGAATGAAATCCACCTGCATTGCCCGGCGAATCTCTTGTTGTCCTACCCCATAGGGCTGGCGATTACGCCGCGCACGCTGTACAAACGCACGCCCAATGAAGAAAAACGCGGCTAGTATTAAAACGACTGCCAGTACAGTAAAAACAACAGTAAGAATAAGCGTCACAGTTCCTCCACCGTTCATCACGAAGGACAAAGTTAGCTCACAAGTGTATGGTTATCCATCCATTTTAGCAAGTTCTGCTTTGACTTCACACCACAACAGGTTCAGTTGATCGATATCCAGTTCACTCAAATCAAGCTGCTGCCTGACCGCCAACTGCTCTACCATTTGAAAGCGACGCGTAAAACGGAGGTTAGCCTCGCGCAGGCTGCTTTCGGCGTCCACCCCCAGCCAACGCGCCAGATTGACGGCCACAAACAAGAGATCGCCCAATTCGGCGGCTCGTTGCTCCGGTGTGGCAGCGGCTCTTAATTCGGCCATTTCCTCAGCCAGCTTGTCCCATACCCCATCAATGTCAGGCCAATCAAAGCCAATTTTCGCTACCTTGTGCTGGATTTTTTGGGATTGGGCCAAGGCGGGCAGCAAATCGGGAACGTTATTGAGGAGTGAAGACGGCCGTTGCCCCTTCTTCTCCGCCTGTTTGATCTGCTCCCAATTACGCAGCACCTCGCCCGTACCGGAGACCTGCCAATCTCCCCACACGTGAGGATGCCGCCGTTTTAGCTTGGTCTCAATACCCGTCACCACATCCGTCAGCTTGAACTCCTCCGCCTCAGAGGCCATTTGAGCTTGCATAACAATATGGAGCAGCAAGTCTCCCAATTCCTCGCAAAGCGCGTCGGGGTCGTTCTCATCCAGAGCCGTCAATACCTCAATCGTCTCTTCCAGCAGGCCGGGCCGCAGCGTTTGTGGCGTTTGCTCTCTGTCCCATGGGCATCCTTCCGGGCTGCGCAACATAGCCACCGTTTCCGCCAGGCTGCTTAAGCCAGCTAACCGGGGCAACGAAGGTACATACAGGCTGGTCAGGTGGTCAATGGACTGGCTGCGGTCGATAGCGTAGAGAGGCAGTGGCTCAATTTGCTCGGCCGCGCCACCGGCCGCATGAATGAGCTGCACGGGATGATCATCGGGAAAAATGGCCATCAAAGCCAGCTTCACCTCGCTGGCAATCAGGCGGCTATATACCTGCCCCAGCAGCAACGGGCTGTCGGGATTGAGCGGGGGATAATGATAGTTGACCAGTTCCAGCGCGTCATAAATCTGGAGGCCATTGAGCGCATCAATACGAGCAGCCGCCAGAGTTGGCTCTACAAAGCTGAGACCATCAACAATCACCACGGGCAGGTCGGCCGCTTGTGCCGCCTCAACCAGACCGGTCACGGTAGCTTCACCAACAAAAGGATGGCCAGGCACGGCGTAGATAATGTCATCTTGCTGAGCCTGCTGCAGCAGTTCCTGGATGATGGTTTCATAAACGGCAGCGAATGACTCGGCCGTTTCGTACAGGTGGTCGAAGGTGTGGCAAGTGACGTTAGCGGGCAAGTCGGCTACGGCCGGATGGCGGCCGGTACGTAAATAAACTACCTGAGCGGCTGAGAGGATTTCCCAGGCGGCTCGTGTGAGTAAACGGCCGTCTCCCGGCCCCAGGCCCACAATTGTAATCGTCATAGGTAAAAGAAAATAGTGCGTCGTACGTAGTGCGTAACTGTTTTCAGCTACGCACTACGTACGACGCACTACGAATCAAACCATAATCAAACGACAGATTTAACGCTTGGTATAGGTCGGAGCCTTACGTGCCCGTTTCAGACCCGGCTTTTTGCGCTCTTTAATACGGCCGTCGCGCGTCAGGTGGTCATTGTCACGCAGCGCACCGCGCAGATTCTCGTCATACTTCACCAACGCCCGCGCCAGGCCAAGACGCACTGCGCCCGTCTGTCCGGACACACCACCACCCTGCACCAATACCGTCACGTCCATGTTCTCCATGCCAGTATCCGTCAGCGGGCCGATGAGGGTCATATAATCCCCAAAACGAGGGAAAAATTCCTTGACGTCTTTACCATTAACCGTAAAGACACCTTCATTTTTGCCAGGATAGATACGCACGCGTGCGCTAGACCGCTTACGCCGGCCAATTCCTTCAAAATAGGGTACTTGCTCTTCTGACATAGCTTACCTCCTACAGCTCCAGTAATTCAGGCTGCTGCGCCTGATGGGGATGGTCCGGACCTGCATAAATCTTTAGTTTCTTAAACATCTTGCGACCCAAGGCGTTCTTGGGCAACATACCGCGAACGGCCGTCTCGATTACGCGCTCCGGCCGTTTAGCCAACTGGTCTCGCAGCGAAATCTGCTTCAGGCCACCCGGATAGCCAGAGTGACGATAATAAATCTTCTGGTCCTGGCGCCGTCCCGAAACGGCAATCTTTTCGGCGTTGACCACAATCACAAAATCACCACAGTCAACCGAGGGGCTGTAAATTGGCTTATGCTTACCGCGTAGCAGTGTGGCAATCTTAGATGCGATGCGCCCTAGCGTTTGCCCCTCAACATCTACGACATACCAGCGACGCTCCACCTCTGCTTCTTTTGTCACATACGTCTTCATACCATTTTCTCCAAGCAATAGGATAACATTTATCCCAGTTTAATTATTCATACCAAACGGAAACCAGATACAGCCCAACGGCCGGAGCCACTGTCCCCGAACGACTGCGGTCACCTGACGCAAAAGCGGCCACAAAATCAGACACCTGCCAACTACCATCGCCAACCAGTTTCAGACTGCCAACGATGCTGCGTACCATGCGGTACAAAAATGCGTTAGCCTCTATATAAAACGAAAGCAACGCTTCATCCCGCTGCCACTCAGCCCGAAACACCTGGCGCACACTGTTATCACCTTGTGGCGGCTGGCCAAAGGTGGCCAGGTCGTGCGTGCCGGGCAAATAGGCAGCAGCTTCATTCATGGCCACGACATCGAGCGGAACTGCAACGTGCCAGCTATACTGTCGTCTGATGGGGCTACGAACCGGGGCATTATAAATATGGTATACGTAAGCCCGCCGCCGGGCATCAAACCGGGGATGAAAGGCTGCGGTGGCTGTTTCCAGTTGTAAAACAACAATATCTTCAGGCAAGTTGGCATTCAGGGCACGCTGCAAGGCGTCAACCCCGTGGCGCCAATCAATTGTAAAACTAATCACCTGACCCAGAGCGTGTACGCCGCTATCAGTGCGTCCGGCACCAATAACGGTTACAGGCTGCTGAGCCAGGTGGCTTAGAGCCTGCTCTAGCTCACCCTGAATCGTCGGGTATTCATCGCGCTGTCGCTGAAAGCCATAATAGGCTGTTCCATCATACTCGATCCGGGCGCGATATTTTTGTGTCAAAGTTTATCAGCATAGGACTGGACCACTCATGGAGATTGGTCCAATCATTCCAGGCCACTTACTCATCATCGACCAGCATCAAAATGGCCATGTCGGCATTATCACCCGGTCGTTTGCCCAGCTTTAGAATGCGGGTATAGCCACCGGGTCGATCCGTATAGAGCGGTGCTACCTCGTCAAACAACTGCTGAATAACGTCAACTTCAACGTAGTAACCTTCATCATCTTCAAAGGTACGGGTACGCGGCAGCCGGGCTGCTACGGTACGGCGAGCATGAACTTCTTTGGCCTTGTCGTCAGCCGCCAGGCCACGCTTGGCAACCGTAATCAACTTTTCAGCTACCGGCCGAATAGTGCGGGCTTTGGCCAGGGTTGTCGTGATCTGCCCGTTGCAAAACAGGTCCGCCACCTGATTCTTAATCAAGGCGCGGCGGTGGGCTGAATCACGTCCCAGTTTACGACCATGAACTCTATGACGCATTTTTTTAACCTCACAATCCAGACAACCATCCCTCACCAACTCAGGCGACAATACGGTTTCTGAAAGTCAGAAGCCGACTGGGGACAATTGCCACTAAATTAAAAGTCTATTGCGCGGGAGAAATCTCAGGCTGTCGCCTTCACTTCTTCCTCGTCATCCAGGAAACCCTTCACTTTAAGCTGTGTTTTTAACTCTTCGAGTGATTTTTCGCCGAAATTGCGGATGGCCAGCATCGTTTCCTCGCCACGATCCAACATTTCTAACATTTCGCCGACTTTGGTAATGCCGGTTCGCTTCAAAGAATTGAATACACGAACACTCAAATCCAGGTGTTCGATAGGCGTGTCGTACACCTCATTGGGAATGGTTTCCTCTTCTTCCTCTTCTTCTTCTTCAATGAAGGTCTCTTCGGTCACACCAGCCAACGGGCGCAGGTATTGGGTCATAATCTGAGCGGATCGGGCCAGCGCATCTTCCGGCTTAATGGTGCCGTCGGTCCAGATTTGCATAATGATCTGATCATAGTCAGAAATTTGACCCACTCTGGTCTTTTCAACCTCGTAGCCAACGCGCCGAATGGGGCTGAAAATGGCGTCTATAGGCAGCTCGCCAATGGGTAGACGGCCCCGCTCTTCGGCAGGGGAATAACCGCGACCCGTTTCGGCCGTCATTTCAATTTCCAGAAAAGCATCGTCAGCATCAACCGTGAAAAGGTAAAGGTCAGGGTTGATGATGTCTACTTCCGGGGGCGTCTGAATGTCAGCCGCGGTGACGGTGCCCGCACCGTGTACTTCCAGGCGCAGACGGGCTGTGTCGGTATCGTGCAGCTTTAAGCGCAATTGCTTAAGATGTAGAATGAGCTGCATCATGTCTTCGCGCACGTTGGGTATGGCCGAAAACTCATGGGGTACGTCGGTCACGCGCACAGATGTGATTGCCGCTCCTGCTAAAGAAGCAAGCAATACCCGGCGCAGGGCGTTGCCAATGGTTGTACCGTAGCCACGTTCCAGGGGGCCAATGATGAAACGGCCGTATTCCTGGGACATCGCCGTGCTTTCAATTTTGGGTAGGACAAGATTACTAATAGCCAATGTCTAAACCTCCCTCTCTTTTCGTCCTGTTGACTAAGGAGCAACAATAAATCAGACAATCAAATGACGTGAAGCGCAAAGCGTGCATCCACTTAACACAGGACCACATTTCACGCTTTACGCTTCACAAACTAGCTTATGCTCACTCCTTAGCGGGAGTAATATTCAACAACCAACTGTTCATTCAGTGTGGTATCGATATCCTCACGGGTGGGCAAACTGACGACACGAGCCGACAGATCAGATGGGTTAATAGCTAACCAACGAGGTACCTGCCGATCATCAAACTCTTGCCGCAGATCCCGAAAATAGGATTTTTGTACGCTTTCGGGACGAATTGAAATAACGTCGCCGGGCGATACCAGGGCTGACGGAATGTTGGTCTTACGGCCGTTCAGCATTATATGGCCATGCTGCACCAATTGTCGTGCCTGTGCCCGCGAACTACCGATACCCAGGCGATAAATTACGTTATCCAGGCGGCTCTCTAGTAAAATCAGCAAATTGTTACCCGTCAAACCGGTCTGCTGCTGGGCACGCTTAAAATAACGGCTAAACTGTCGCTCTAGCACGCCATAAATACGCCGCGCCTTCTGTTTTTCACGAAGCTGCAGCAAATAGTCCGAAGCACGGCCACGGCGAAATTGATTCTCACGTCCATGCTGTCCCGGCGGATAAGAACGACGCTCAAAAGAACATTTCGGGGTCATACAACGTGACCCCTTTAAGAACAGCTTTTCGCCTTCACGGCGACAAAGCTTACATACAGGTCCAGTATACCTTGCCAACTTGTTTTACCTCCAACTAATCGTTACTCTTGGTGAGAGGTTTACAGGCGTGGCAGCCCCTCATCCCTCTCTGGTAAATGCCAAAACTCAAAATTTCACTGTCAAAAAACAAACAGTAACGCACTGAGATGTGACAGACAACGGGAAAACTCCGCGTTCCTCTGCCAATCTCTGCGTTTCTACACGCGGCGCTTTTTGGGCGGCCGGCAGCCATTATGAGGCACCGGCGTCACATCATAAATCGCCTTAACCTTGAGGCCAGAGGCCTGCAGCGCCCGCACAGCCGCTTCCCGACCAGGACCAGGCCCTTTAACAATGGCCTCTATTTCCTGCATCCCATGCTCCTGGGCAGTACGGGCCGCATTTTGGCTGGCCAGACGTGCTGCATAAGGTGTACTCTTGCGTGAGCCTTTGAAGCCAGATGCACCAGCGCTCGACCAGGCAATGGTGTTGCCGTTCATATCCGTGATGGTCACAATAGTATTATTGAAAGTAGCATGGATATGAGCCTGCCCCTTGGGCACCATTTTGGTAATCTTTTTGCGGGTCTGCTGTCGTCTTCTACGTCCCATAGTTTCTCCTCGTAAATCGGACATCCCTGCCCGATACCAACCCGGACATTTCTGTCCGGGCTACAATCTATTACTTGCCCTTGCGCCGGCCACGACCGGCCACAGTCTTCTTGGGACCTTTGCGCGTGCGGGCATTGGTCTTGGTGCGTTGACCACGAACCGGCAGGTGACGACGATGCCGCAAGCCACGGTAGCAGCCAATCTCGCTCAGCCGTTTAATATTCATGGAGACTTCGCGGCGCAGGTCGCCTTCTACCATGAACTCTTTATCAATGGCCTGACGCAATTGTGTCACCTCTGTTTCAGACAGATCTTTGACACGGGTGTCGGGATTGATGCCTGTCTGTTCCAGAATCTGTTTGCTGGATGAGGCACCAATACCATAGATGTAAGTCAAACTAATCTCTACTCGCTTGTTGCGAGGGATATCTACTCCGGCAATACGAGCCATTATTCCTCCGCTGTTCCTTAAACGTTATCCCTGTCGTTGCTTGTGGTTGGGGTCTTCGCAGATTACCCGCACCACGCCCCGGCGCTTGATGATTTTACACTTGGGGCAGCGACGTTTTACGGATGCTGATACTTTCATGATTACTTGCTCCTCGCCTGTTGAAAACGGCCGTTGTCTGTGCCAAATCTCAACAAACTACTATTATCTGCTACTAACTTCCAGTAAAGATGCAATTGGTTAGTGTCTCACTAATATGTCAATTTGTCCACTATTTACAGAAGGCCCTAATTTAGACCGCCGATTCTTGGATTACCAACAGTAAATCTTGCTGCACTTCATCTATCGACTGCTCGCCGTTTACTTCTACCAACAGGCCTTTACCTTGATAATAGTCCAACAGCGGTGCCGTCTGTTCCTGATACACCTTCATCCGCGTCCGAATCGTCTCTTCGTTATCGTCCGCCCGGCCTTCAATTTCAGCCCGTTTTAGCAGACGGGCTACCAGCACATCCTGATCAACGTGAATGTGGGGCACTACGCTGATGCGGCCACCAAACTCTCCCAGTAAATCATGCAACGCTTCTGCCTGAGAGAGCGTTCGCGGAAAACCATCCAGGATAGCCCCACCGTCGCAGTCTGCCTGGGACAGACGATCACGCACCATATCTACAGTTACGGAATCTGGGACCAACTCGCCCCGATCCATGTAGGACTGGGCCAGACGCCCCAGTTCTGTTTGATTTTTCAGGTTATGGCGAAACAGATCGCCCGTAGCAACCTGGGGCAAGCCCAGATTTTTTTCCAGCATTTTGGCCTGGGTGCCTTTACCGGCACCAGGCGCACCCATCAGTACAATGTAAGTCATACGTCGCCTGCCTACTTGCTTTGAGGCTGAACGCAGCTAGCGGCGTCCAGCCTCGCCAGTTGGTTCTTTATTTGATAAAACCTTCGTAGTGACGCATTAGTAACTGCGCTTCCAACTGGCGCATGGTGTCAATGACCACACCGACCACGATGATCAGACCGGCACCATTGATAACCAGCGCACTCCGATCCAGCCCGTCAATACGTAGCAATACGCCGACCACCGCCATGATACCGGGCAGGATAGCTACCAGACCCAGGAAGACCGCACCAAACAGCGTGATGCGCCGCACGACGGCTTTCACGTAATCCTCGGTGCGCTTGCCCGGCCTGATGCCAGGAATAAAGCCACCCTGCCGCTGTAACGTCTGCGGTATCTTCTGCTGCGATACCATCACGTCGGTATAGAAGAAGGTAAACCCAACTACCAGCAAGAAGTAGAATAGCCAATAGAGCGTAAACCCTAGCGGGTCGGCCTGCGGGCTTTGTTGGCCACCAAAGTTACTCAAGGAGAGGGCCAGCGTATTCACAAAACCCCCGGTTGCACCGGTGGGGTCTGTAACAAAGAAGTTGGCCACCAGCGGCGGGAAGATGACAATGGATTGGGCAAAGATAATCGGAATCATCCCGGCCGTATTCACTTTCAAAGGAATGTAGGTACTCTGTCCTTGATACACCTTGCGCCCACGTACGCGACGGCCGTATTGTACCGGCAGTCGTCGTTGGCCCTCTTGCACCACCACAATGACCAGCACGGTAGCCACCGTCAGGATGATAAAAGCGATAATCGAGAAGGTACGAGCGGCCGTGTCGTCCAGCGTAAACAACATCGACAGATTAGGCAGAATCTCGGCCACAATACCGCCGAAGATGATCAACGACACACCCTGGCCAATACCCTCATCGGTAATACGCTCACCAATCCAAACCGCGACCATCGTACCGGCCGTCATAGCCAGCATGGTTGTTAAGGTAGGTAATATCTGGTCTGGGGCAAAGCCAAAGAATGGCATAATTGATTCCAGACCGCCCCCCAGGCTAAAGCCAATCAGGCGAATTTGACCAACCGCCTGTAGCAAGGCCAGCGGTACAGTCATGTAATAGGTTATCTTGTTAATTTTGTTCCGGCCCGTCTCCCCTTCGGAGGCCAACTCTTCTAGTTGCGGCACGATTGGGGTCAACAACTGAATGATAATGGAGGCCGTGATGTACGGATAAACCCCCATAGCCATGACAGAAAAGTTACGTACCGCCCCACCAGACAGCAGGTCCAGGAACATGATAACGCTGTCGGAGCTTGTCTGCTCAGTAAACGCCAGCCACGCTTCAAGATTTACACCCGGTACGGGAATATTGGCTAACAGTCTGTAGACAACCAACATCCCGACGGTGTACAAAATCCGGCGGCGCAGGTCAGGCAGTGTAAAGGCAGCAATTACAGATTCTATCATTAGGATTCTCCAGGTTTAGAACTGTGCTAACAGATGCTACGACAGTGGAATGATTTCCACACTGCCACCGGCGGCTTCGATTTTGGCTCGTGCCGACGCCGAGAAACGATGAGCTTTGACAGTCAACGCCTCATCCAATTCGCCATCGCCCAGAATAACAACCGGGTCTGTTGGCTTACGAATCAGACCGACAATAGCCATTACTTCCGGGGTTACTTCTTCCCCTTCAAAGTCGAATTCGGCCAAATCACTCAGGTTTACCGGATTGTAGTAAATTTTGTTGATGTTGGTAAAGCCTCGTTTGTAAGGCAACCGACGCGCCAACGGCAGCTGACCACCTTCAAAATAGATGCCTTTGCCGCCACCACTGCGTGCGTTTTGCCCTTTGGTACCACGGCCAGCCGTCTTACCCTGGCCTGCCGAAATACCCCGACCCACTCGCTTGCGCTCTTTCTTTTTTCCGGGATTGGGGCGCAGATCGTGTAGTTTCATTTTATTCTTCCTCTTCCATTACTTCAACCAGGTGGCTCACGCGGTTGATCATTCCCCGAATAACAGGGGTATTATCGTGAATCACTGTCTGGTTCAGCTTACGAAAACCTAGTGCCTTAATGGTTGCCTTTTGGCGCTTATTGTACCCAATGGCGCTCTTCTTGTACGTTATTTGCAGTTTGTTACTCATTATTTCCGACTCCAGAAGGGCATCACTTCATTGACTTCTTTACCCCGATCGGCCGCTACCTGCTCGAAGTCACGCAGGTGACGCAAGGCATCCATGGTAGCCATCATAACATTTAGTACATTGTCGCTGCCCAACGATTTAGACAGGATGTCGCGGTAGCCGGCCGCTTCAACCACGGCACGCACACCCCCACCGGCAATAACGCCAGTACCGGGCGAGGCCGGCTTGAGCAGCACTTTGGCCGCACCGTGCTCGCCCACAATTTGGTGTGGAATGGTATTCTTGACCATAACCACTGGCTCCATATCTTTGCGAGCTGCCTCTAGTGCCTTGCGGATGGCATCGGGCACGGTACGTGCCTTGCCAATACCAACACCGACGCGGCCACGATTATCGCCAACCACCACCGTGACGCGGAAGGCAAAGCGGCGACCACCCTTAATGACTTTGGCAACGCGGGTGATGTCGATAATCCGCTCGTCAAATTCATTGCGATCTTGGTCGCGGAAGTTTTGTCGTCTCTGACCCATTACTTTCTCCTATCTTACTAGAAACCGGGCTTTCTCTGATAAAGCCTTGATAGGTATCAGAAGTCCGGTTTCTCCTGTGAGCTTAAAAGGTTAAACCACCTTCACGAGCGCCATCAGCCAGTGACTTGACACGCCCATGAAACCGATACCCACCTCGATCAAAAACGACCGTATCAATACCGGCGGCCAGGGCGCGTTCAGCCAGCTTTTTGCCAACAAGGGCAGCCTGTTCTTTCTTTGTTTTCCCATCCATATCGGCCGCCAGTTTAGCATCAACTGTTGATGCGGAAACCAGCGTGTGACCGGCCTCGTCGTCAATTACCTGGGCATAGATATGGTCCAGACTACGGAAAATATTCAGGCGTGGTCGTTCAGCCGAGCCAGATATTTTGGCCCGGATGCGACGGTGTCTCCGTTTACGTGCTTGATTTGATTTGACAGCCATTGCTATATCCTAACCTATTATACCTTACCGGCCTTGCCAGCTTTACGGCGCACGTGTTCGTTTTGATAACGAATCCCTTTCCCTTTATAAGGTTCCGGGGGACGTGTTTTGCGAATGCGAGCCGCAATTTCGCCAACGAGCTGTTTATCTATACCGGATACTCGAATCAATTTACCCCTTTCTTCCACGACAAATTCCATATTGTCCGGTGGCTCAAACTCTACCGGATGGGAATAGCCGACGTTAAGAACCAGGGTGTTTCCTTTCATTTCAGCGCGGTAGCCGACGCCTTCAACCAATAGAACTTTGGTGAACCCATCGCTAACGCCTTCGACCATGTTGTTAATTAAAGAACGTGTCAGCCCATGCAGAGCTTTGTGCATGTTTGAATCGCTGGGACGCTTAACGTGCAGCACACCGTTTTCAAGGTCTATCTGCATATCAGGGTGTACGTCCTGTGACAACGTACCTTTTGGCCCTTTTACAGAAACGGTCTCATCTACCAGCGTAATCGTAACCCCTTTGGGCACGTTGACCGGCATTTTACCAATGCGAGACATAGTAAACCTCCACCTACCAGACTTTGCACAGCACTTCGCCGCCTATACCTAGACGGCGGGCCTGCTGGTCTGTCATGACACCACGAGATGTTGTGAGAACGGCCGTACCCATACCACTCAACACCCAGGGAATCTCATCTTTACCTACATAGACGCGGCGGCCCGGTTTACTCACGCGTTGCAGGCCGGTCAATACAGGCCGGCGCGAACGGCGATCACCTTTGTATTTCAGGCTTACCTGAATAACCGGAAAAGGCTTCTCCGCCACAATCTCATATCCTTCGATGTAGCCTTCCTCATGCAGCACCTTTAGAATGGCTTCTTTCTGCTTTGAGTGCGGCATGGCTACTACAGGATGTTCCCGCTCAATAGCATTTCTCATGCGCGTTAACATATCGGCAATCGGATCACTCATTGACATAGTAACACCTCACCAACTTGCCTTTACCACGCCGGGAATATTGCCTTCCAATGCCTGTTCGCGGAAACAGATGCGGCACAGCCCAAACCGGCGGATATAGCCGCGCGGGCGCCCGCACAGTTTACAGCGATTTCGGACACGGATCTTATATTTCCGCTTCGTTTCGCGTGCAATCATTGATTTTTTCGCCATCTTTTTCTCCTACTTGCCTGTTCAGGCCAGCTCCCGCTTAAAGGGCATACCTAACATTTCTAGCAAACGACGGCCTTCTTCATCTGTTTCGGCCGTCGTTACAATTGTAACTTCCATTCCCCGCACCTTATCAATTTTGTCGTAACTGATTTCAGGGAAAATAAGCTGCTCACGCAAGCCGAGCGTATAGTTGCCCCGGCCGTCAAATGAGTCAGGGGATACACCCTGAAAGTCGCGTGTACGCGGCAATGCAACATGAAGCAAACGAGTTAAGAAACTCCACATCCGTTCGCCACGCAACGTCACTTTGATACCGATAGCCCGTCCTTCACGTAGCTTGAAGCCGGCGATAGATTTGCGGGCACGGGTCACAACCGGCCGCTGACCGGTAATGGCCATGATGTCATTGGTGGCAAACTCAATGGCTTTGGCATTGTCTAATGCCTCGCCCAAACCCACGTTGACAACTATTTTTGTCAGACGGGGCACTTCCATGACGCTGCTGTAGCCAAATTCGTCCTGCAGCGTGGGAACTATCTCGTCCCGATATTGTTCTTTCAGTGGCGTAAATGCCATGTTTTACCTCCGAGTTGAGTGGCAGGTTGGCAGGCAGCGGTTCTTAATCAGCGCTTACCTTGTGGCCACCTGGCTCACCTCAAGAATAGTTGAATAAAATTAGTCTAACGCAGCGCCGCTTGCTTTAGCGTAGCGAATGCGACGGCCGTTTTCATCTCGTCGAAAACCAACCCGCGTTGGCTCACCCGTAGTCGGGTCTATCACCATCACATTCGAGGCAGAAATTGGTGCCTCAAACTCAATGATACCACCCTGCGCACGGGAGCGGCCGGCCGACGGGCGCGGCTTCTGATGCTTTTTCACTACGTTCACACCAGACACAACGACACGGTTTTCCTTACGGATGATGCGCTGCACGGTGCCCGTTACACCTTTGTAGTTACCGGCGATTACCATGACTTCGTCATCGACTTTAATACGCATTGTTCTTTCTTCCTTCTTTACAAAACTTCCGGTGCCAGTGACAAAATCCGGCTGTAGCCTTTGTCACGCAGCTCACGGGCAACGGGGCCAAATATGCGTGTACCGATGGGTGCCTTTGTATCCGGATTGATCAAAACGGCCGCATTATCATCAAAGCAAATATAGCTGCCGTCATCGCGCCGATACTCCTTTTTAGTACGCACGATAACGGCGCGTACAATCGTCCCTTTCTTCACGTTAGAGTTCGGAACCGCTTTCTTTACCGTTGCCGTCACCACGTCACCAACAGAGCCGTAGCGCCGCCGCGAGCCACCCGTCACTTGAATAACCAGTAATTCGCGAGCACCAGAATTGTCGGCAACGTTCAAACGACTTTCTTGCTGAACCATGACTTACCTCTTCCCTATTTAGCCCGCTCTAAAATGGACACAACCGCCCAACGTTTGTGGCGGCTAATGGGGCGAGAT
The DNA here is from genome assembly GCA_007123775.1 of Anaerolineae bacterium. Lineage (GTDB taxonomy): Bacteria > Chloroflexota > Anaerolineae > Promineifilales > Promineifilaceae > SLGK01. Next base: position 5,793 of record SLGK01000038.1, on the reverse strand, counting down.
TCGATAATCTGCACCCGGTCGCCAACCCGACATTCGTTGTTCTCGTCGTGGGCCTTATACTTCTTGGTCATACGCACCACCTTACCATACAGGGGATGGCGGCGGGTTGTCGTTACCTCGACCACAACCGTCTTATCCATTTTGTCGCTTGTCACTTCGCCTATCAGGCGTTTACGTTGTTCTCTCATTGTGTCACCTAAGCTGCAATCTCATAACTCACAATCGGATCGGGTTGCCCGGAGAGATTGCGGATTTTGGGGTTGCCGTATTTACCTTTCTTGTTCAGGTTCACCAGGACCGTGGCAATTTCGTTCCGATCTGCGTCAACAAATTCAACGCGCCAGGCACTGTCTTCATAGTTGAAGCGAGCCGTGGCCGTCCACTTTTTATCCGCCAGTGCGTCAGCAATCGACGGATGCTCCAGAGCAACCTCTTTGGCCAACTGGCGCATTCGCAGAACCGTCTCTATGCGTGCGACTTCGCGACGTACCTGCCGCAGGCGGGCCGTGTTCTCCAACTGGGCCGCGGCCTTCTGAAAACGCAGGTTAAACATCTCTTCCCGTGCGTTATCCAGCATTTCCGCCAGTTTGTCGCCACTCATTTCACGTAATTCAACAATAGTAGCCATTACAAACTGTCCTCCCGTGCAATAACTTGCGATTTGATCGGCAGCTTGTACGTCGCACGGCGCAGGGCTTCGCGGGCAATCTCTTCAGGGACGCCTGATACTTCAAACATAACGCGGCCTGGCTTGACAACGGCAACCCAATGGTCTACCGCGCCTTTACCTTTACCCATGCGAGTCTCGGCCGGCTTGGCGGTTACCGGCTTATCGGGAAAGATCCGAATCCAATATTTGCCACGCCGTTTCATCTGACGCACCACCACACGACGCATCGCTTCAATTTGGCGGCTGGTAATCCAACCAGGCTCTAACGCTTGCAGCCCGTACTCTCCATTGAGCAACTGGGTGCCGCCTTTGGCCATGCCGCGCATACGGCCGCGGAATTGCTTGCGATATTTTACGCGTTTTGGCATTAACATAGCTTAATTCTCCAATAACAACAGACGTCGTGATGCCGCTTATTCGCTAACGTATACGTCTGTCGCTTCACTTTTTTGCGGTAAGATTTCGCCCTGGTAAATCCAAACCTTGACACCAATACGGCCAAATGTTGTATGTGCCTCGGCAAACCCATATTGCAGATCAGCACGCAGGGTGTTGCGCGGTACACGGCCGTCCCAGAGCTTTTCTTTACGGGCCATTTCGGAGCCACCCAGGCGGCCACCGACCTCGATGCGAATACCCTCCACACCTTTCTGGCGCATGGCTTGTTGAATGGCCCGCTTCATAGCCCGGCTGTGTGAAATGCGGCGCTCCATCTGGCTGGCCACATTTTCGGCAATCAACTGGGCATTTGCCTCCGGATTGTCAATTTCTTCGACTTCCAGCTTGACGGCCTTGTCGGTCAAAGCCCGCAGCTTGGCCCGCAGTTCTTTGACCGAGGCCCCTTTACGGCCGATTACAATGCCGGGTCGGGCTGTATGAATAACAACCATGACCTGGTTCGGAGCGGCCCGCTCAATTTCTAAATGGGCGATGCCCGCTCGCGGCATTTCTTTCATGATCAGCTCGCGAATGGCGAAATCTTCATGCAGCAGTTCAGTGTATTGCTGCCCTTCGGCAAACCAGCGCGTATTCCAATCACGAAACGCTTTCAAACGAAATCCAACAGGATGTACTTTACGTCCCAATTTAGTTCCTCCACTGTGCCAGCGTTCGGCCGTTGCGGACAGCTATAAGAAGCTGTCCGGCCGACACCTGGACCTAGTAGTCATATAACTCCCGTTCGGCCAGCACAACGGTAATGTGCGACGAACGCTTAATAATCGGGCGAAAACGGCCGCGGCCCGCAAACCGCCCACCATAAGGGGCTTTGCGATGGCGTGGCCCTTCATCGGCATAAATGCGGCTTACGACCAGGTCATCTAACTCCAGACCAAAGTTCTCTTCCGCATTGGCCACAGCCGACTGTACCAGTTTATAGACCGGCCCAGCCGCCCGCTGCGGCATATACCGTAGTGTGTTCAATGCTTCTTCGGCCGTTTTACCACGAACCGCATCGACTACCAGACGCACCTTGCGTGGTGTGATGGGGACGTATCGTGCCACAGCTCTCACTTCAAATGCTTCAGCCATAATTACCGCCGTCCTTTCCCTTTCTTCTCAGCTTTTGAAATGTGACCACGGAAGGTGCGGGTTGGCGCAAACTCACCCAGCTTATGGCCCACCATATTTTCCGTTATATAAATGGGCACATGGCGCCGGCCGTCATGAACGGCAATGGTGTGGCCCACCATCTGGGGAAAAATAGTGCTGGCCCGTGACCAGGTGCGGATAACCTGCCGGCCCTTGGCCGCATTCAGCTTTTCTACTTTGGTTAATAATTTCGGGTCTACATAAGGCCCTTTTTTCAATGAACGTGACATTTGCTTCTCTCCTACCCTTAACGACGCTTCTTTGAACGACGACGGAAGATAAACTTGTCTGTCGCCTTGTTGCGGCGCGTGCGCCGGCCCAAAGCCGGTTGACCCCACGGCGTTTTCGGTCCGGGCAAACCAATCGGCGAACGCCCTTCACCACCGCCATGGGGATGGTCGTTGGGGTTCATGGCAGAACCGCGAACTGTGGGGCGGATACCCAGGTGCCGTTTGCGGCCGGCTTTGCCCAACTTGACATTGCCATGCTCCACATTACCCACCTGACCGATGGTAGCCATACAGCCATGCGGAATGTAACGCTCCTCACCAGAAGGCAAGCGTACCAGCGCGTACCGGGGATGGTCCCTGGACAGCAGTTGGGCTGATGTACCAGCAGAGCGCACAACCTGCGCCCCACGCCCCTCTTGCAGTTCTATGTTATGAATCTGCGTACCCAGGGGGATGCTGGCCAGGGGCAGAGCATTGCCAGGCCGAATATCGGCATCAGGACCACTCATGACCTGATCACCTACTTTCAGGTTCAGAGGGGCAATAATGTAGCGCTTTTCGCCATCGGCGTAGACCAGCAGCGCGATACGGGCCGAGCGGTTCGGATCGTATTCAATGCTGGCCACGCGGGCCGGAACCCCGTGCTTATCCCGCTTGAAATCAATGTAGCGATAACGGCGTTTGTGGCCACCGCCACGATGACGTACCGTTATCTTGCCCCGCACATTACGGCCCGCTTGCTTACGTAAACCAACCGTCAGACGCCGTTCGGGCCGGGTGCGGGTAATTTCCTCAAATGTCTGGCCGCTCATATCGCGGCGGCCAGGCGATGTGGGTTTAAAAACCTTAATCGGCATAAAACACCTCCAGAGACGGACGTTAGGTTACTGCCTTACCTGAGAACATGACCCTCGGCGGGCAGTGGCCCTCGTCCCTGCTCGAATGATTATTCTTATGAAACCTGGCTGTTGTCCCAATTATTGGCTAACGTTCTTAAAACTAAGGAAAAGCCTGGTTTCTGTTTTTAACTATTGCGAAACACCTTCAAAAAGGTCGATGCTGTCACCCGGAATAAGGGTTACAATCGCCTTCTTCCAGCCGGGCTTACGCACCATCATGCGCCGCATCCGGCGTCCACGTTTGGCCGGCATGTTGGCAATACGAACTTTTTCGACAGTGACATCAGGCCAGGCCAATTCAATGGCCTGCTTGATCTGGAGCTTGTTGGCTCTGGAATCTACTACAAAAGTGTATTGGTTGTTCCAGTCGGCCATTTTGTTGCTCTTTTCCGTTATGAGGGGACGACGGATAATTTCACGCCAGTGCATAGTTATTCCTCCTCTTCAACCAGAGCCAGGTCATCATACTCAGCGGCACTTTGCCAATCCAGAAAACTGGTGATGGCCTCCAAGGCAGCCAGGGGCAGCACAATTTTGTCGTAGCCAAGCAGATCACGAATGTTCAGGTAGCCTGCCCGCAGCGTTTTAACCGTAGGTATGTTGCGGGCCGATCTTTCAATGTTCTCGTCGCGGGCAGCCAACAGAAGCAAGGTGCTTTGGCCATCGACAAGACGTTGGACCATAGCAGCCATCTCTTTGGTTTTGGGCATTTCCATCTGAATCTCGTCCAGCACAACGATGTCGCCGTTGCTGGCTTTGACACTCAGAGCGGAGCGCAGGGCGGCCCGGCGCATTTTGCGCGGCATGTCTTTGGTGTAGCTGCGCGGCTGCGGGCCATGCGCCACACCACCGCCAACAAAAATCGGGGCGCGGCGGCTGCCATGACGAGCGCGGCCGGTCCCTTTTTGCCGATAAGCTTTGGCCGTTGTTCGACTTACTTCGGAGCGACCCTTGGCCTTGTGCGTGCCCAGACGTTTGTTAGCCATCTGACGGACCAATGCCTGGTGCATCAGATCGCGGTTTATTTTTGCCTCGAATATGCTGGCCGGTAGTTCAATACTGTCTACTTCTTCGCCAGCCATGTTATATACTGGTACTCTCATAGCCCTCAAATCCTCCGTTATCCTTTAGCCGCTTTTTGGATAACCACAAGGCCACCCTTCACACCGGGTACCGACCCTTTGACGGCTATCAGGTTTTTGTCAGAATCAATGCGGACCACTTCCAAATTTTGGGCGGTATGACGCTCGTTACCAGAACGGCCAGCCATTTTCTTGCCTTTAAATACGTGGCCTGTGCCAGAAGTAGCGCCAATGGAACCGGGCGCACGTTGGCGGTCCGACTGACCGTGGGTTTTCGGCCCACCGCCGAAGCCGTAGCGCTTAACGACACCGGTGAAACCACGCCCTTTGGTTTTGCCAACCACGTCTACGCGGTCGCCGATTTCGAACTGCTGGACGGTCAATTCTTGACCAACTTCGTAATCGGCCGCTTTTTTGGTCCGAAATTCACGCAGATGACGGACGGCGGGAATGCTTTCATCTTTCCGTTTGCCTTTACCCAGCCGGCGGAGGTGGCCTAATTGACCACGAGTCAGGCGACGTTCTTTGGTCTCCTGAAAACCGACTTGAACGGCCGTATACCCATCCGTCTCTTCAGTTTTGACTTGTGTTACATAGCAGGGACCAGCCTCAATGATGGTGACAGGCGTTACGACGCCAGCCTCATCAAACACCTGAGACATCCCCACCTTAATACCTAGTAATCCTTTCAACACTTACCTCCCAGGACTGTCAGCCATCAGCAAGGTGTGGCTGCATCATCCCTTACCTCAAATTCGCAGGTTCGTGGTAACGGCCGTAGCCGGCAGTTTGCCGTAAGGAAACCGCTACAGCGGCCACTACCAACCCCTATTATTAAATAGATATTTCAATATCGACACCGGCGGGCAGATTCAACCGCATCAATGTGTCAATGGTTTTTGCATCAGGATTGATAACATCAATAAGACGTTTGTGTGTACGTATTTCAAAGTGCTCGTGCGAATCCTTGTCAATGAAAGTGCTGCGACGCACGGTAAAACGCTCGATACGGGTGGGTAGCGGAACAGGCCCTACTACACGCGCACCGGTGCGCTCGGCCGTGCCAACGATACGCTTGGCAGATTGGTCTAACACACGATGATCATATGCCTTCAAACGAATGCGGATTTTTTCCTTAGCCATCTATCGCCTCGATATAAGAGGCGTTGTTTACCTGGTAAACAACGCCCCCCTCTTCATCCTTAGTCTAAAATTCTGGTGATAACGCCAGCACCAACGGTCAACCCACCTTCGCGGATAGCAAACCGGCTGCCGTCTTCCAACGCCACCGGCGTGATCAGCTTCACCTTCAGGTTCACGTT
>SLGK01000022.1 GCA_007123775.1 Anaerolineae bacterium | reverse complement strand
GGTTTGACTCAGGGCAGGGTCGGAACGGCCGTTGCCCGGCCCACTCTCAACCGGTTCAGCCGGCTGCCCATCGGCGGGGGTCGATCCCGATTCGGCCGGCGGCGCAGGGGGCAAGACGCCACTCGCCAGGGTGGGCGTAGGTTCTAGCGTCGGGGTTGGTTCAACCACTGCTACCGATTCAAAGGGCGACTGGTCTTGATCACAAGCAACCAGCAGCAAGACGAGTAGCAGCAAAAATAGTTTCCGCATGAGGTTTAGCAATACAGTTCTCCGTACAAACGTTATATCGCGCTCTATTCTACTATACCAGGCGGCGTTTTTGTTGGATGTTCTGCCTGCGTTAACCCTACAGGGGCGTACAACGGGTGTGGGAAGGGGTAGAATGCAGTACCTAAAGCGTAAAACGTAAAGCGTAAAGCCCGCCGATTTCGCCTTACGTTTTACGCCTTACGCTTCACGATTTTTGCCAAAGCGGCCGGCCACCATCTCCCAGCCAACGTAGATGGGGACCAACTGGTTGAGGCCAAACCAGATGGCGGCAATGGTGACAATTGATTTGATCATATCCAATTGGGCCTGCAAGCTGAGGCGGGTGAAGCGGGCGCGGTCGTTGGTGTCTTGCACAATGCGGATGTATTCGTCAAGCAAAGGATCGACTTCGGCCAGGCGTGCGTTAATGGTGTTGAGGTCCTGCGACAGTTGCAAGACATCCTCGCTAATGACGCCCAGATTGCTGCTGGATGTTTGCAGCGATTGGTCGAGCGAGCGCAGCCGGTCAGGCAACCCGTCAAGGCTCTCACCCAACAAGGCGACCGATTGGTCAAAAGGGATGTCGGGATCGTAGTCAATGCCCAGATCGAATTGGATGCTAAACCCAATTAGCGGGACCGATTCATCAATGCGGAAGTTATTGAGCGTGGTCAGGGTTCTGTCGATGGCTCCGGCTACCTGGACTAAGCCGGGCATGGCCGCCTCAATGGCTTCGATGCTGTCAGGCAGGTCGTCACTGGCGATCAGCGTCACCTGGTCTACCAATGGTTGGGTATCGCTGATGGCGATGCTGACGCTTACGGCCGTTCTTTCCACCGTATCTAGCCCAATGTTCACATCAGTCAGGGCTTCTTTGGCCAAAACGAGGGTATCCTGAACGGCCGTTAGCCCTTCTGACGTCAGTTCCAGATTGCCCAGCACATTGTCGCCAATCTGGTCCACAATATCGCGGCCCACGATAGCACCGGCAATGCTCAAGCCTACGCCGCCAATGCCAATTAAAACCAATACCAGACCAATAATCCGTCGCTTGAACCGAATCATCAACTTCCCTCCAGATGGAATTACGAATTATGAATTACGAATTACGATTTGCGTTGTCACGCTTCACGCAATAAGTTGGGTCTTCTGGATTCCGCGGGGTTTACCGTAAAACGTAAAACGTAATGCGTAAGGTCTCTCCGGTTACGTTTTACGTTTTACGCATTACGGCTTGTCACCCCACTGAATTCCCAAAGAACTAATAAGTTTACCCGGATTTAGTACCCCTTCCGGGTCAAATTGGTGGCACAGCGCGTGCAGCGCGGCCATGCCCGGCTCACCCTTTTCGGCAGCCAGGTAAGGGGCGTGGTCGGTGCCCACCCCATGTTGATGGCTGATTGTACCCCGGTGGGCCACAATGGCTTCACTGGCGGCCGTTTTCATAGCCTGCCACCGGGCCAGCGTCTCTTCGCCATCAGCCCCCAGGCGGAAGAGATAGGTGGTATAAATGCTGGCTCCCTGCCGGTAAACGTGGGAAAGGTGGGTGAAAACGTGGGCTTTTTCGTCAAAGGGGGCAATGGCATTGTGGATGGCCGTCTCGATGGCGTTGAGCATGAGTGGCACGTTGCTCCAGGTGGTGGCTGTTTCCAACGTATCCACGGCATAGCCCGCTTCCCACAGGCTGTTACGGAGATAAGGGGTACGAAAACGGCCGTTGGCCCACTGCCGCCCAAACTGCCGCCCTACATGAACGCCACCGTAGGTACTCGTTGTCTCTAGGGCCGCGCTGCGCGTCTGTTTTACCTGATCATTAGTACCGGTAAAGCCCAGCATCAGCAAACATTTGCCCTCGCTGATACCGCGCAGGTAAAGCAGTTGCTCCAGCAGGCCAATGAGCCGCTCGTGCCCGGCCAGGGCTAAAGTGGTGGTGGTCTCAACGGCCGTACTCAATCGCAGCAGCGACAAGGGCAGCCGCGCCTGGACGATGGTACGAACGGCCGTTAAGCCGCTCTCAAAGTCAGGAAAGAAGACAGCGTGAAAATCTTCCCGCTCTGGCAGAGGGCTGACGCGCACGGTGGCCTCAGTGATAATACCCAACCGCCCTTCGCTGCCCAGCACCAGTTGGCGCAGGTCGGGGCCAGCGGCCGAGGCGGGAAACGGGGGCATGTCGAGCCTGCCCTGGGGCGTCACCATACTACCGCCGGCGAACAGGTCTTCGATACGGCCGTAGCCCAACGACTGCTGCCCACTGGAACGAGTCGCCACCCAGCCTCCCAGCGTGGAAAACTCAAACGATTGGGGAAAGTGACCCAGGGTGTAGCCCCGCGCCCGCAGATGGGCTTCCAAATCTGGTCCCATGATGCCCGCGCCAAAGGTGGCCAACTGGTTGGTACGGTCAAAGCGGAGCAGCCGATTGAGCCGCTGCAAGTTGAGAGTAATAACGGGCGGTCCGTCGCCGGGTGGGTTGATGTGGCCCGCATTTATGTGGCCCACAGTTGTGTGGCCCACATTTATGTGGCCCACATTTATGTGCCCTACGACACTCGTACCGCCGCCATAAGGTATGAGCTGCGCCCCGGCTTTTTGGCTAAAGGCGATCAACTCTTCGACCTCAACGGCCGTTACCGGATAAGCTACCCCATCAGGAAAAGCGGGAATACGACCGGTACGCAGCGCCACCCAATCGGGCAAGCTCTGCCCCCGCGCATGGCGCAGCCGCGCCGCCGGGTCTATCTTCAGCAGCGGATGGTCGGGCAGCCGTGATTTCGGCACAGCGCCCACCACATCAGCCAGTGCCGCATCCTGAGGTGGTGTACCGGGTCCTACACGCCCACTCAAAAACTCCCCGGCGTTTTCAGGCAGCGGGTAGCTCGTTGTCGTCTCCCCCCAGCCATTCCAGCGTCTCATGAATTTCTCCTTCTACCGATCCTCCCAGCCAAAGTCCACCGTCAGCACTTCCTGACCGGGGCTTAGATTGATACCCACGCGGCCGGTGCCGTAGGCGGGGTAGGTCCAGTCACCGGGGATAAGCAGATTGACGTTGTCATCACTAAAGGCGTCGATATAGACGCAGTAGTTGCCAGAAGCCACGCCAAAGAAACGATAGATGCCGCGCTCGTCGGTAACGGCCGTTTCCGCCGCATCACCAGCCACAGGCAGCCGGTCGGCCGGGCAGGCCCCACTCAGCAAATAGACGGTTACGCCGCTGATACCCTGCTCACCAAAGTTCAGCGTCCCGTCAGCCCGGAAGACGCCACTGCCCTCGGCCGTCTCGCGGCAACCGGGGCCGGGTTGACCGGCGGCCGTAAAGGTACAGACATCCCGCCAGACAATGCCGCCAATTGTGCCATCACTACTGCCCGTCGCGGTGGGATCAGGTTCGGCCGTTTCATCCACGATCACCTGCACCCAAAAAGCGTCCTCGATAAAGCCATTGATGCCAAATGGCTCCCCGTTGGCGTCAGCAATCTGCCAATTCTCACGGTAGGTGCCGGGCGTATCCGGCGTGGTGATGTCTACCGAAACTGTAAACGTCTCGCCAGGGGCAATGGCGCGGGTCAGAGTAATGGCTTCGGGCACGATGAGGCCATCACCGCCGACATTGACCAAGCTGTATTCTTCGGTCCAGACGCAGGTGCCGTTGTTGCGAATTTCCCACGTTTTGGTGAACTCAGCGCCGGGGGGTAATTCGGTATCATCAGGAATGGTCACGTCGTCGATGAATTCGATGCTGTTGAAGCAGGTTTCAGGATCAACGTCGGGCAGGGGCAAAAAGGCATAATCCCAGCCAAAGTTGACGCCGCTGGTGGTTTCACCGGCTGTAACAGTAACTTCAGTTTCGGCCGTGCCGTCGGCGGGGAAGCTCCACAGGCCAGGCAGCAACAGCTCATCGTTAGCAATCGCCAATTCATCAATCGAGACACAATAAGTGCCAGCCGTCAACTCCGTAAAGGCAAACTCACCATTGTCGTCCGTCACGGTGGTCGCCAGCTCCGTGCCAGGACAGGCTCCTTCACTCAGCATGACCACAACACCGGGAATGCCCGGCTCGCCATTGGCCATTTCACCATCCGCCTGGAACTGGCCATCCTCTATTTCGATGCAGCCTTCAGACGGCGGCGGAATCTCGCCCAGCAAGTCGTCGGCAAAGACAAAACATTCATCATGCCAGACACGGCCGATTATCACCGTTTCGCCTTCGGGGATTGGGGTTGGCTCCGGTTCGGCGGCGGCGATGTTATCCTGGCTAAGCGTAAAGGTGACCGTATTGCCATTAACGGTCACGCGGTAGCTACCGGCCGGCAGGTCCAGCACATCCAGGGCAATCGTTTCTTCAAAGGGAACGAGCGCCTGGGTGCAGATTGCGTCGTCATCGCGGAAGGTGGTGATAGTAATAAGAAATTCATTGCCCTGCTGGGCCTGGGTAATGGTGTCAATAGTGGTACAGCCGTCGGGCAGCACACCACGAGCGATAACTTCCACATCAACGGGGAAGGTATCGCCCAAATTGACCAGTACGCTCTCGACGTCAGCCACAGCCCGCGCTGGCAGAACAGCGGCTTCGGCAGTGGGCGTAGGTGATTCAGGCGAAGGTTCAGGGGTTGGCTCTTCTTGCTGGCCGCAGGCGGCCAATAGTAGCAAGCCTAAGAATGTATACAGAATGGGTTGGAATAGTTTCGTTTTCATACTATTTTCCTTTAGATTCGTTCGACAATCGTTGCCTCGCCCTGGCCCACACCCACGCAGAGGGTAGCCAAACCGTAGCGCATTGTCTGACCGGCAGCGGCCCGGCGCTCCATTTCGTAGATTAGCGTGGTCAAAATGCGGGCACCAGAGCAGCCCAGCGGGTGGCCGAGGGCAATCGCGCCGCCGTTGACGTTGGTAATGGACTGATCCAAGCCCAGCTCACGAATGACGGCCAGGGATTGGACGGCAAAGGCTTCGTTTAGTTCAATCAGGTCAATCTGGTCAAGTCTAAGACCGGTACGGGCCAGCAGCTTGCGCGTGGCGGGCACGGGGCCGAGGCCCATGGTGCGCGGGTCTACGCCGGCCGCCGCCGAGCCAAGCCAGCGAGCCATTGGTTTCAGGCCCAGCTCGGCCGCTTTGTCGGCCGACATGACCAGCACGGCGCAAGCACCGTCGTTGAGGCCGCTGGCATTACCGGCCGTAACAGTACCGCCCGGCCGAAAAGCGGGGCGCAGTTTGGCCAGTATCTCCAGGCTGGTGTCTAGTTCGTAGCCGTTTTCGGTAGGACGGATGCGCGGATGTTCGTCGGTATCCACCACAAGGGGGTCGCCCCTACGCTGCGGGATAGGGACTGGGACAATTTCGGCTTGAAAACGGCCGTTGTTAATCGCCTCACACGCCCGTCGCTGGCTTTCCAGGGCAAAGGCGTCTTGTTCTTCACGGCTGATTTCGCCGCCAAAAGCACCGGCACAGCTTTGATCGTAGATGTTTTCGGCCGTTTCGCCCATCGCTTCCAGGGGAAACATCGCTTCCATTTTAGCGTTGGGATAACGCCAGCCCAGGGTGGTATCCCAGCCGGTGATGTTGCCGGGCGGCCCCCAGGCACGCGGATTTTTCGGTACAGAGTAGGGGGCGCGGGTCATGCTTTCGACGCCGCCGGCAATATAGACCTCCCCTTCGCCACACTTGATGGCGCGGGCGGCCATGTTAACCGCGTTGAGGCCGCTGGCGCAGAGCCGGTTGAGGGTAACGGCCGCTACCGAATCAGGTAGTCCGGCCAGCAGGCTGGCCATGCGGGCCACGTTGCGGTTGTCCTCGCCCGCCTGGTTGGCGCAGCCGAGGTAGACTTCTTCAACCAGGGCCGGATCGATGCCGCTGCGGGCGACCAACTCCTTGATGACCAACGCAGCCATATCGTCTGACCGTACGGCCGACAACGCCCCGGCGTAACGGCCGATTGGCGTGCGTACGGCGTTGACAATCACAACATCTTTCATATATCATTCCCTATTGTTCAAGAAGACGACCAGGGCCACCAGCCCGGCGGCCAGGCCTATGAAACCACAGGCCAATACAATTATCATAATACCAGACATAGACATTTTTAATTCTAGCTCCTGATAATAGGTACCGCTATTCTACCCAACAATCTTACCAGCCGTCAGTTAAAATACCAATGGCTCATAAAATAACAAGCAGCGACAGTCGAATTTGCCCCGTGTGTAACGCTCGCCTCTACTTTGGCGGAAACGGCCGTTCGCTGCAATGTGACCGCTGTAACTACCAACGACCTGTGGACCGGGAACGCAGCTTCAACATCCGCTACCTGGCCCTCCATCAGGTAATCGATGAGACGCCAGGCCGGGAAGGGGCTTCGCAGGCCCGCTCGCTGCTCAGTCTGGGCATTGCCGCCGCCAAAGCGGGCGACATGGACGAGGCTTACCATTACCTGGAGCGGGTCATTATTGGCCGGGCCGCGCCCAATGAGCAGGCCCGCGCCTGGCTCTGGCTCAGTCAGGTATGCGACGATTCGGCCGATAAGCGGGAATGTCTGGAGCAGGTGTTGGCCATTGAGCCAGCTAACGGCAGCGCCCGGCGGGGGCTGGCCCTGCTGGAAGGACGGCTGCGCCCGGAGGATGTGATTGACCCGGACCGATTGGAACAGGTCGTGACCGATGAGCCGGTGGAGACGCCGGCCGAGATTTTTCGCTGTGATCGCTGCAACGGCCGTATGAATTACACCCCCGACGGTAGCGCCCTCAACTGTGAATTTTGTGGCCAGGAGCAGACGCTAGGCCAGGATGGCCAGCCAGTTGTGCAAGACGGCCGCTTTGGTCAGGGCCCCTGGGAGCAGGATTTTGTGGCCACGCTGGCCCAGGCGCAGGGTCACGTGCAGCCGGTCGCTTTTCGCACCTTCACCTGCCACAACTGCGCCGTCGCGTTCGTCCTGCCGCCCCAATCCCTCTCGCTGACCTGTGCCTACTGTGATGCCGTGTACGTCACCGCAACGGCCGAAACCAACGACCTCCTGCCACCACAAGCCTTGATTCCCTTTGCCTTTACCCAGCCCAAAGCGGAACAAATTCTGCGCCGCTGGTTCAAAAAGGAGCGGCTCGGCCCGCGCTGGCTCAGCCCGGTTATCGGTCTCTACCTGCCGGTCTGGACCTTTGACATTGGCGGTGAAATGGGCTGGCGCGGCCTGATCCGGCGTGGCGACAACTGGGTACCGGCGTCAGGCAATCGCTACCTGTTCCACGATGACGTGTTGGTCCCGGCCACCGATAAACTACCCGATGGCTTCAACCACTGGCTTTATGATTTTGACCTGAGCCAACTGGTAGCTTACGATGCCCGATTCCTGGCCGACTGGCCGGCCGAACGTTATCAACTCCCCCTGGCAGATGCCTCGCTGCGCGGCCGGCGGGAAGTGCTGCAATATTACCGCCGTCACCCACAGGAGATAACCCGCGACCAGTTCGTGCGCGATTTGCGGCTGCAAGCGGCAGAAGTGATTATCGAATCGTTCAAGCTGATTCTGCTGCCCATTTATCTGGCCCATTACCGGCTGCCGGACGACGAGGAAACCTATGATGTCCTGATCAACGGCCAAAACGGGATGGTACGGGCTGAGCGGCCGGAGGGGGTAATCGGCCATTTGTGGAACTGGCTGGTTGGATAGTCAAGTAGTCGAGTAGTCTCGTCGTCTAGTGGTCTGGTGGTCTGGTGGTCTGGTGATCAATGGTCCATCGTCCATTGTCTATGGTCTGTTACGATGCGTGATATTTTTAAGTGGCTGGAAGAAACGGCCGATCCCCAACTGTACGATTCAACGGCCTTTATCTACGAGGACATGGCCTCCCAATCGGGAAAGAGCCTGCCTATCATCTATCAACCGTTTGACGCCACCCGCAAGGCCCACTGGCGTGACCGGGGGGCGGCCCTTGATTATTTGCTCTCGACCAGGGCGCGGGGCGGACGGGTGCTAGATTTTGGCCCCGGTGACGGCTGGCCTTCGCTCATTATTGCGCCGCAGGTGGCCGAGGTGGTAGGCGTGGATGGCTCGCCGCGCCGGGTGCAGGTCTGTACAGAGAATGCGGCCCGGCTGGGGCTAAACAACGCCCGTTTTTTGGCCGTGCCGCCGGGCGGCCCGCTGCCGTTTGCCGACGGCTCGTTTGACGCGGCTGTGGCGGCCTCGTCGGTGGAGCAAACGCCAGACCCCTTCTTCACCCTGGCTGAGTTATACCGGGTGCTGCGACCGGGCGGCCGGCTGCGGCTGTCGTATGAGGCTTTGTCGCGCTATCGGGGTGGGCAAGAAACGGATGCCTGGCTTTTGGAAATTGAGGCGGAGACGACTCGCCTGCTTCTTTATGACCGGCAGATTGAGCAGGAGCGGGTGGTGCAGTATGGCCTCACGTTTCGCCTGGCTGAGGCCGACTTACTGGCCGCGCTGACGGCAGGCGAGGCTGCGTCCGCAAAAATCAGCTTGTCTAAACTGCAATCGCTGTCAGACAGGCTGCTGGACGTGCGGAAGTGCGTAACCAGTCATCCCTCCGGTCGTACGCTGGTGGGCTGGCTGGCAGAGATCGGTTTTAGGGAGATACGGCCGTCTCACAATGGTCTGGACGCGGCGGCCACCCTCTTTGACCAAACGGCTGCTGCTGAACGGCCGTTGACGATAACGGCCGTTGACGCTTACTTACAGCCATTTGTGCAAATGGCTGTCGGGTTGGCTGCGCCTGTAGAGATGGATCCGATGCTAACGGCCGTTAAGTGATACGGCCGTTAGCACAGATAGCATATACACATCCGGTCAACCTTCTCTTCACGTTTACACAAGCATTGGTGCGACCTGATACTCAATCCGGCCTGGTAAAGTAACGCGACGCGAGGCATCAAGAATTTCTAGCGAGACAAGATTACCTGCTTCATCATAATCTAGAATAACGCCTGGCTTGTCTTCGTCGCTTTCAGCCACACTGTTTTCAGAAAAGATCACGGTCAGTGTATCCGTCCCTGGATCATAAATTACCTTCATTCGTCGGTTCTCCAATATTTTGCAATTTTGCTGGTACGGTATGCCGTTACTACATCTACCGGCGTACGATCAATATCTACAAAAACGCGAATCAGATAGGTTTTGGGTGGCTCGTCAACATTAAATCGGGATTGAAATACCTCACGGCCCTCACGGACTACCATTATTTGCTCTGGGTCAGCTAACACATGGGCTACCTCATCCTCAGTGATTTTACGGCGGCTCATCTCCTGTAACGCATGTTCAGTTAAACGATAGTTCAATATTGATATTGACATGCTACATTTGATCGCATTCCCTGCGTTGGTTAACGCAATAAAGTAACCGCCCGCATTATCCGTCCCATCGGGGTTAGAGCGGTGCGAGGCACTGGCCAAACGGGTCTGGTTATGTATGACCTCTATGGCCAGTGCCTTGCACCTGACAAGTTGCTAATCATGCAGAAAGTTCCGCAAAACGGTGTGCAAAATGCCGCCGTTGCGATAATAATCCACCTCCACCGGTGTATCAATGCGGCAGGTCGTCTCGAAGGCGATTTCGGTGCCGTCCAGCTTGGTGGCTTTGATGGTCACGTCCTGCCCCGGCTTCAGGTCATCACTCAGGTTGACGGTGGAGAAATATTCGGTGCCGTCCAACCCCAATGAAAGCGGCGATTGGCCCGGCTTGAACTGGAGTGGTAAAACACCCATACCCACCAGATTGCTGCGGTGAATGCGCTCGTAGCTTTCGGCAATGACCATCTTCACGCCCAGCAGCAGTGTCCCTTTGGCTGCCCAGTCGCGGGAGCTGCCCATGCCGTAATCGTTGCCCGCCAGGACCACTAATGGGGTTTCGTCCGCTTTGTATTTCAGCGAGGCGTCGTATATGGACATCACTTCGCCGGTGGGCAGGTAGGTGGTCCAGCCGCCCTCGGTGCCGGGGGCCATCTGGTTACGCAGGCGAATGTTGGCAAAGGTGCCCCGCGTCATCACCCGGTCATTGCCCCGGCGTGAGCCAAAGGAGTTGAACTCACGCGGTTCTACGCCGCGCTCCATCAGGTATTTGGCGGCCACGCCGTCACGCGAAATAGCCCCGGCCGGGGAGATGTGGTCAGTGGTCACAGAGTCACCTACTTTGACCAGCACTCGCGCCCCTTCGATATTCTCTATCGGCTTCACTGCCGGCGTCAGGTCCACGAAGAAAGGCGGTTCCTGGATGTAGGTAGAGTCGGAATCCCACTCATACAGTTCGCCACCACTGACGGGAATAGCGTTCCAGGTCTCGTTGCCGTCAAAGACGTTGCCATACTGCTTTTTGAACATCTGCGGGCTGAGCGTCTGGGCTACGGCCTGCTTGATCTCGGCGTTGCTGGGCCAGATGTCGCTCAGGTGAACGGGGTCGCCCTCTTCGGTATGACCAATGGGTTCGTTGACCAGGTCAATGTCGGTGGTGCCTGCCAATGCGTAAGCCACCACCAGCGGCGGGGAGGCCAGGTAGTTGGTTTTGGTCTGAGGATGGACGCGCCCTTCAAAATTGCGGTTGCCGCTCAAGACGGAGGAAACCACCAGATCGCCTTCTTTGATGGCGCTGCTTACCTCTTCGGGCAGCGGGCCGGAGTTGCCGATGCAGGTGGTGCAGCCAAAGCCGACGATATGGAAGCCCAACTGCTCCAAATAGGGCATCAGGCCGGAGGCTTGCAGGTAATCTTCGACGACGCGGGAGCCAGGGGCCAGACTGGTCTTGACGTAGTGGGGGACTTTTAGCCCTTTTTCGACCGCTTTTTTGGCAACCAACCCCGCGCCGAGCATGACGGTGGGGTTGGAGGTGTTGGTGCAACTGGTGATGGCGGCAATCACAACCGCCCCGTGCCCGATGGTAGCGTCTTGTCCGTTAGAGACAACGGCCGTTCTGTCCAACTCGTCATCCTTCAAGCCATAGCCACTAGGCCCAACCGGCGCTACCAACGCCTTGCCGTAGGCTTCTTTCATCTCGCTCAGGGCAATGCGGTCCTGCGGCCGTTTGGGTCCTGCCAGACTGGGGACTACGCTGCCCAGGTCCAGTTCCACCACCTCGGTAAACTCCGGATCATCCATGTCGTCGGTGCGGAAGAGGCCCTGCGCTTTGGTGTAGCGCTCCACCAGATCAACCAGTTCATCCGGCCGGCCGGTATTCCGCATATAGTTGAGCGTCTCCGCATCCACCGGGAAGAAGCCGACGGTGGCCCCATATTCGGGGCACATATTGGCGATGGTAGCCCGGTCGGCCAGCGTCATGCTGCTCAGGCCAGGACCAAAAAATTCCACAAACTTGCCCACCACGCCCTTCTTACGCAGCAATTCGGTAACGACCAGGACCAGGTCGGTAGCCGTGGCCCCTTCGCGCAGGCTGCCGGTGAGACGCACGCCGATCACTTCCGGCGTCAGCATGTAGATGGGCTGGCCCAGCATAACCGCCTCGGCCTCGATGCCGCCCACGCCCCAGCCCAGCACGCCCAGGCCGTTGATCATCGTCGTGTGAGAGTCGGTACCCACCAAACTGTCGGGGAAGGCCACCCTGTCGCCATTTTCTTCTTTGCTCATCACCACCTGGCCCAGATATTCCAGGTTAACCTGATGGACAATACCGGTGGCCGGGGGTACGACCTGGAAGTTGGCGAACGCATCCTTGCCCCACTTGAGGAACTCGTACCGCTCCCGGTTGCGCTCGAACTCCCGCTCGGCGTTGTACATCAGGGCAAAGGCGGAGCCAAAGCGGTCTACCTGCACTGAGTGGTCGATGACCAGATCGACGGGAACCTGCGGGTTGATCTTCTTGGGGTCGCCGCCCAGCCGGGCCATGGCCGAACGGAGTGCGGCCAGGTCAGCCACGGCCGGTACGCCGGTAAAGTCTTGCAAAATGACACGCCCCGGCTTGAAGGGAATCTCGTCCTGGGCTGGCTTAGCGGCGTTCCAGGCGGCCAGTTTTTCCACGTCTTCGGGGTTAACTTCGTAGCCGTCGCAGGTTCGCAGCAGGGCTTCGAGCAGCACTTTAATGGAGAAGGGTAAACGGCCGATTTCCCCATACTGCGCCAGCGCATCCAGCCGGTAATAATGATAGTCGGTACCCTCAAGCCGGGCGCGGGCACCAAAATGGTCGTTGTTCTCGCTCATAATTCACCTCTTTAAGTTGGGGGGCTTCAAGGTTTCAGGGGGTTCAACGTAAAACGTAATGCGTAATGCGTAATGCGTAATGCGTGAAGTCCTCTCTCGTTACGTTTTACGCTTTACGTTTTACGTATGACGCTTTAATCACCTGAGTCCCCAAAGCACCAAATTTATTCTTGCTTTTGGCATATCTCGCTGACGGCCAGTTGTAAATCGGGCAACAGTTCAGATCGGATGGCTTCGTCAGGACCAAATGTACCCAGCGGCGCGTAAGCCTGGCCGCGCAGCACATGGACTTCAATGGTACAGCTTTTGGGATCAACTAACCAATATTCTTTGACTTCGGCCGTTGCATAGAGATTATATTTTTTTTGCCGATCATACTGCTCTGTTCCTGGCGACAACACTTCAACCACCAAATCTGGCACGCCGTTAATCTTGCGCTCTCCAATGATGTCCAGCCGTTCCTGCCGGATGAAGATGATGTCAGGCTGAACGGGTGTGCCAATGTCATCCAAGACAACATCAATAGGTGAAGCCAAAACTCGTCCTAGTTTTTGCTCTTTGACTAACTTCATCAATACAAAGAAAATTTCGCCAACGACGGTTTGGTGAAATGGATTGGGGGCAGGGGACATAAATAACTCTCCATATATTACTTCATAACGGAAGCCATTGTCGGGCAAACGGGCATAATCCTCATAGGTCCAATCGCCCTGTAAGGGAGGCCAGTAACGGGCCGCGTCAGCAATATCCGGTTTTGGTTTGGTCAGGGTTAACTCAGGTACCATGCTATACCTCCAGTTAGTTGCTATTTGTGTCAACTGCTATTATAACGGAAAATGACGGGGGTGTAACGGCCGTTTCGTATTGCGTATTGCGTATTTCGTAATCGTGTCACGCAATACGCAATACGGAATACGCACCACCTCAACAATCACAAGAACCATAATTACACAATACAAGGAGTTTACCATGAAAGTAGCCTACGTTTTTACCACAGCCAATTCCGCCACCTACAAGTTGGGCACCATGATTTTGCCCCAGTTAGAAGGGGGTAGTCACGGCGTCCGGGTGGCGGGCATGATGTTTTTTGACGACAATATTTTCTGCCTGCGTCAGGGAGACCCGGTCGGCGAGCGGCTGGCAAAAGTAGCCCAGGAGCAGGGCATTTTGCTCATGGTCTGCGACCAGTGTGCCTTGCGGCGCGGCCTGGCGGAAGGGGATTTCAGCCAGTGCGGGTCGGGCGAAGTACAGGCCAAAGGGCTGGTTGAGGGCGTGGTGGC
Organism: Anaerolineae bacterium; assembly: GCA_007123775.1. GTDB lineage: Bacteria > Chloroflexota > Anaerolineae > Promineifilales > Promineifilaceae > SLGK01. The sequence goes on along the minus strand of SLGK01000022.1, from coordinate 16,880 downwards.
TGGCTGCTTTCCGCAGCTTTATGCGGCGCTGGGCAGTGTGGGCGTGGATCAGGTGATCAGCCTGTAAATTCGGCCGTTGTTTTGGCGCGCACTTCCTCTAACGTGGCCCCGGGCATCAGTTCGAGTAGGGTGAGACGGCCGTTGCTCTTGTCATTCGCCCTACTTCAATATATCTTTAAGCGTGTAAACGCATACGGCATATTCCTGCTTGTCCATTCCCAAAGGAGTTTGATTTGGGCGCAGCGCACCACGAAAGATGAAAATTATCTGCGTTTATCCGTGTTAATCTGCGTCCTAATTTCGAAGGAGACCCTGAACATGGTAACAGCACTTGTCCTGTTAAACGTCAAACGTGGCAAAATCAACGAAGTCGGCGAACAGATGGCCGCTATTAGAGGCGTATCTGAGGTCTACTCGGTCGGCGGCCGTTTCGATTTGGTGGCCGTCATCCGCGTACAAACCAACGAAGAAATGGCCGAAATCGTCACCGAGCAGATGCTCCACATCGACGGCATCACCGACTCCGAAACCCTCATCGCCTTCCGCATGTTCTCCAAACATGATTTGGAAGCGATGTTTTCGATTGGCATTGAATAGAGCGGGGTAGCGAGGTGGCGAGGTGGCGATGTATCCTACTTCGCCACTCCGCCACCTCGCCACTTCGCACCAGGAGCAAAATTTGGACAACAAACTGATCATGATTACCGGAGCCAATGCCGGTATTGGTAAAGTGGCCGCTTTAGAATTGGCCAAACAGGGCCACCACATTGTTATGGTTTGCCGCAGCCAGGAGCGGGGCCGGGCCGCCCAGGCAGAAATCAAAGCCGCCAGCGGCAGCGAACAGGTCGACCTGCTCATTGCCGATCTCTCCGTCCAGGCCGACATTCACCAGCTGGCGGCCGAATTTAAGCAAAGGTACGACCGGCTGGATGTGCTGGTCAACAACGCCGGGGCTATTTTCGACAAACGGCAGAAAACGGCCGATGGGCTAGAACTTACCTTTGCCCTCAACCACATGGGCTACTTTTTGCTGACCGACTTGCTGCTGGATACGTTAAAAGCCAGCGCCCCCGCCCGCATCATCAACGTTTCTTCCGACGCCCACCGGCGCGGCAGCCTTAACTTTGACGATTTGCAGCATGAAAAAAGCTACAGCGCGTTTCCCGTTTACAGTGCTTCCAAACTGGCGAACGTCCTGTTCACCTACGAACTGACCCGCCGTCTGGAAGGGAGCGGCGTGACGGCCAATGCCCTGCATCCTGGCTTTGTCAACACCAACTTTGGCAGCACCATGAGCGGCATCCCCGCCTTTTTCATCGGCATCATCAGTCGCCTGTTTGCCACTTCGCCCGAAAAAGGGGCCGAAACAATCATCTACCTGGCCGCTTCGCCGGAAGTAGAAGGGGTGACAGGCAACTATTTCGTCGAGAAAAAAGCCACGCGCTCAGCACCGGAATCCTACGATGAAGCGGTGGCCAAGCGGTTGTGGGAAGTGAGTGAGCAATTAGTCCGTTGACAAAAAAACCAGTTGAAGTAAACGAAGATAATGTAGCTATCCAGGATGATTTGAAAAAAGTGCGCCGGGAGCGATACATCGTGCAAAAAACTGAAGACGAAGCATTAGCTACAATGCTCGCCAGTGAAAAGGTCTTGGCCAGGGAGTGGGATACGCCAGAAGAGGATGCAGCATGGGCAGACTTGTAAACCGTAAGCTTAACTCACTGACAGGAGAAATTGCCTGAATTGGGCCAGGTCTTGTTGTACGGCTTGATAACAAGCTGGCAACATGGCGGCCAGTTCTGCAATACGGTTTGGATTCAGGTTGAAGGTATAGACATTCCGAACAACGTGACGAAAGGCCCGATATTCTTCCAGGCAGTGGCGTGTTTCCACGGCAAGAACTGGCGGTCGTACATTTGGGATTTCGGCCGACATTTGCAGAAGCATGGCTTTGTGCCAACTTTCGTGCGTTGGTACGGCCGTATCTACTTCTCGTGCAATTTCCACAAAAATTTGCTCCACACCCGAATAAAAGGTGTGCAGGTACAGGGCTGCTGCTTCTAGATAAGCACGGTCGGATGACTGTTTCGCTTGTGTCAATAATTCATTGACCCGCTGATCAACATCCTTCAAATCAACAACGGTTTGTTCAATTAAAGCGGCCAGGGCCGTGTATTGACTCATAATGGAACCCCCTCTCTGTCAATGGTTTCCAGCAGTCTGGGCGTTGCTTCTTCCAGGCGCACAAGGTCTATCTCAATAGGGCCGCCTAAATCCAGCATGAGGTTCACGGCCCGCAAATACTCATTTTCAGGCACTCCCCACACGGCCAGGTCCACGTCGGTATGGGCATGAACGGCCGTATCACGGGCCAGCGAACCAAAGAGAAACACACGCTCAGCCCCAAAGCGCTGGCGCAGTAGCCGCGCAGCCTCATGCGCCAGGGCCAATGCCTGTTGACGCCACTCCATGAGGGCCTGCTCCCTTTCAGCCTGGCGACGACGGGCCGTTTCCCGATATTGGGCCATTTTAGCCGGATCAATCGTGGTCATCGTCTATTCTCCCATTGGCACCCAGATGTTTTTGACCTGGGTGGCCTGGCGCAGAAATTCTTCCCCTTCACCCTGCTCACGGCTAATCCAGTCACGGGCACGGCCGTAACTGACCCAGGTACGCTTCATGTTACCGGCCGACAGATACTCCACCTGACCACTGCCCACCGCATCGCCAAAATACCAGAGCGCGTCCACGTCGTCATGTTCGGCCAGCGTTTTGGTTAGATGGTCGCGGTGGCCGCTGACGATGTTGACCACGCCGCCGGGCAGGTCGGAGGTGTCTAGCACCTGGTAGAAGTCGGTGGCGCTCAGGGGATGGGGATAGGAGGGAATGACAACGGCCGTATTCCCCCGCGCAATGACCGGCGCCAGCAAGGAGACAAAGCCCAACAGCGGGTACTCGTCGGGGCAGGCAATGCCAATAACGCCAATCGGTTCGGTCAGCCCTACCACCAAGCCGTACAAGGTGGTCTCCTGCAGGTGCCCGCCATATTTGTCGGCGTAGCTGGCATAGGTAAAGAGGCGGGAGATAGATTGTTCGACTTCGGCAACGGCCGTTTTCTGCGTTTGTCCTGTCATAGCCCGTAAACGATTGGCAAACTCACCGGCCCGAATGGCCAGGTTTTCGGCCATGTAGTAGAGAATTTGGGCGCGGTTGTGGGGGGTGCGGTCGGCCCAGCCTTTGGCGGCGTGGGCGGCGGCTACGGCGTTGCGAATATCCTTGCGGTTGCCGTCGCCGGCGTAACCCACTAGCTTACCCTTCGGCCCCAGGACGGGGTAGCTATAATGGCCGTCGGGCCGGGCCTGCTTGCCGCCGATGTACATTTTGGCCGTGCGGTCTACCAGCCCATTGGTCTGACCATTGGCCTGTACCTGACCGGGACGGCCGGGCGTATGCTCACCCCAACCGGAGACGGGGAATGTGGCTGGCTCTTCGATTTTGAGGTGGGGTTCGTGAGACGTCCGTATATACTCAAACAGCCCCTCACGCCCCCCTTCCCGGCCAAAACCGCTCTCCCGGTAGCCGCCAAAACCAGAGGCGGCGTCAAACAGATTGGTCGAATTGACCCAAACCGATCCCGCCTTAATCTTGGTGGCCACGTCCAGCCCCAGGTTGATATTCTCGGTCCACAGGCTGGCGGCCAGACCGTAGGGGGTGTTGTTGGCCAGTATGATCGCCTCGGCCGGGGTGCGGAAGGTCATGCCCACCAGGACCGGGCCAAAAATCTCCACCTGGGCTACGGATGCGGCTGGTTCGACGTCGGTCAGCAGCGTGGGTGGGTAAAAGCAGCCATTGGCCGGTAAATCACAATCAGGCTGGTAGAGGGTCGCGCCTTCGGCTACACCCCGTTCGACCCAATAGGCGATGCGCTCATGCTGCGTTTGGTCCACCACCGCACCTAAATCAATCGTCTTGTCTAGCGAATCGCCCAGGCGCAATTTGCCCATGCGGGCCTTCAATTTGCGGTAAAATTCTTCGGCAATATTTTCTTGTACCAACAGGCGCGAACCAGCGCAACAGACCTGCCCTTGATTGAACCATATAGCATCGACCAGCCCTTCGATAGCCGCCTCCTGGTCAGCACTGTCGAAAACGATAAAGGGGGATTTGCCCCCCAGTTCTAGCGACAGTTTGACGCCCCGGCCGGCCGTAACGCGGCGAATGATGCGCCCTACTTCGTTGGAGCCGGTAAAGGCCAGCTTGTCAAAACCGGGATGGGCGGTGATGGCCTGGCCCGTCTCGTCGCCGCCGGTGACGATGTTGACCACGCCCGGCGGCAAACCGGCTTCGGCCATTATTTCGGCCAGCAGCAGAGCCGTCAGGGAGGTGGCCGGGGCCGGTTTGAGAACGACGGTGTTGCCCAGCGCCAGGGCGGGGGCAATCTTCCAGGCCAGCATCAGCAAGGGGAAGTTCCAGGGGATGATCTGGCCCACCACGCCGACGGGTTCGTAGCCGGGCAGTTCGTGGCCCATGATTTGTGCCCAGCCGGCGTGGTGGTAGAAGTGGCGGGCCACCAGGGGAATGTCAATGTCGCGGGATTCGCGGATCGGTTTGCCGTTGTCCAGCGACTCCAGGACGGCCAGCAACCGGTCGTGCTTTTGCACGCCGCGAGCAATGGCGTAGAGCAGCCGCGCCCGCTCGTGGTCAGGGGTCTGGCTCCAGGCGGGGAAGGCGCGGCGGGCGGCTTCGTAAGCGTCGGCTACGTCAGCGGCCGTCGCGTCGGTCACGTGGGCCAGCGTCTCGCCGGTAGCGGGGTTGGTGCTGGTGAGGGTGGCACGGCCGTCTGCCTTCACCCATTGCCCGTCAATAAACAAGCCAAAATCGCGCTCGTGGTCGTCCAGCCAGGCAACGGCCGTGGCTGCCGATTCCGGCGCAGGGCCATAGCTCATCGTTTCAAAAATCTCGGCAATAGACATGGGACACTCCTATAAGAACAAGTTAACGCAGAGAAGCAGAGGCGCAGAGAAAAGAGAAGGTTTTCACTCATGATGGTGTACCGTTGCCCGATCATAGTTAGCCTGCATAGCCAGCCAGCTTTCTGGCGACCGGCCTAACGTTTGCGACAATCTCTCAGCCAGGTCAGGCGTTACGCAGATTTTACCATTCAGCAAACGGTCGAACTCGGCTGGGGATAGGCGTAGGCCGGCCGCAACTGTCTGCAACGACATGTCTGACGCTTGCAAATAAACCTCTCTAATAAACTCTCCCGGATGCGGCGGATTGTTCATAACACTATCTACTACCTATGCTAATGGCATGTAGCGGGCCGAAGCATAGCGTCCTGTCAGGTGGTGGCTCAGTTGGCGCTCGATGTCGCCCAGCAGGCTGCTGGCACCAAAGCGGAAGAGGTGGGGATTGAGCCATTCGTCGCCCAACTCCTCTTTCATGAGGACCAGCCAGTTGAGGGCGTCTTTGGTGGTGCTGATGCCGCCGGCCGGTTTGAAGCCCACCTGGTAGCCGGTCTGCTCGTGGTAGTGGCACACAGCCCGGACCATGACCAGGCCAAAGGGTAGGGTAGCGTTGACGCTGGCCTTGCCGGTGGAGGTCTTGATGAAGTCGGCCCCGGCCATCATGCAGACCATACTGGCCCGGTAGACGTTGCTCAGCGTGCCCAACTCACCCGTTTCGATGATCGTCTTGAGGTGGGCGGTGTCGCCACAGGCATCGCGGTAGGCCCGCACCTCGTCGTAGAGAGCGGCCCAGTTGCCAGTGTGGACGTGTTCGCGGCTGATTACGATGTCAATTTCGGCTGCACCTGCCTCGACCATTTTTTCGATGTCGATCAGTTGGGGTTCGACAGGAACCTGGCCGGAGGGGAAACCGGTAGAAACGGCCGCTACCGGAATGCCCGATCCGTGCAGGGCCGCCACCGCATCTCGGACCCGGTTGGGGTAAACACAGACCGCCCCAACCGTCAGCTTATGGTCGCCCAGACCCAGCCCATCCAGAATATCCTGGCGCACCGGCTGGCGAGCTTTGGCGCAGAGACGGCGCACCCTGCCGGGCGTGTCATCGCCGGCCAGGGTAGTCAGGTCGATCATGGTGATGGCCCGCAGCAGCCAGGCGGCCTGGTAATCCTTCTTAACGGTACGGCGACCGGGCAGGCTGGCGGTGCGGCGGATGACGGCACTTTTGTTGATACGGCCGTTCAACACCCAACCCAAATCAAGCGGCTGGCCGGGGTTACGTGTGGGGGTGGTTGGTTTGTTCATAAACGAACTCCGCGTAGTGCGTAGTGCGTAGTGCGTAGAAAGTCAGCTACACAATACCCACTACGCACTAATTACAATAACACAGCCGCACCGATGCCGGTTAGTAGAATGAGAATGAAGCCGGGCAGGAAGACGCGGCGCAGCAGGGCCGTGCCGGTAGCCAACACAATAATACCTTTAACGGCCGTATTCGACACGGCCGCCAAGACAATGGTGCGCGAGGCCACGTCCATCGCCACCGTTTCCGTCCGGCTCAATTCAGCCATCGATAGGGTAATGGCGTCCACGTCGGCCAGGCCGGCGATGATACCTGACAAATAGAGACCCGTCTCGCCAAACAAAAGCTGCGCCCCGTTGGCCAGAAAGAGGACAACACCATACAGCAGACCAAAAGTGATGGCCGGTCCCAACTCAAAGGGATTAGACACCTTCACATCTTCTTGATCATCGCCGCTGGGGGCCAAATAGAGGTAGATACAGTAGAGCAGTGCGGATCCACCCATGACGACCATCGGCAGCCACAGGTGTGACAGCAAAGCAGTGTGAACAATGGCCACTTGAACCATCATGCGGACAAACATCACCGTCCAGGCCAGGGTGATAGCCAGGGCAAACGGCTTGGCCAGATGGCCCGGACTGCGCTGGCTGCGCTGGGCAAAACTAAGAGTGGTGGCCGTACTGGAAGCCAATCCACCCAAAATACCGGTCAGGCTCAGGCCCCGCTGGGAACTGATCAGCTTCATCAAGATGTAGCCCAGAAAGCTGATGCCGGAAATTAGCACCACCATCCACCAGATGTTTTGGGGATTGAGTACATCAAACGGCGGCGGCCCATACGTTTCGTTGGGCAGGACAGGCAGAATGATGGCTGTGATGGCCGCAAATTTGAGCGTGGCAAAAATATCTTCGCGGCTGATGCTGGCGGCCAGCCCGTGCAGTTCCAGTTTGAAGGATAAGAGGCCGGTGGTGACAACACCCAGGGCCACGGCCAGGGTCAATTCATCCCAGTAGGCCAGCGCGCCGGCGATAACGACGATAACAGCCGCTATCTCCGTCGTCATGCCCACATCACCGTCCTGGGCCTGTACGTAATAGGCGACACAAAAGAAGGCGGTCAGAGCCAGGAGGAGACTGACAAAGGGCCAGGGCGAGCCAAGCTGATCCCCCACCATGGCTATACCTGCTCCGGCCAGACCCAGCAGGGCAAAGGTACGCACACCGGCCACCATGGTTGACTGGTCGGTTTCGCCGCGATAGGCGATATAGGCGTATTGGCGTTGCAGCCCGACCAGCATCCCGATCAGTAAGGCTACGCCAAAGCGGAGAAAAAGGGTGTTTTCTTCCATACTGTCAGCAGTCTGCAACCAGTAGTCAGTGGTCAGGTGGTCAGTGTCGCAGTTCGCGGATATTTTGCCACATGATGTAGGTACCGGCTACCAACACGGCTACTACAACGATTTCCCAGAAGAAGCGGAAGAAGAGGAGCAAGGCGGCTACGATGGCCAGCGCCACAGTGACGCTGTTGAGCAGGCGATTGATACGGCCGCGGAAGGTAGCCTCGATGAAGACAAACACGGTAAGCAACGTGCCCAGCCCCAATAGCAAGAATTGGCTGGCGAACAAGAGCACCAACACAAAGCCAACCATCAATAGGCCAATGCTGATAGCCGCCCACGTCTCGGCAAAGCGGTTGACGCGCATTCCCTCCTCGGACATTGGGTGGTGGATGCGCCGCAGATGACCACGCGCCGGACCGCGCACACCCTCGTGGATACGTTGGGCATATTGCTGTAAGGCCTGATCCAGGGCTTCGTCGGTAGACAGTTCGGCTTTAAGTTCGTCGAGTTTGCGGGCAACGGCCGTCATTTTTTCTTCATGCTCCGCAATCCGCTGCCGCATATAGGGTTGATCTTGCATGGCTCCCCGCTCGATACCCAGCCCCAACAGAACCTGCCGCTGTTCGTTAATTTGCACCTTCAACTCTTGCTTATGATCGGCCAATACCTGCCGCTGGCGCTCAATCTGGGCCAGCCGCTTGTTGGGCGGCGACACCTTGACCAGGCCCGACCAGCCTAGAGGAGCATACCAGGATTGACGCACCGACCCATCCCGATTGAACATAGGCCCGGCCGGGGCATCTTCACCCGACAGCGGATCTTTGGTATACAGGCCCCACAGGCCCCGATATTGGGACAGCCAGCCTTGTGACTCGTCCAGCAACATCGGCTCGGACCAGGGGCGGTCGGCTCCAGGACCAATGCTCAGGCCATCGCCTCGAGCGTAATCAATAAACGGGATTTTGAAGATGCTAAAGTTAGACCATTTAGCCTGACGGGTAACAGTAGTGTTCCTGTAGAGAATGTTGCGTTCCCAGAACGTTTGGGCCTGATCGATAAACTCGACGACCGGTTTGATCAGCGGCAGCTCCAGCTCAGTCAAATACTCGCCCCGCTCGTAGTAGCTGGCATGAGAGCCGGCACCCGGATAGACAACGGGATGCTCGCCCACTTTTTCCAGGTCGGGATCGTCCCAGCGGCGGCGCAGGTCGTCGCCGGAATAGTCGTGGGAGGCATAGGCGACCCATTCAGGCTGGACGGAACCATCGTCGTCTTCGTAGAGATAGACGTAAATCATTTCCCAGTCGGCTTCGTGGTCATTGGCCCCAAAAAAGCCGCTGCGCCAGTCGTTGAAAGGGTAAAAGAACCAGTATTGCAGGGCAATCCAGCTGCTTTGACGAACAACACGGCCGTAATAGCGGTACACCTCCGCCTCGGCCATCATCTGTTTATAAGCCAGGGCAGCGGCAACGGCCGTATCACCCGGCACACGCCCTCGCGCTAAAAGCGTCAGGTTAAACAGGGCATCCACGAAACGGGAACTATAGCCCACGCGGGCCAATCGGCCAGGTCCGGCATGGAAAACGTTGTCTGACTGGCCAAAACCGAATTCCTCACGCAGATCGCGCAGACGTTGGGTGGCCAAATCACGCAGATTCATTGGCTCAATGAATTTGAGGAAGTAAACAGCACCATTGCCGTGGACGCGATGCTCACCCAATAAGTCAAGCGTTAATTCGCCCTGAGGCACAAGTCGCTGCGGTAGCTGGTTGGGTCGCTGCACCCACAGACTGCACATATCGACGTAGGTGGCCACGTCCATGGGGAAGAATTTTTCGCCGCGTGTACAGCGCAGCACCGGCTCAAAGCGGCGCAGTAGGGCAAGATCGGCTTCAGACGTCACGCGCTTTCTCCATTGCCAGGGGTTTCTTTAACGTGGAAGGCAGCCTCCACGTCGGGGTGATGCAGGTAGAGAACAAGAGCCACCGCATAGCCCATGTTGAGGTAGACGTAATACGGCGCAGTAAAGGAAAAGAGAATAAGGGTGGCTACCAAAATGAGGCCCTGAGTCAACATACCGATAGACCAGCCGCTCCGCCACAGGCCGAGGAAACTAAAGGCGGAAGCCAGGGCCAAAAGGGCCATACTGAGAAAGACGATGGGGATGTTTAACAGTGTCAGCAGAGCCAGCAGTTGATTGACGTCGGCCTGGGGCGGCGTAATCTCATCAAGCAAAAGGAAGGTGTATACGGCCGTACCAAACAGAACGGCCGCCTGTCCAAACAGTAACCAGGTTATCGCCTTAACCGCCCAGGGACGCACCGAGGCTTCAATGACTTCCGGCTCCAGATCCGCTTCCAGTTCGGGATACATACACCCGATCATAATTGATTTGGTGAATTAAGCAACAGGGGCAACGGCGTTCGCTGGTCACGGTTCGCTTTCCAACGTTACCGTCGGCGTGATAACGGTGGGCGTGGGCAACGGTGTGGGTGTGGGATCGAAATCAAAAGTGGTTGAAATGATTTCATAGGTCGTCTGGCCAGGGTAAATGGTCACATTACGGCGGTAGGTAATGTCTTCGATCTCAATAAGCAGGATATAGCGGCCGGCCGGTAAGTCTCCTACCACAAAATTCTCCTGCCACACCTCGTCAGGCTGAACGGCCGTTGACACATAAGTCATCTGCCGCCGCACGGGAATGGTGATGCCGCTAGGCACATCCACATTGACCGGCTGGACGGTAATGAGCGCGCCAGGGATATAACGACCGCGCCGGTCCACCACGCGCCCGGCCAGCGTCCCCCAACCCTCAAACGGTGCCAGCCAGAGGGCCGGGTTGCGCGTGGAATGGTAGTTATTGGCCCCCACGCGCACCTCAAAATGGAGATGGGGGCCGCTGACCTCGCCCGAACTGCCCACGCCGGCAATCAACTGTCCCTGCTCTACGTAACCGCCAACCCGCACAAACAGTTCCAGCGTGTGGGCATAGAGCGTATACACATCCTGCCCCTGCCACTGCCAGTCGTGGTGGATAATGACCGTGTTGCCGTAATAGTTCAGCCCGTCGCGCGGGCTGGGCAGCGGTCCGGCATGAACGACGGTGCCGCTAGAGGCAGCCAGGATGGGCGTGCCCGGCGGGTTGGGAAAGTCAAGGCCATGGTGGACGCGGTAAGGGGGTAGCTGAGGCAACAGCACGTCGTTACCGTAAGGATACCATTCCAGATCGTAGTTGCGGCGACCGGAGGGAATCGGCCGTATCATCCAGTAATGGTCATCAGGGTGCAAAGAAAGGGGCACCTCCATAGGGGGTGGACGCCACTCGTTGCTGATGGGCACATCCAGACCCACGCCGGGCACAAAGCGCTGCTGGGCGTCACCCGGCCGGACGCCAACGCCGGCCGGTGTGGGCGGCGGTGCCGGCTCATTTTCGGATTGGCTAATGGATTCGGGGGTAACGGCCGTTTCTTCTTCTGACTCAACCAGCGGCAGCACGGCCGAATCGGGAGCGGCGGAGGCGGTGGCACGTGCGGGCATGACGGGTGTGTCGGCGGGCGGGATGAGGGTGGGTAGTACGGCCGTTTCGCTGCTGCACCCCATCAACGGCAAGAGCAACAGCAACCAGCCCCAAACCCAACGTTTCCACCTGTTCATCCGCATCCGTATCTACCCTCACTGAAAAACCAAGGTTCTTAGCTATAACGCAACACAATCACCAGAGTGGCTGATCTTGACAAACTCGTTTTTTGGACAAAAACGCTGAGATACAGAGACGCAGCGTATTCTCTCTGGCAACTCTGCACCTCCGCGCCTCGGCGTTGGCTTTTTTCCGTGGACCCACCCATTCTCAATATCATGCCGTTACTGCCGGCAATAATACCTGAGGCAACCATGCTCGCCAAACAGGATGCAGCCGGGTCTTCATCCCATCTTCATATTTACCTGTTACAATAGTACCAGTAACAATTGCTTAGAATTACGGTGGGTCGGAGCGAATGGTCAATTCGTCGACCGGCGCGTACGCCACTCGTCGACCAAACTTATGCACAAAACAATTCTCGTCGTAGATGATGAACCCCGTCTGATTAACGTGGTACGTGGCTATCTGGAACAAGAAGGTTTTCAGGTTGTCACGGCCAGCAACGGCCGTGAAGCCCTCTTTGCTGCTCGCGAGCATCACCCCGACCTTATCGTCCTGGATCTGATGATGCCCGAAATGGACGGCTGGGAATTTATGCGCCTGCACCGTATGGAGCAGGCAACGCCCATAATCATGCTTACTGCCCGCATCGAGGACGTGGACAAAATCGCCGGTCTCGAAATGGGTGCCGACGATTACATGACCAAACCATTTAGCCCACGTGAGTTGGTCGCTCGCGTGCGGGCTGTCTTACGCCGGACTGAACCCATTGCAGCCAAAAACGACGTGGTGCGTGCCGGTCCACTGGCCTTAAACCGCACCGACCACACCTTGAAATTGTCCGGCGGGTTGATTGAACTGACCCGCATGGAGTTTGAACTGCTCGACACGCTTATGAGTAATCCCGGTCGGGCTTTCAACCGTATGGAGCTGCTGGAGCGCACGCAGGGATATGCTTATGACGGCTATGAGCGCACCATTGACGTCCATATCAAGAATCTACGCAAAAAAATAGAACCCGACAGCACCAAACCAACCTTCATTCTGACCGTTTTTGGCGTAGGCTATCGTTTCAATTCGGAACTGTGACATGGTTTCTATCTGGCAAACCCTCTGGTTTAGGCTGACGGCTGCTTTCCTGTTTACGGCCGTTGTAGGCGTGTTGGTCGTGGGTGTACTGGCCAATCGAGCCACCACGACCGGCTTTCGCAGCTATCTGACAGAATCTCAGTGGCATGAGCTACAAGAAAGTCTGGCCAATCTGTATGCCCGGCAGGGTGACTGGCAAGGGGCCGGTCTGTTACTCTCGATAGCACGACCCGGCCAGGGCAATGTCGGGCTGGTACTGCTGGACGAACATGGTCAGCCGGTAGCCCTGAGCGGCAGTCGTCCCAACCGACCGACCAGCCGGGCAGACGCCGATATTATTTTACCCATTCTTGTCGATGACCAGATGGTCGGCACATTGCTGGTTCGTTTTCCCGCAGGTGCCAGCCATATGATGAATATTCGAGCGCAGGCCGCTGACCGCTTTTTACTGGGTGTCAATCGTGCTTTATGGATTGGCGGCGGGCTGGCCGTCTTGTCAGCTCTGGTAATGGGCAGCATTTTGGCCTGGGGATTGACACGCCCGGTCACTCAACTCACCCAGGCTACCCGTGAAATGGCCCAGGGCCATCTCGACCAAAGGGTAGCGCCAGCACAAGGCGAGTTAGGGGAATTAGCCACCAGCTTTAACCAGATGGCCCAATCCTTACTGCTGGCTGAACGACAGCGGCAGCAGCTTCTGGCGGATGTAGCTCACGAGTTGCGCACCCCGCTTAGCATTATGCGCGGTCATCTGGAAGCAATGCTGGACGGCGTCTTTGAGCTGTCGGCCGACAATCTGGCATTGGTACATGAGGAAAGTTTGCTGCTGGGTCGCCTGATTGAAGATTTGCGCACGCTGTCGCTGGTTGAAAGTGGCAACTTATCGCTGAACATAGGCGCCACCGACCTGGGGAAACTGGCTGAGCAAACGGTAGCCGCTTTTGCCCCACTGGCTGAGGCCGAAGGCGTCAGGCTGACCCTGACCAAACCGCCAACCCTGCCGCCAGTCTTGGCCGACCGCGACCGTATGCAACAGGTGCTGAGCAATTTGCTAACCAACGGACTGCGTTACGCACAGCAAAATAAAAGCGACCAGCCTCACCTGAACGTCAGCCTGGCTGTGACCAACGGCCGTGTTCAACTAGCTGTGGCCGATAATGGACCGGGCCTTTCGCCTGAAGCACAGCGACACGCCTTTGATCGCTTCTGGCGGGCTGAACGCTCGCGTTCACGCGATCAGGGTGGTTCCGGGTTAGGATTGGCGATTTGCCAGGCGATCATCTCAGCCCACAACGGCCGTATCTGGGCTGAAGACACACCAGAGGGCGGCGCGACCTTTGTAGTTGAGCTAAATAGCGGTTAGCTGCCGGCTACCAGTGCCAGAATTCACCGGGGCGCGGCCAGTTAAGTGCGGTCACATCCCGCCACCTTTATGCGCCCTGGAAAGTGGTCAGGGGAAAATTCCCTCAGCTTCTAATTCGGCCTTTGTGTAAATTTCGGCCATGGCGTCATACCAGGAAAGGCCCTGCGTGTTGACAAAGTGCCAGAAGCGAATGCCGGGGAAGTAGGTGCGCCAGTTGGTGCTGGCCGGCACACGCTCCCAGCCATAGTCGGCAGCCAGCGCGGTCAGGTCCAGGTAATAGCCTTCAGGAATCTCATCCTTTAACCTGCCCCCTTCGTCATAATAGCGCGGCTCGGCCCCAAAACGGGCGCGAAAATCCCAGGGACGCTGGCGTAGCGGCTTACCCTGGCTGCCATCCTGCAGCTCGGTACGGATGTAGACGCGCCAGTAGGTTTCCGGGCCAATATCCTCGCGCACCACCTCGATACGCGGCTCAAAAGCGAGCGCGTCCTGGTAAGTGATGTCAAAAGCGCGGCCGGCCTGGTTCCAGCTTTGGGAGGGTTGACCAGGCAACGGCCGTTGCGTCAGGGGATGGAACATGTGGTCAAGCTGCCCCAGGAAATCCCAGCCGGTTTCCGCCTGCACCCGCTGCCGCAGCGCCAGGAAGGATTGGTCTACGCGGTCGTTAAGGTAGGGCATAGGCACGTTAACGGGCAGCGTAAATAGCTGGTAAGGGGGCGCGTCCGGGTCGTTCTCTTCTTCGGCCTCGGGGTCGGGCTGGGCCAGGGCTTCGACGTACAGTGGCGTGTCCTGGCCGGGCGGGTCAATGGGACGCAGGCTGGCTACCAGATCGGGCGGTAGGGAAACGGCCGACCAGGTGGGATCGGCCAAACCGCCATCAGTTACAAAGGTTTGTGGCGCCACACCCCACACGTCCCGACTGGCGGCTAAGAGGAAATAACGGCCGTTTCGTTGATGGACGTAAACAAGCGATTCATTGTCGGGCGACCAGGTGGGCTGCTGGCCCTGCTGACCTAAACTGAGGGGAGGCCCGGTTGGTCGTACCGACTCACCCATGGGCAAAGCGTAGAGCAGCGTCAGGTCGTTGGTTTGCTCGTAATAGGCCAGATAGCGACCGTCGGGCGACCAGGTGGCCCCATTCTGATAACGACCGGGGGACTGCGTCAGGTTTACGGCCGTGTCATCCGACAATTCATCCAACGAAAGCAAGTAAATATTGGGTGTACCACTGCGCCAACTGGTGAACGCGATGTGACGGCCGTCGGGCGACCAGGCCGGCGCATAATCGAGGGCAGCGTGCTGCGTCAGGCGGTAAGGACCTTCAGACAGGTCAGCCTTGACGATATAAATGTCCATATTGCCCGCCCGGTAAGACTCGTAAACCAGCCATTGGCCATCGGGCGACCAGGCGGGGGCACCGTCATAACCGGCATGGTCGGTGATCTGGCGTAGCTGGCCGGTGGCAAAATCGTGGACGTAGATGTTCCAGTAGCCGCTGCGTTTGGAGCTAAAGGCCAGGGCACGGCCGTCAGGTCGCCAGGCCGGCTGCCGGTCGGGGGCCTCGTGGTAAGTCAGGCGCACCGGTTCGCTCTGGCCAATGGGCAGGAGGTAGATGTCGGAACGGCCGTTTTGCCGCAGCGTAAAGGCCAGCGTCCCACCGCCGGTCAGGGGATCGGGCGTAGGCCAGGGGGTAATCTGCGGTTCAGGCGTTGGTTCCGGCGTTGGCGTCACCGGTTGGGGTGTAGCGGTAATAATGACGACGCGGGGCACAAAGGAACCGTCGTCACTGGCCGCCACTTGAACGGCCGGATCATCCTGCAGGGCGATAAAGCTAACGACCAGGATGGCGGATAGGCTGAGCATGACGGTGGCATAGCGCAGCAACCGCACCCCGGGATTAACCAGACTGGGGGCAGCAGGCAAAATAAGAGCGTTGGCGGGACGCGACGGCCGTCGCCACAGCAAGCGCATTCGGGCCAACCACATCTGGCGCCGGGAAGCCAGTCGCCGTCCCCAGATGCGCCGCCGGGGTTCTGTAGCCTGCCACACCCGGCTAACGACCGCTTTTAACTTAAGCCACAGCCAGTGCAGCAACCAGCGCAGCGGCTTCGTCAGCCACCAGAACGGCCGCCAGATGAACCAGGTCAGCAACTTGCGCCAGGCCAGCCCGACCCGTCCCCAAAAGCGAACAAAGCGGGGCAAATTCTGCCAGAGCCAGCGCCCACCCCGGTGTGCCAGATAGAAAAAGGGATAAATGAGGAAATGCAGCGGACGCCAGATAAAGAGGGTGAGCAAGCGACGCAAAGCCAACCCCATTCGTCCCAGCAGACGCCAGGGTGGGCCAAACAGTTTAGAGGCGGCTCTATTTATCCATTGGCCCAGGCGGGTCTGACCCAATCGCCGCAATATCCGTACTGGAAGGAGGAGCAAGGACCACAAGAAACGGCCGGCTTGCCCAAGACGTCTACCCATAATCTCGACAACAGCAGTAAAAAAGAAAATCGCCTGAGTACCTGTATGCCAAAAAACAGCTACTTGTAGGCTTAGATGCCAACATATGTAGACATAATTATAAGGCAATGTGACAAATGGTCCAATCGTATAATGGTACTGGTTCGCCCTCTAAGTTCTGGGGACAGTTGCGCTGTGCTTATGTCAAAAAGAGGGCCATTGCCGGTTGAAACGTTGCCGAACGCTGGTGAATATAAACTGAGCCGTTGCTTTTTCGGTTTGTTTCTGTTTGTGAAGCTTGTTACAATGACATTAAGAATGTAAGCGGCCGTTTTTGGCTGCGGAGGTATCATGTCCTTACCCGACCTGTCCGAGCCAAAAGTGGCAACCAACATTGCTATCAATCCCCTGCCGGGCCAGGCCTTCACAGCCCGATCACGGCTGCAACAGACCTGGCATACCATCGTTGTTTTGTTCAAACTGAGAATCGTCTTTTTGCTGCTGGTGGCGGCTACCGGCGGCGCGTTCCTGGCGGCCGAGGGCTGGCCGGGGCTGAGCGTCTTGGCCCTGACCTGGATCACCGGCGGCATGGCGGCGGCCGGGGCTTCGGCCCTGAACCAATATTGGGAACGCCATTCTGACGGTTCTATGGGACGCACGGAGAAACGGCCGTTAGTCAACGGGGAGATTCAGAATCCGAATTGGGTGCCGGTGGTGGCCCTGCTGCTGAT